>JAFZXP010000057.1 GCA_017616735.1 Bacteroidales bacterium
GTGAGATTCGGCTCAAAATCAAAACAAGTTGACAAAGATGCACCGTACGAATTGCCGGATTTGTATGATGTGTATGTTAAAGAAAAAGCTAACAATCAGGCAACACCATTCCGTTTTCTGTCAACAGGAAGTATGCGTGTGCTGTTTTTGCTTACCTCTATTATACATGCCAACAAAAAAGGAACTCAGATATTGATGGTAGAGGAACTTGAAAACTCAATACATCCTGATTTGCTGCAAAGTCTGCTCAAAGCCATACCTATGCTGTCGGGTGAAACCAAATTGCTTTTCACAAGTCATTCGACACATCTGGCTAAACATCTGACTTATGAGCAATTGTATGTAGGTTTGCCATCTGATGATGGCTTGGTTGATTTCCGCACCATCAAGCCTACAAAACTGAAGAGCGTGCTTAAAATTGCTGCAGCTGGTGAGATGGCGCTTGGTGAGTATTTGTTTGAATTGATGTTAAATGCTGAGGATGATAGAAATTTGATAGATGTTTTCTTTGAGGAAAAGAGTCGGGCAGAAGGAGGATGCGATGACTAAGAAAGGTAAAGGAAATAAATGCGATGAAATTGTCGTGATATTTGTTGAGGGTGATGCTGACGAACTGATAATCAATCGGTTGTTGGAATACTATAAAGCAAATGGGTGGAAACGCCCGAAAGGTATAAGAGTGGAAAATATACATGGGACTCCTATTTGGCGAAATATGAGAATTAGGTTGTTCAGTATCCAACAAAGTCAGAATACGCCGGTTATTTTTAGGGCTGTATGTTGTGAATTTGATACGGATGTTTTTAGGAATTGTATTCAAATAGAACCAGATTGGGAGCACGTGAAAAAGGAATTAAAGAAAGAGTTTGGCGTTACAGAGTTTTGCTGTTTGAGAGCTGAAACTAGTATTGAAGATTGGATGCTTGATGATACACGGGGAATTCTTCAAGCTTTAGGCTTTCCTAAAAACACGAGAATAAAAGGCGATTCTGGAATTGGTAAAATGGAAAATCTGTTCCTGATGAAAGGGATGTCGTATTTTAAAAACAAAGGTAAAGATAAAGTCAAACCTGTAATCGATAAGCTCGACATCGCCAAAATCCGAGAAGCGAGGAAACAGGAGTTGAAGGAGTTTGAGAAGTTGTTGGGACTAACTATTAATAATTAACGATTTTGTTATGAGTATTTTTGTCGGATATTGCTTTACGAGCGTGAAGAACAGATGGATTCATAAGGCTGTTAGCACTGTCCATCTGGACAAACCAGCATATAAAGATGACGTGCAGCATTTAAGCAGTATTCATATCCTTGCTCAAAAACGTAAATTCGACCATTGGCTGAAATCGTTATAAAAAAAATAACAGGACCGTTTCCAGTCCTGTTAAATCCTTAATAATCGTTAAAATGTAAGATCAACCAAGATAACTCTTGAGAATCTTGCTTCGGCTTGTGTGCTTCAAGCGGCGGATTGCCTTCTCCTTGATCTGACGCACACGCTCGCGTGTGAGGTCAAACTTCTCACCAATTTCCTCCAAAGTCATCGGGTGACCGCCGTTCAGTCCGAAATAAAGGCGGACGACGTCGGCCTCGCGTTGTGTCAAAGTCGAGATGGCGCGGTCGATTTCCTTACGTAATGACTCGTAAAGAAGCTGTGTTTCAGGTGTCACCACTTCGTCACTCTTCAAGACGTCGTACATGTTGTTGTCTTCATCCTGCACGAGTGGAGCGTCCATTGACACGTGACGACCAGCGTTTTTCATCGATTCCTTGACTTCGGCTTCGGTCAAGTCGAGGACTTCAGCTATCTCTTCGGCGTTCGGCTCGCGCTCAAATTCCTGCTCCAGCTTTGCGTAAGTCTTGTTGATTTTGTTGATCGAACCGATCTTGTTCAATGGAAGTCGGACGATACGTGATTGTTCTGCAAGAGCCTGGAGGATGGACTGACGGATCCACCACACAGCATAAGAGATGAACTTGAAACCTCTTGTCTCGTCAAAACGGCGTGCCGCCTTGATAAGTCCGAGGTTGCCCTCATTGATGAGGTCGGGGAGGCTTAATCCCTGATTTTGGTACTGTTTTGACACGGAAACGACGAATCTCAAGTTGGCTTTTGTCAGCTTTTCCAAAGCGGCCATGTCGCCTTGACGGATGCGCTGTGCAAGCTCGACTTCTTCGTCAGCCGTTATCAATTCAACCTTACCAATCTCCTGGAGATACTTATCCAAAGAAGCTGTTTCCCTGTTGGTAACTTGTTTGGTAATCTTTAACTGCCTCATATTTTATTTATTAAGATTTACATTAGTTAGTAGTGAGGAGTGAGAAGTTAGCAGTTATTTGGTTTTCAACTTCTAACTGCTAACTCCTAACTTCTAACTATTTGTTGTGACGTGGTCCTTTATGATCGCCGCCTTTGTGGTCTTTATGCTCACCACCTTTGTGCTCGCCACGTGGTCTTTCTGGCTTCTCAACATAACCTTCAGGTTTCGGGAGCAAAGCCTTGCGTGAAAGGCGGAGCTTGCCGGTCTTCTGGTCGATTTCGATAAGCTTCACTTGGATTTTGTCGCCTTCTTTCAGGACACCGTCCATGCTCTCGAGACGTTTGTAATCGATCTCTGAGATGTGGAGCAAACCGTCTTTGCCTGGGAGAATCTCGACGAAAGCGCCGAACGGCATGATTGACTTCACTGTGCCGTCGTAAACTTCGCCAACCTCAGGAACTGCAACGATAGCGCGGACGCGTGCCTTTGCTGCCTCGAGGTCGTCCTTGTTGGTTGAAGCGATCTCGACCATGCCGCATTTCTCGTCTTCAGTGATGACGATGACGGTGTTGGTCGACTTCTGAATCTCTTGAACGACTTTTCCGCCAGGTCCGATAACAGCGCCGATGAAGTCTTTAGGGATGATGATCTTTTCGATGCGTGGCACGAACTCTCTGTAGTCGGCACGAGGCTCGCTGATGGTCTTGGCCATCTCGCCGAGGATGTGCATTCTGCCGGCCTTAGCCTGCTCGAGAGCTTCGCTCAACACTTCGTATGACAAACCGTCAACCTTGATATCCATCTGGCATGCTGTGATGCCGTCAACTGTACCAGTCACCTTAAAGTCCATGTCGCCGAGGTGATCCTCATCGCCAAGAATATCTGACAAAACTGCGTATTTGTCGTTGTCGGTGATCAATCCCATTGCGATACCTGCGACAGGCTTTCTCATCTTCACGCCTGCGTCCATCAATGCCAATGTGCCACCGCACACCGAAGCCATTGATGATGAGCCGTTTGACTCGAGAATATCTGACACCACGCGGATGGTATAAGGGTTCTCATCCGGACCAGGAATCATATTCTTCAATGCTCTCTCAGCGAGGTTGCCGTGACCGATTTCACGACGGCTGACACCGCGGCTGGCCTTGCATTCGCCTGTGGCGAAGCTTGGGAAGTTGTAGTGCAACATGAAGTTGCTTGTGCCTTCAACGACAGCGCCGTCGATGGTCTGCTCGTCGAGCTTGGTGCCGAGTGTCACTGTCACCAATGCCTGTGTCTCACCACGTGTGAAGATAGCTGAGCCGTGGCATGAAGGCAACACGTCGACTTCTGTCCAAATTGGACGGATCTGGTCGAGTTTACGGCCGTCAAGACGTTTGCGCTCGATCAAGATGGCGTCACGCACTGCCTTACGCTCGATGTCGTGGAAGTAACGTTTTGCCATCGAGGTCTTCTCTTCGAGTTCCTCTTCGGTGTATTTTGTGAGATAATTGTCAAGAATTGCCTGGAATGCGTCTTCGCGCTCGTGTTTGTTGGCGTTGCCGGTGAGAGCGAAGTCGTAGCAAGGCTTGTAGCAGCATGCCATCATGTCGGCGCGAAGGTCTTCGTCGTTGACTTCGTGGCAATATTCGCGTTTTGGATTTGCCTTTTCAACGCGTGAAGCGAGGTCTAACTGTGCCTGCACCTGACCTTTGATGGCCTCGTGAGCGGCTTTCAAAGCGCCAATCATCTGAGCTTCTGAAATTTCTTTCGATTCGCCTTCCACCATGCAGATGTCTTTCATTGTGGCACCCACCATGAGTTCGAGGTCGGCGTTCTCGAGTTCGTCAGCGCGAGGGTTGATGACGTATTCGCCGTTAATCATAGCGACGCGGACTTCCGAGATAGGACCGTGGAACGGGATGTCTGACACTGCTATAGCTGCTGATGCGGCCAATGCTGCGTAAGCGTCAGGAAGCACGTTGGTTTCGCCAGACAGCAGTGTAATCTGGACCTGGATTTCTGCGTGGAAATCGTCAGGGAAAAGTGGACGGATGGCACGGTCGACCAGACGTGAAATCAAAATCTCATAGTCTGACGGCTTGCCTTCGCGTTTGAAGAAACCGCCAGGGAATTTGCCTGTTGCTGCGTATTTTTCTTTGTAATCTACTGAAAGAGGCAGGAAATCCACATCGTCTTTAGCCTCTTTGGCTGCCACTACTGTAGCAAGCAAAACTGTGTTGCCGCATTTGACAACTGCTGCGCCGTCGGCCTGCTTGGCCAAGCGACCTGTCTCTATGGTGATGGTATCTTTACCAGTCTGTATTGTCTGTTTGATTCCTTCTGGACCCATAATAAAAACTATTTTATATTAATTAAAAAGTAATGAATTTGGAATTAGAGTACAACAATGCGAAAAAAGGCAAGATGATTGCCTTTTTTCGCTAATACATTGTAAAACAATGCTTTTATTTTCTTAAACCTAATTCCTTAACGATGTTACGATATCTTTCGATATCAGTCTTTTTGAGGTAGGCGAGGAGCTTTCTTCTCTTACCAACGAGTGCTACCAACGAACGCTTTGTGGCCAAATCTTTCTTTGCGCCCTTCATGTGTTCGGTCAAATTTTTGATTCTGAATGTGAACAGTGCAATCTGTCCTTCCGCTGAGCCGGTATCCTGTGCATTCTTACCGTACTGTGTGAAAATCTCTTGTTTCTTTTCTGCAGTTAAATACATATCTTTTTTCTTCTAACTTTTTTCGAGCCGCAAAATTACAACTTTTTTTGTTACTCACTACAAAAAAAATAAAATTTTTTCAAAAATTAAATTACGCCAAAAATAGAAGACATATTAAATATTTTAGTAATTTTGACCCAAATTTAATTTTATAATATGAATAAGAAATTTACCTATTTAATTATTGCGCTTCTCGTGTCGATTGTGATGCTTCAGGTGTCATCATGCAAAAAGACCAACGTGAAGGGCGTCGCTGTCGACACACAGTTTGCTTTGTCGGTGTTCAGCGACACTATGTCAATCATGGATTTGATTGAGGAATTTGACAGCACTTCCACCACTTGGCTGCGTGTCAGAAACGACTCGCTTTTCGCCTACTATGGCGATACGGTTAAGGGTGTTGTTAAAGCCAGTAGTTTTTTAAGCAACTTGGAAGATGTGCATTTCAACACCAACACAAGTTTTACGGTGAATCCGTTTGAGCCTGACAACGGTGGTGAAACCATCGTCAAGGCAGACAAGTTTGCTGAATTCCCGTTCTCTTATGACGGTTTCGACATCACCTCGGTGTTGCTGCGTAGCGGCAAGTTGTCGTTTGGTTTCGATGTGACACCAGAACTGGAGTTCTTGAGAAAAATTGTAATCTACAGCCAGACTCTGAAGATGCCTAACGGAGAAGACTTTGAAATGGTTTTCGATTACAACAAGAACAGAGAAAAATATGAAGTTGATTTGACCAATTGCCTCATTATGCCTGATTCAACTCAGACAGTATGGTTCTCGGCCGACATCACTTTGTATTGCGAAGCAGGCCAAAGTTATCCTGGCGGTGTTTACGATTGCAATATGTCGGGCGATCTTGAGAACGTGCGGTTCAAGACTGTGACAGCAGTGGTAAACAAGGCGATTGATTCTGTGTTCCATGAGCGTCAGGCAATCGACTTCGGACTGAAAGGTCTTACCGGCAGCGCACATCTGCCAGTTCCGAGCATTTACATAACATACAGAAATACATTCGGATTCGGAGCTTTCGGAGATATTACCAAGCTGAAATTCGTGAATACAGCCCATGGCACATCGACCGACCTTTTGGTTCAGGATACAGTTGATGTCGATATTTATCCTACCGAGGGTGAATACCGCAACTTTAGAGTGGAAGGCTTTACCGATTACATCGACGCTTTGGCCGGATACACACGCCTCGATTTTGATGGCAGGGTGTCAATATCAACACCTGGCGAGGTTATAACAATGTCAGATACCTCCGCAATTGATATTATCGGCGATATCGAAATGCCATTCTCATTCAAGCTTACCGACTTGCATTATTGCGACACATTTGCGGTCAACTTCTCGGGACAAGACATCAACGCCGGTTTGGACGAAGTGGATGATTATCTCGATGAGGTCGACTTCTCGGTCGAATATAACTCCAAGATAAAAATTAATATGGACATGCAGGTGTATTTCCTGAGAAACAACCATTTGGTTGACTCGTTGTTTACAGGTACACAATCGTTGGAGTATACCACCACAAGCGATATCAACGTGATAGATATTGAGCCGTTTACCGGCGACAGACTCAAGCATATAACGAGAGCCAACAAGATGGTGCTCAAGATGGGAGCCAGAACCGACGATATCAGTCCTGATCCGGTAATGATGATGGGTTCCGACAATCTTGTGCTCAGAATCAAGATGCTTAGCAAGTCGTCTGAAATTAATTTTGATGGATTAAAATAACAGGAGGGCGTCATGAAAAGATTATATAGATTTTTAGTTATAATGGTGTTGGCTGCAGCTGGTTTTACGGCTAATGCCCAGAACGACGGAATAACATTCACATTGCTTCCGCATGTTCCATATAGCAACTATCTCAATCCAGGTATCAGAGTGCCTTACAACGCTATGATAGGTGTCGGATTCTCCAATATCGGCTTCAATATCTACAACTCGAGCTTGACTTACAAGAACTTTATAACCACTAATTCCAACGGCGATAATGTGATTGATGGCGTGGGTATTTTGAATAGTTTGAAAGATACCGACAACTTTATCAACACCAATTTCTCGCTTGATCTGTTAAATGTCGGATTCCGTGTGAACAAATTGTTCTTCAATATCGACTGGCGGACCAGAGTCAATGCTGAAGTAACTTACGCCAAGGATTTTGTCGGATTGTTTGTGCTCGGTAACAACGGCTATCTGGGAAGCGATAATCCGTGTAATTTCAACATCAACATGAATGCAACCGCCTTTAGCGAAATAGGTATAGGCGCTCAATACGATGTCAACGATAAACTGACCGTCGGTATCCGTCCGAAGTTTTTGATAGGCGTAGCTAATGTTACTATGAAAAACGATGAGACCAAGATTTACACCGATGCTGACACATATGCAATCACTGCTGACGTTCATCTTGATATTCAGGCAGCTTCTATGCTCAAATCCAAAATCAGCCGTATCAGCGATGTGTCAAATCTGTTCGATGTTGATTCGATTGGTATCGCCAATATGTTCAGCATAACAGAAAATATCGGATTGGGCGTTGATTTTGGCGCTTCGTACACATTCAACGAGCATTGGGGCTTGGCAGCGGGTGTTTATGATCTTGGTTACATCAAGTGGAAAGATACCAAGGAAAAGAGGTTGCATAACGACAATGTCAATGTTCATAGTTCGGTGTTCACCAGTCTTAGCGATGTCACTAACATGGAACTCGACTATTCCTCAATGGTGGGCAAGGTTATTGATGCCGTATGGGGCAACGATTCGCTTACACCGGGATCAGACTATAAGACTTATCTCAAGACACGCATTATGTTGCAGGGTTACTATGAACTGAATCCTATGGTGCGTTTCACTGCTATCGGTCAGATGTATTATATAAAGGATAAGATGCGCCCGGCCATCACACTGGCATATAGCGGAGAATTCTGGAACAGACTCGATCTTACAGCAAGTTTCACCGCGGCTAAATATTCGGGATATTCGCTCGGTCTCGGTTTCGGATTCCATGCCGGACCATTCAACATTTACGCAGTTACCGACAACATCTTGGCTTTGACAAAGGTGGCTGCTCCAACTATCGAAATGGCGACATCATATTCTGCTTCCAACTTCCGTATGGGTATTGTTTGGACCATCGGAAAATATCAGGGTGGCAACCGTCTTAGCAAACCTGTTGAGAAAAAGCAGGTGATAGACACGGAGGCTATCGATAAGGAAATAGAAGAGTTCAAAGAAAGAAACTCCGATGTAATAGATGAATAAAATAAGCGGCGCTGGTGCAACCAGCGCCGCTTTTTTTAGGTATAATAGACAAAAGTAGTTGGTAAA
>JAFZXP010000058.1 GCA_017616735.1 Bacteroidales bacterium
AACACTATCAGAATTATGTCAAATGGTATCTTTATTTTAGGGCTGAAGCGTCCAAAAAAAGATAGGTAGCCAGGGCTATTTTGAGGAGCCCGCCACCTATCTTTTTTTTACCTGTCACCAACTATTTTTGGCAACATTACCCTAAAAAATCAGTTCTTGGCGTTGTACTGGTCGATAATGTCTTGGTCAACCAAGATACGGCCGCAGTACTCGCAAACGATGATTTTCTTGTGAATACGAATGTCGAGCTGGTGTTGTGGTGGAATCTTGTTGAAGCATCCGCCGCAGGCATCACGCTCGATTTTCACAACTGCCAAGCCGTTGCGGGCACTCTTACGGATGCGCTTGTATGCTGACAGCAGACGGTCTTCGATCAAAGATTCGCTTTCCTTTGACTTGGCAACCAAGTCTTGCTCTTCTTTCTCGGTCTCTTCAACGATTGATTTGAGTTCAGACTGTTTTACCCCAAGGTCGTTTTTACGCTCTTCCAATTTGGCCTTCGTTGCTTCCAAACCGTTCTTGATGTCTTCCATCTTGATGGTGGCATCCTTGATACGTTTCTCGCAAAGCTGAATTTCAAGTGACTGATATTCGGCTTCTTTGGTCAGTGAATCGTATTCACGGCTGTTGCGGACGTTGTTCTGCTGCTCTTCATATTTCTTAATCAGAGCCTGTGTTTCTTTGATTTTAATCTTGTAGTTGGTTACGTCGGTGTTGAATTTCTTCAGATCAGCCTCGTAATTGGCGATACGAGTCTCCAAACCAGCCACTTCGTCCTCGAGGTCCTGCACGGCTTCTGGCAGCTCACCACGCACTATGCGAATTTTGTCAATCTTGGAATCAATCTGTTGCAAGGTGTAAAGTGCAACAAGTTTCTTTTCAACGGTAATTTCAATCTGTTCTTCCTCGTTGAGTTTAAGTTCTTGAGTATCAGACATTTATGTAAATTTTAATATTTATACATAATAATTTATCGAGTTAGTTTTGACCCTCGAAATTGAAACTGCAAAGTTACAAAATTTTTTAATAATAGCATCAGCAATTAATTCTTTTGTAAATTGTTCTGTTTCATAGTGCCCCGCATCCACCAGCAAAAGCTTGCCATCGGCCTCAAAAAAGTCGTGATATTTAACATCTCCAGTGATGTAAGCATCTGCTTCACAACGCTTTACATTATCGAGCAAGAAAAATCCAGAGCCGCCGCAAACCGCCACTTTTTTAATTTTCTTACCTAAAAAATCGGAATGACGCAACGCGTCACATCCCAAATTATGCTTCACCATGGCCAGAAAACTTTTTTCGTCCATCTCTTTTTCAAGGCATCCGACCATACCGCCTCCGGTAATTACATTCTCCTCAACTTTTATAGGCTCGAGAATCTCCTGATTTATCAGGCCCAGCTTGTCGGCCAGCCATTTGCTGACGCCAAGATAGCTGTTATCCAGATTGGTATGCATGCAAGCGATGGCTATATCATGCCTGATGGCCTTCATTATCGTTCTTTCTATTGTATTTTCAGGCAAAAGATGCTTCAGCGGACGGTATATGATCGGATGATGGCTAACAACCAGATGATATCCGCCTTGTATAGCCTCATCTATCACTTCTTCGGTCACATCCAATGTAATCAACGCCTTGTCAATCAACATATTGGCATCGCCAACAAGCAAACCCGCATTATCCCACGACTCTTGCCACTTGAGCGGTGCGATATCGGTTATGCATCCTACAATATCACTAACTTTATTCATTTTCTGAAATTTTGCGCTAAATTATAAAATATTTTGTATATTTGTACGCTTAAATAATAAAATTCGGAAAATGAGCAGATTGCTGGCACCTATTGCATGGATTTACGCTATAGTGTTGACTATAAGACATAAATTATACGATTGGGGATTGTTGAAATCGGAAAAATTCGACATTCCCACAATATGCGTCGGTAACATAGCGCTTGGTGGAACCGGCAAAACACCTCACACCGAATATCTGATCCGTCTTCTGAAAGACAAAGTCAACGTTGCGGTTTTGAGTCGCGGATATGGCAGAAAGAGTAAAGGTTTTGTGCTTGCCGACGATAAAGCCACATACCAGCAGCTTGGCGACGAGCCAATGCAATATCACAGTAAATTCAGCGACATCGCAGTGGCTGTTGACGAAGACCGCTGCGAGGGCGTCCGCAGGTTAATGGACTTGGAAAAGCAGCCCGAAGTAATACTTTTAGATGACGCTTTTCAGCATAGGCGGATCAAGCCCGGCTTGAATATTTTGCTGACCGAGTATTACAACGTTTACAAAAAAGACATGTTGGTGCCAGCCGGACATCTGCGTGACGTAAAATCGGCGGCAAAAAGAGCCGATATAATAATCGTATCAAAATTGCCGACAGTTTTGTTGCCTTACGACAAACAGGAGTTGCTTGGAATAATCGATGCCGCGCCTACCCAAAAAGTGCTTTTCACTTCAATTGAATTCGATAAGATAACGCCAGCCAACGATATGGCCAAGAGCATCGTGTTACAAGACGCAAAATCCATATACCTTTTCTGCGGCATAGCCAACCCATATCCACTTGAGGATTACCTGAAAAGGAAGTTCAACACGATCATAACAAATTATTACAAAGATCATCACGATTACACCGGTCAAGACATCAATGTGATCTTGGACGGCTTTAACAACGTGATAGGCAAAAACAAGATTGCCATAACAACCGAAAAAGATTTAATGCGTTTAAGCAATTCAGAGTTTATAAGAAAATTTGACAATATACCCTTGTTCACCATTCCGATTGAGGTGTATTTCAACGACAAAGAAGAAAAAAATATATTTAACAATTTGATTTTGAATTATGTTGGAAAAAATTCTTGAAACAGTAGGTTTTATTAAATCGAAGGTAAACGGTTTCGAGCCAGAGGTTGGCATAGTTTTGGGTTCAGGTTTGGGCGGTTTGGTTGATGCCATTGACATTCAATACACTATACCATACAAGGACATCCCTAATTTTCCGGTTTCAACAGTGCAGGGCCATGAAAGCAAATTGGTATTCGGCATTTTGAGCGGACGCAAGGTGGTGATGATGCAGGGGCGCTTCCATTATTATGAGGGATACAGCACAAAAGAAGTAACATTCCCGATTCGCGTTCTTAAATATTTAGGAATCAAGCTGTTGATTCTTTCAAATGCCAGCGGCGGCGTTAATCCTGCTTTCCGCGTCAGCGATATCATGATCATCACAGATCACATCAATCTGTTGCCCAACCCGTTAATTGGCAAGAACGACGACCGCATAGGAACCCGTTTCCCGGAACTGAGCGAGGCTTATAACAAAAACGCCATCGCCATGGCCGATAAAATTGCTAATGAACTGAATATCAAATTGCAACATGGTGTTTACGTAGGCGACACAGGCCCCACTTATGAAACACCTGCCGAGTACAACTATTACCGCGTTATCGGAGGCGATTGCGTCGGAATGTCAACAGTGCCAGAGGTTATAGTGGCCCGTCACTGCGGTTTGCCGGTTTTTGCCATGTCAGTTATCACCGACCTTGGCGGGAAAGACATTGCCGTTCAGGTTACACACGAAGAGGTAATCAACGCAGCTAATGTGGCTGCTCCTAAAATGAGCGCCATACTCAAAGAAATGCTGAAACGTTTGGATGAGATTAAAT
Source organism: Bacteroidales bacterium (assembly GCA_017616735.1). Lineage (GTDB taxonomy): Bacteria > Bacteroidota > Bacteroidia > Bacteroidales > F082 > Limimorpha. The sequence continues at coordinate 3,675 of JAFZXP010000058.1, forward strand.
TCTGATAATCAACCATGAAGAAGATATATTTCGCCACAGATTTCCATCTCGGGGTGCCCACTTTGGAAGACAGCCAGAGACGTGAAAAAATGCTGCTCGAGTTCTTGGATTCAATCAAGGACGACTGCGAAGAGCTATTTCTGATGGGCGATTTGTTTGACTTCTGGTATGAGTATAAAACCGTAGTGCCGCGCGGACACGTACGCCTACTCGGAAAACTTGCCGATTTCATCGACAGCGGCATCCCGGTTCATCTTTTTGCCGGTAACCACGATTTGTGGACATTCTCTTATCTACAGGAAGAAGTTGGAATTCAAGTGCATAGAGACCCCGTTGTGATGACGCTGAAAGGCAAAAAGTTCTTCATGGTTCACGGCGACGGACGAGGTCCTGGCGACAAGGGTTATAAATTTCTTAAGAGCGTATTTGAGAATAGGTTTTTGCAGTGGTGTTTCCGTCACATTCACCCCGACTTCGGCATCAGAGTGGCGCTGAAATGGTCTCATAATCACAGGGTTAAAAAGCTCAGAAAAGAAGCTGAAGGCAATTACTACGCCGTGGTCGAGGAAACTCGTCTTTACAAATACGCACAAGAAGAAGCGCAGAAAGATCCTACGATTGATTTCTTCGTATTCGGCCACCAGCACAAGCCAATGCAGTATAAAACCGGTGAACACGCGCTGACAACCGTGGTCGGAAACTGGATTCGTGATTACACATACGCGGTGTTTGACGGCAACGAAATGGCATTGAGGCGTTATGTGTAGTAATAAAGTTAAAAGTTGACAGTTGAAAGTTGACAGTTATATAGTATTGAAGTTTTGAAGACGGAAAACTATGCGAAGCAATCACGAATGTGAGACCTCAAGGGCTCACCCCTGAAGTGATGCTTGCATAGTTTGAAGTCATCTTGAATAGTTTAGAGTTTAAAGTTTAGAGTTTAGAGTAGTTGAAAAAGTAGAGACGGTCGGTCGACCGTCTAAAGTTGAAGAGTTTGATAGTGTATAAGTATTAAGTATTGAAATATGAAAGACGAAAAACTATGCGAAAAATAGCAGGCATTGCGTTAGCTGAAAAAAATTAGCCTGCGGCTTTTTGCATAGTTTGGAGTCGATGATAACAGTTAAAAGTTGAAAGTTTAGAGTGTAGAGTTTAGAGTAGTTGAAAAAGTTGACAGTTGAAAGTTTAGAGTTTTAAAATAGTTATAATATGGATAAAGTTAAAAATTACATCAAAGAAAACGAACAGCGTTTTTTAGACGAGTTGTTCGGATTGATTAGAATTCCTTCAATCAGCTCAGAATCAGCACACAAACCTGATATGATCAAAGCTGCGGAATATTGGCGAGACAGCATCTTGAAGGCTGGCGCCGACAAAGCCGAAGTAATGCCAACAGAAGGCAACCCGATAGTTTACGGCGAAAAAATCATCGACCCTAAGAAGCCAACAGTGTTGGTTTACGGCCACTACGACGTGATGCCAGTCGACCCGATTGAGTTGTGGCACACCGACCCATTTGAGCCAGTCATCAAAGACGGCAAGATCTGGGCTCGCGGCGCCGACGACGACAAAGGTCAGGCTTTCATGCACGCCAAAGCATTCGAAACAATGATGCAAACCGGCACCCTCCCCTGCAACGTCAAGTTTATGCTTGAAGGCGAAGAAGAAATCGGTTCAGGCAGCCTCTCAAAGTGGATTGAGCAGTACAAAGACCTTGTAAAAGCCGATGTTATCCTGGTTTCCGACACCAGCATGATCAACCACGACACACCTTCAATCACTACAGGTTTGCGTGGCTTGGCATATTGGGAAGTTGAAGTTACAGGCCCGAACGCCGACCTGCATTCAGGATTGTTCGGAGGCGCTGTAGCCAACCCGTTGAACACCTTGTGCGAGATGGTGGCCGGCGTGATGGATAAAAACAACCACATCACCATTCCTCATTTCTATGACGACGTTGTTGAGTCATCAGCAAAAGAACGCGAGATGCTCAACAAGGCACCTTACAACGAGGAAGAATTCAAGAAATCGTTGGGTGTCAAGGCTTTACGTGGCGAAGAAGGATATACTAAGATTGAACGCACAGGTATCCGTCCGACCTTCGATTTGTGCGGCATCTGGGGCGGTTACACAGGCGAAGGCTCTAAGACAGTGCTTCCATCGAAAGCATACGCCAAGATTTCATGCCGTTTGGTGCCTAACCAAGACCACGAGAAGATTGGCAAGCTGTTTAAGGAATATTTCGAGAGCATAGCTCCTGATTATGTGACAGTTAAGGTCACAACATTGCATGGCGGCGAGGCTTACGGATGCCCGATTGAGCTTCCGGCATATAAAGCTGCTGAGCAAGCATATCTCGACACCTACGGTAAGCTTCCTATCCCAATGCGCAGCGGCGGTTCAATCCCGATCATCGCTCGTTTTGAGAAGGTGCTGGGAATCAAGTCAATTTTGATGGGATTTGGACTTGGCGAAGACGCTATCCACTCACCTAACGAAAACTACAGATTGGATCACTTCTTCAAAGGAATTGAGACTATTGTGCAGTTCTACCAGCATTACGCTGGGAAATAGTTTCTCGCAGATTTCGCAAAAAACGCAGAAATTATTGGACGCAGACATGGATTTGGTTCGCTAAAGCGAACGGATAGCGCAGAAATGAGACGAGGTTTGAGGACTTCGTCTCTTTCTTTCATTTAAAATGCCACTCCAACCCCCACATTCCAGGTAAAAGCAGACTTTTCAAACCCAAAAGAAGTATTAGTTTCACTGTAATATTTTATTCCAGCACCAAAATCAAAGTATGCACAAGCACCATTATAGTTTTTGTCTCCTAAATAACACTTATATCCCACTACTAAGGACATGCCTTTATAATAATCCAAATCAAATCTTTCTTCTTTTTCCTGATCCATTTCACTAGAAGAAACGCCATGTCCATAAACTTCATGATAAACATATTCTTCATATTTAGGATGATCATAGTTATAATAACCATAAGTACCCTCTGAGCGCATATAATCATTATATCTATCTTCATAATCATCATAATAATGATCTATGACAAATAATTCATTAACACCATAATTAGCACTGAGATAAAAACCTTTGAATACAAAAATATTAATACCCACAGAATATACAATTTTCCTTTTAGTAAAATCACAAGGATTGCCATCATAACCGGAAATAGCATTAAACTTTTTTCTTGAGAAGCCCACGGCAATGTGTGGTTCTATTCCGAATCGACCACCAAATCGACCAGAAAAAGCAAGACCAATTATATTACAACCGCCATATGCTATACCATTACCTAATGAGAATGAAAAATATTGATTAAAGCCTCTAGAAATAAAACTATCGTTAGCCATTTTTTCTTCCTTTTCCTTTGCTTTTTTCATTTTATTAATTCGCTCATTATATTGAGTCATCTCATTATAATAATTATTGTCAATACAATCCCAATTTCTTGGCAAATCATAAAACTTTGCAGATTTATCAGCATAAATACTCATTTGTATTAGCACGTAGGTCTTATATTGAATAATATTTCTATCACTCTCAATTAGCAATGGATCGGTTTGACATGTGATTTTGATTTGCCGGTTGGTGAATCTCATAGCGGCATCAAGACCACCGTTCTCAATATTTGCAATATCCTGTGCACTTATAGTCACAGAGCCAAGCTCATACTGCCCTTTTACAACTGCATCAGCAAAAGCTTTTCTTCTAGCTTCTTCTTGAGTTGTGCCATTCCCCTCACCATATACAAAAATATACTTACCACTTTCAGGAGCTTGAATCGCATTTTTAGCCCAATATGGTTTGGGAACTTGTGCATTCACCGGTTCTTGTGTAACAAATACTAAACAGATTATAGTTATTAGCTTCAAAATTCTTTCCATATTTATTCTATTTCTTGTTGTGTTTCACAGTCAAATGTCTTGAAATCTGGTACAGGATATGCTCGTTTAGCGACTTGTCCCAAGACATAAACTGTAATCAAGTTGTCACTTCTAACATAACGGTCAGTGTATTTGCAAACAATATTTATTGGGATTTTGTAATAATGAGAGATTGTCGCAATATTTGAATTGTTTGCAAGAGAATCAATTTTTGAGACATCAACCGGTATTCCTTTTGCCAATACACTTTCATAAACAAGGTTTGCCACAGCCTTTTTCTCTGCCGATTCTTCATTGCGTCCTTTTCCAATCCCCACTCTGTAATAATAATTTTCGGATTGTGCTGGAGTTTGTTTTATCCAGTCGGGACGATTTTTTTGAGCAGTTAATGGAAATGACAGAAAAATCCACAGAAGCAATAAGTAATATCTCATAATCTAATTAAGAAGTAAGTAATGCGACAGATTATATCTATCGCATTACTTCCAATAAGCTTTATTTATTCTGATATTCTTCCTCTATTGCATTGTTCATATATTCCTTAAATTTCATATGGTCGTAATCAACCTTGTATTGTTCTTCCAATTCTTTCATAGTTTCATCAATAGCATCTTTAACCGGAATATGTACTGCAACATAACCTATATAACTCCCCTCATACTCATTGTATGCAACTTTTCGACAAACAGCATTTGCATACTTGTTTAAGACTTTTTTTGCGATAGCTTCAGCACCGCCTTCCAATTTGCTTTCATAAATCTTTTTTCCACTTGGTATATTTGTATCCTTATTATACCAAGTTGTGGCATTTTTAATAACACCAACGAATTTTGTAGATAATTCCTGAATAGCAGCTTCGTTTGCACTAATAACAGCAGATGTTCTATCAGGACGGCCTTCTACAACTCCATATCCTGCCATATACACGCCTGGATTGTCAAGTCCTTCATCCATACACGGCATTTCAAGAATCTGCTCTCCTTTTTTATACTCCGGAGTTCCCAATTGTTCATTTGTTTTTTGTGCAGGTTGTTCCTGTGTTTGTTGTTGATAATTAGGTTGTTGTACTGGTTGCTGTACATAAACGATTTCTTTTTCACTTCCACAACTTGCGAAAACGATGGCAAGCATTGCCATTCCGAGTAAATGTAACTTTTTCATGATAGTAAAAACAATTAGTTAATAGTCAATTCCAATATCTGGCAGACTCCCAATGCCAATTATTAATTAAAATCCATGAAACCATAAAAGAAAAAGCGCGGGAGTCTAAACTATGCCTATCCCGCTATTCAGGCCTTCGCATTGCCCATCTATCGAGGATAAGCAATGCCGAAGCCCACGCTAAATTGCATATATTAATGGGTGTCGAGGAAACACGATAATATAATACAAAGTCGTGAACATCAAACCTTGCTTTACCGTGCGATAGATTCTGAATTTGCGAAGTTCGAATAGCCGCAGATAAAACGTCAGTTCAACGTTTTTTCCAATATGTCTGCCACCAGGCTAAAAGAATGATGGCTCTGCAAAGATAGCGAAATCTTTTTAGAAATCACAAAAATTGATAAAATTTTTCAAAAAAAATAAATTATAACCATTTTTGGTTACTTTTTTTATTATCTTTGCAGTCTGAAATGAGATATTATGTTTGAGAACTATTTGAATTATCATCACATACCTTGTGGGGCTATTATTGGTAGAATAATGTCGAAAGAGCACCTCACACAACGCGAGCTGGCAAATCGTGCAGGTATTCCATACCAAAGAATCAACGATTTTATAGCTAATCGCAGAAAAATTTCTCCCGAGGTCTCATTGAAATTAGAAAAAGCATTAAACATTGACAATCAATGCTTTTTCTATAAAATACAAACAAATCATGAAATTTTTACTGCCATAGCGCAACAGTCTGAATTATCTCATCCCAACTTATCACTATTCAGAAAAGCATTGTTTTGGGATACAGATATAGAAAAACTCAATTGGCAGAAGAATTCAAACTGGATAATCCAAAGAGTTTTCGAATATGGGAATGCCAGCGAAATCAAAGAAACAATAAAATTTTATGGTAAAGATTTGATCATAAAAGAATTACAATCAATTCATGATACATGGAACGCAGAAAACAGAATTTATAACCTTAAAAAGTATTTAAATTATGATTTTGAGAACTAATATCGCGTCACCACTATTGTTGGAATGTCTGCACAAAATAATGTCACACAAGGCTTTTGATAACCATTACCTTGTCGGCGGCACAGCACTGGCATTGCAACGAGGGCACAGAATTTCGATTGACATCGATATGTTTACAAATCAACTATATGGTGAAATGAAAACCAATGAAATTGCTGATGCTTTACAAGAATTATTCCCATACATAGATGGTTTGCAAAAATTAAAAGAAACACAAACCGTTTATTCTCTTTTCGTCGGTAACAATAAAGACAATTGCGTGAAACTTGACATATGCTATGATGACAATCCTATTTTTCCTTTAATTAATGCCAATGGAATCAGGATGGTTTCGGAAAAAGACATAGCAGCTATGAAAATTAATGCTATAACTCAAGACAGACAGCGAAAGAAGGATTTTTGGGATATTCACGACCTGCTAGAATCGTATTCAATTGAAGATATGGTGACTTTTGCATTGAAAAGATATCCTTGGTCTTTGGATTTGTCTAAAATCATTGATGGTTTTAAGCGTTTACCGGAATTGAATGACTACACTGAGGTAAGATGCCTCAAAGGCAAATACTGGGAGTTTATCGTTGAAGACTTGATGGAAGAAGTCCCCAAATTGGAAAAACTCAATAGCTAATAGCTAATGGCTATCTCTATTATTCTGCCGGTGTAGTGAACATCCGGTCTTCGCCGTAGGCGATGCCTTTTGAATTGGTGGCGTAGGCTCGGACGTAGTATGTGGTGTTGGGAGTCAGCTCCATGGTGCTTCCGAAAACACCCATTCCGCCTTCTTCAACGCTGAATGAGCCTTCGTTGATACTTGGTTTCGGATGGAAACACCAGCATAGTCCCCTGGCTTTTATCGGCAAGTTACCATCCGACACTACCTCGCCGGTGCAATAAGCCGATGTCGAAGTGATGTCGACGACCTCACCAGTCACCACCGTGGGAACGGCGTCTTTATACAAAGTGGTAAAACTATTCACATCTGTCTTCATATGGTTGAAGCCGCTGTTAAAATCCAATTGATAGTAATAGGTGGTCTTGGGCCGCAAGTTATTCAGCGTCGCGCTGATATGCCCATCGTCACATGCAGCCGCCACGCTGTCAGCATCACTCATAGACTCATATCTGGAATAAATAACATCAACAGATTGCAGCTCGTAATCATATGAATATGTGATATTTATGACTGCATTGTCTACACTAAGCACCACCTCTTCATCGGTGATGACAACAAGATTTTGCTCTATAGTCTTAGCCTTTTTGCAGCCTGGTATCATGAGGAACAAGACAGATAATACAACCAGTAGTCTTTTCATATCACAGTGAATTAAAACTTCAGACCAACACCGGCCTTTCCTTCCAGCATATCAAAATCGGTAGTCACCGCCTCGGCAGAGATCACCAGCCTCTTGATATCATACTGCAATCCAAGAGCCATATCCATTCCACGACGGCTGTTGTCCTTTTCGACGTACCATTTGTCATCAGGTGTCGCATAACACAACTCGTTGACTCCATACCCCACTCCCAGACGTAACGACAGAGGCCTTGCTATCCTTACCAAGCCTCCTATCATCAGCGACAGGCGGGTGTTGGACTGTTTTGACTCGCCGTAGAGGAACGGCATCATGGTGGCCCCTTCCGGCTCAAACTCCCCGTCGACATCAAACGACTGCAAACTGCCACTCGTCATCACGCTGACGAACCAGCCAAAACGACGTATCATGCCCAATGTCAGGCCAAACGACATGGAAGGCTTGAGCCCGTAAGCAATGTTTGCCGTTACGAACGTCGACCATTCGTCATATGACGTGCCGAAGTCGGCACAGTCTTGAAACTGTGAGTAATACCTGTCTTTATCACGTCTATTGTTCTGCGCGGCAACGCCAACAGACAACGCCATCAACAAACCTAACAAAAGACAATGTCTCATCAACAAATCTATACTATTCGTTGATGTTTCTTACCGAAACCCCGTTTTTGAAGTTGTCGAGTCCTTCTTGGAGGAACTGGACGAAGCCGTCTTTGTCGAGGTTGTAGGCGCGAGGCTCGTGAAGGAGCTCGCCGTTGTGGCCCATGAGGCAGTAATATGGCTGGGCGTTGGTGCCGAATTTGGTGATTTGGAAGTCGGCATATTTACGGCCGATGGTCTTCTTCATCTTGCCGTCACCTCCCATCACCCATTCTTCTTCAGGGAGACGAGTCTTGTCGTCAACATACAAAGCCACAATTATGAAATCTTCGCGCAACATCTTCAGCACTCGAGGATCGCTCCACACATTAGCCTCCATTTCACGGCAATTGACACATCCGTGACCGGTGAAATCGACATAAAGCGGCTTGTTCTGAGCCTTTGCGCAAGCCAAAGCCTGCTCATAATCGAAATATCCCTTCAACCCGTGAGGCAGATGGAAGATATCGTCGTAACGCGGTGCTTCGCAAAGCTCAGCTGTTGGTTTGGACGACTGCTGTTCGTGTTGAGCGGCCGGCACAGCCTTCACGTTTTGCTGAATATATTCGATAACCTTGTCGGCATTTTCCTGATTGATACGCTTGAGGTCGAAATCGAGGGTCTGTTGTGGAGGCAGATAGCCCGAGAGAGCCTTCAAAGGTGCGCCCCACATACCCGGGACCATGTAAACGACAAAGGTAAACACAATGATACTCAATATCAAACGACCGACGCCGATTGATTCGACAGGGTCGTCGTTTTTAAATCTGATCTTGCCGAGCAGATAGAATCCGAGCATTGCAAAGCAAACAATCCAGATGCCGAGGTAGACCTCACGGTCGAGCAAATGCCAGTGGTATGTCTGGTCGGCAACGCTTAAGAACTTGAAGCCGAGCGCAACCTCAATGAAACCGAGGATAACCTTCACTGTGTTGAGCCAGCCGCCGCTCTTTGGCAGGTTTTTCAGCATTGACGGGAACAATGCGAAGAGTGCAAACGGCAATGCAAAGGTGCAGGCGTAGCAGAACATTGTCAGAATCGGAGTCCAGAACTCACCAGATGTCGATTTGATAAGAACTGTTCCGACTATAGGTCCTGTGCAGGCAAACGACACCAAAACAAGTGTCAGAGCCATAAAGAACACACCGGCAAGACCTTTCTTTTCGGAATTGGCATCCGATTTGTTGACCAGGCTGCTCGGGAGCACGATTTCAAAAGCTCCGAAGAACGATGCGGCAAACACCATGAATACCAAGAAGAATATGATATTCGGAATCCAGTGTGTTGACAACCAGTTGAAAATGTCGCCAGTGACGCTGTCGCCGCCGAAAATCCATGTCACCATGATGATAATAGCGATTGGCAATGTGTAAAGCAACACAATGAAAATAAAGTACATAATGGCTTTAAAACGGCCAGCTGCCTTGTTTTCGCTGCCGTGCAGGAAAAACGAAACCGTCATAGGAATCATCGGGAACACGCATGGTGTAAGCAATGCCGCCAAGCCCCAAAGAATTGCCTGAAGTATCATTGAAAGAAGGCTGTCACCTTCCTTAGCATCAGTATTTGCTATTGTCGCGCCATCGAGGTTAATGTCGAATTCCACCTGGGTCGGAGGCAGACACATGCCGTCGTTGCACACCATAAACTCAAGCTCGCCTTTCACGGCAACCGGTTTTTTGCCAAGCACTTTCACTTTTTGAGTGAATATAGCCTCTTTTTCAAAATAATTCAATTCGATACCGAAAGCGTTGTCAAAATGAACTATCGCCTTGCCTTCCATAACGTCGCCGATTCTTTCATATCTTGAATCTTCCGCAAACTGGAATGTGGTCGGAATTGGGCCTTCACCGTTGAGATTCTGTGAATAAATATGCCATCCGGCTTCAATATCAGCCTTGAAGATGACATTGAATTCGTTGTTTCCCAACGACTCTGTCGAGAAGCTCCATTGTACCGGGTCATAAATCTGCGCAACCGACGCCAAAGGCATCAAAAATGCGAAAAAAGTTACTAAAATTAAGGATAATTTCTTCATAGCTCGCTGTTATTCAATTATTTACAAATAGTTAATTTTCGTATAATACAAGCTACAAATATACGGAAATAATATTAATTATCAAAATTAATTTGATATATGGTTTTGGTTTTTTCGGTAATCTTGAATCTGTCGTCGATGCGATAACCCGCTATCCACACAATTTGGTTGTCGGAATCAGTCAGAATCAAAGTGGTTTTCTTTTGGAAAGTGGTGAAATTATTATCGTTGAAGAAATCCGAGACGAGTTTTGTGCCGCGCATACCAAGAGGACGGAAACGGTCGCCCTGCTGCCAGAATCGGGTTTGCAAAGGCAATTTCAGCTTATCGTAATCCAGCTGGGCGATGTTAGAATTATCAGTTACCAGTTGAAAGTTGACAGTTTTTTCAATCTTTTTAAAAGAAATCGCCTTTGTATCAGCTATCATGTTACGCGGAAAAATATCTATAGTCCTTTTTTCGACTACCAGTTGATAATCATCAGAATAAAATTCCTTACCTGGTTCACTGTCAAGGGCAGCAAAAATTGACTCGCATTGGGAATAAGAGAAGCCAAAGGTGCGAATCCACTCAAAAAGAAGCTGCTTACCAACACCGTCATTCCGAGTGTAGCGAAGCGGAATCGAGGAATCTCCTGCAAAATATAACGACTCTGATTGTAGGAGATTTCTCCGCTCCGCTCTCTCTTTGGTCGAGCTCCGGTCGAAATGACGTTTCTTTATTGTATGCAAAACGCCGTCGACGGTTTCAATTTGCGAGATTTTTTCCTGCAAAAGCTCTCTATACAATTGATTTTCAGCGGATAGATGATTTATCGACTCCAAAATCTTTTCTCTTGCCTCGGCTTTGATTGAGTCAAAAACAGGCATCAGGTCGTGACGGATTTTATTTCTCAAATAAACTGTATCGTTGTTGGTGCTGTCTTCACGCCAATTGATTCCATTGTCAACGGCAAACCGCCTGATTTCTTCTCTGGACGCCCATAGCAACGGCCTGATATACATTCCATTGCAAGGTTGCATGGCTTTCAGTCCTTTGATGCCGGAACCGCGTAGGAGGTTGATGAAAAACGTTTCGATTTGGTCGTCGGCGTGGTGAGCGAGAGCTAATTTATCAAACAGGAGATTTATTCGCCTTTGGCGAATGCTTTCGCTTCGCTCAGGTTTCCACTCGCTACGCTCGGTCGAAATGACGTGCTGGTTGGCATTAATCAGATCGTTGAACCAGGCGTAGCGCAGGTCGCGAGCTGCCATCTCAACGGAAACCTTGTTGTCTGCCACATATTGGTGGGTGTCGAACTGCTTTACGAAAAGCTTCACCCCCACCCTGTCGGCATACTCCCGCACAAACTGTTCGTCGCCATCCGATTCTGCTCCCCTCAGCCTGAAATTGCAATGGGCGAAAGCTATGTTGTATCCGCAACGCCTCAACAATTCCGCAAGTACCATGGAGTCGACGCCGCCGCTTAATGCGACAAGTATCCGGTCACCTTCTTTAATAAGGTGATTGTCGGCTATATATTTGCGGAATTGTTCTATCATTTAAAAATAAATATAAACCAATAAAAATCCAATGCCAAGGCCCACAGCGCCGAAAATCAAATACCACATCAGCTTCTGCAAAGGCGACGCATCAGGCTCCAACGATTTATCAATCTTATGTTTAGGCAAGACGTCGCCCACAGCAAACTCGCATTTTCCGGCTTCGTCCAGCTGACCAATCTGAGGCTCTTCGAAAGCCATTCCCGAATCTTTCACAGGTTTGGCATGACCTTTAAAATAATACTCCACGCAATAGTCATTCTCAAGCAGAATCACCACGCCGGTATTGTCCTCATCGGTCGATTTGGCGAATATCTTGGCTCGGCGACCATAGTTCTGCTTCAACAGAATCTCATTATCGTCGACAGTAAGATATGCCGCGACATCATCAGTTGACGTCGTCTCCTTCAGGGCCGATGTCAGATAAATCACCAAAAGGCTCACCGCCAAGGTGCTCAAATCGTCGTGCAGACCAATAACAACTTGATTATCAGTCGTTTCATAGAAAGCAAATGTTACATCCTGATTAAAGGAATGCGGATACAGTTTCACCCATTCTTTTACCAATCCGACGACTTCGTCTTTTGAAAGACCGTTAACTTTTATATAATCCATTACTTTTTTCTTTTATGCTGAATTTTTTCGACCGAAAAACCGAATTTACCTATTTTTTCACCGAGAGTGTAGTATTTGCCATGCGAATATGTTATCAAATCGGCCTGATTAAGCTGGAAAAGCCCAGTGCTGGGATCAAAATATTTCTCATCTCCGTTAACAGCCACCACTTCGGCAATAAACATGTCGTGCGAGCCCAACTCCTTAATTTCCACCACCTTGCACTCGATATTAAGCGGCGATTCGGCTATCAGCGGCGCTTTTACCACCTGAGCCGGCTCAGGAGTAAGATGCATCTCCTTGAACTTGTCGTGATCTCTTCCCGAGCGCACCCCACACCAATCGGTAGCCTTAGCCAAAGCATCGGTTGTGAGATTTATCACAAATTCTTTGGTACGGGAAATAATCGGATGCGAGTGACGGTCTTTTCTTATCGAAACATAACACATTGGAGGGTCGGAGCAAATCGTTCCCGTCCAAGCCACCGTGATAATGTTGTAAGTCTCGGGGCTGTCGCCGCACGAAACCATCACCACCGGCAGCGGGTAAATCATTGTACCTGGTTTGAATGTCTTTTTCATGGTGCAAAAATAAAAAAATCCCGTCAATACAGACGGGATTTTTCGAAATTGTTGATTATTAGATAGTCCAGGTCGAGCCGCTGTTGAGCAGATCGTCCATGTTCTTAATCTTCGAGTTGGCTTGCTCGTTGGCAATCACTTCCATCAAGCTGTCGTTGAAGGTTGGAGCCTTAACGTCACGAATCACGCCGATAGCCACCGGGTAATATGGAGGCATCATGTGGGCGAGCATCATGTGGATACCGGTATCCTCGGTTGTCTTGTCGTGCACAAGGATATCTTTTTCTGTGATGCCGTCCTGGCCGATTGTCACCACTTCGAGACGGTTGTTGCGCAGCACAAGACCTTTATCGCGGTTCTTACCGAAAATGAGAGGTTTGCCGTGTTCGCACTTCACCTGCATATCGTCGCGGACGTCTTTGCCTGTGATGTTCTCATGAACACCGTTCGAGAAAATCATGCAGTTTTGAAGAACCTCTGTCACAGCAATGCCGTTGTGTTTATACGACTCCATGAAAATCTCGGTGAGTTCCTTCGGATTCACATCAACTCCACGTGCGAAGAATGTTGCCTTTGCACCGATGGCGAGTTCGCCTGGGTTGAACGGATCCTCGTATGTGCCTTGAGGTGAGGTCTTTGTCTTGGTGCCACGGAATGTGCACGGTGAGAACTGACCTTTGGTCATACCGTAAATACGGTTGTTGAACAGCACAAGATTGATGTCGATATTACGACGGCAGGCATGGATGAAGTGGTTACCACCGATAGCTGTGCAGTCACCGTCACCGGTAATCATCCACACAGACAGGTTCGGATTGGCCAACTTGACACCTGTTGCGGCAGCTGCTGCACGACCGTGAATGCTATGGAATCCATAGGTATTCATGTAGTATGGGAAACGTGACGAGCAACCGATACCTGACACTACCACGATATCTTCTTTCTTCTTTCCAAGTTTAGGAAACACATCCTGTATGGCTTTCAGGATAGCGTGGTCACCGCAGCCCGGGCACCATTTCACCACCTGATCGCTAGCGAAATCTTCTTTAGTCAGCATGACTTCCTGATTTTCTGTATTCTCTTTCATAGTAGTGTTATTTTAGAAGGTCATTAAACTTGTTTTCCAGTTCGGCAATTGTGAATGGCAAACCCTGTACCTTATTGAATTGCTCGCAACGGTACTCTGGGAAGTTCATGCGCAGATACTTGGCGAACTGTCCACGGTTGATTTCGCAGACCACAATCTTCTTATGGCCTTTAAGCACTTCTTCGGTGTTGCGTGGCAGAGGCATGATGTAGTCGAAGTGAGCGTGAGCAATGCTCTTACCCTCTTCAATCATCTTTTCGACAGCTGTACGCATTGTACCGAATGTGCCGCCCCAGCTGACAACCAAAAGATCGGCGTTCTTGTCGCCGTAAACTTCCTGCAGCGGAATATCGTTGGCTACGCGGTTGACTTTCTCCTCGCGGAGTTCAGTCATAATCTGGTGGTTTTCAGGGTTGGTCGAGAGGTTACCTTTGCCATTTTCCTTCTCGAGACCGCCTACACGGTGACGCAATCCAGGTGTGCCCGGGATAGCCCATTCACGGCGGAGCCATTTCTCGTCACGACGGAATGGCTGATACTCAGGATCGTTGGCTTTTGCCAGCGGAGGTGTGATGGTTGGAAGGTCAGCCATACGTGGGATGCGGAACACTTCAGAACCGTTACCGAGCGAACCGTCGCTGAGCATGATAACAGGAGTCATGTGCTCGAGAGCGATACGTGCGGCTTCGAAAGCTGTGTAGAAGCATCCAGCTGAACTGCGTGATGCGATAACTACCAACGGAGCGTCGCCGTTACGGCCGTAGAGAGCCTGCAAGAGGTCGCTCTGCTCCATCTTGGTTGGCAAACCTGTTGAAGGGCCGCCACGCTGCACGTCGATGATAACCAACGGAAGCTCTGTCATCACTGCAAGGCCCATAGCCTCACTCTTCAGTGAAAGACCAGGACCTGATGTTGTTGTCACTGCCAGGCAGCCAGTGTAAGCTGCTCCGATTGACGACATGATACCGGCGATTTCGTCTTCAGCCTGATAAGCCTTGACGTTGAGGTTTTTGTACTTTGTAAGCTCGGCAAGAATGTCGGTGGCTGGGGTGATAGGATATGAACCGAGGAAGAGCGGACGACCCGATTTCTCTGCAGCGGCCATCAATCCCCATGCAGCGGCTGTGTTACCAGTGATATTGCGATATTTACCTTTTTCGAGGTTGGCAGCTTCAACACGATATGTATTGGTGAAGAGCTCCCATGTGTCGGCATAGTGATAACCGGCATCCAGAACTGTGCGGTTAGCTTTGATAACCTGATCTTTACCTTTGAACTTGGTCTCGAAATATGCGTAAACTGTGTCCAAACTGCGGTTGAAGAGGTACATGACAATACCGAGAGCGAACATGTTCTTCGATTTGAGCATCGACTTGTTGTCCATGCCGAAATCTTTCAAAGCCTCTTTTGTGAGCTCTGAAATAGGAGCCTTCACAACCTGATAGTCGGCAAGTGTGCCGTCGACTGTCGGATCGGCTGTGTAACCGGCTTTCTCCAAAGACTTGTCGGTGATTGAGTCGGTGTCGATGATAATGATTGTACCTGAACGCAGCCAACGCATATTAGCTTTGATTGAGGCAGGGTTCATTGCGACCAAAACGTCGCAAAGGTCACCAGTGGTGTGAACAGGTTTGTGTCCGAAATGCACCTGGAAACCAGACACGCCGGCCACTGTGCCTTGAGGTGGACGAATCTCCGCCGGATAATCCGGGAATGTGGCAAAGTCGTTACCTGCAAAGGCTGTGGAATCCGAGAAAAGGTTTCCTGTCAGCTGCATACCGTCACCAGAGTCACCCGCAAAACGAATGACAACGTGTTCAAGTTCTACAACTTTTGTTTTGTTAGCCATAGGAATTTGAATTTAATTTATTGTATTTTAATGACTTAGATAATACTCTTATGAAATATGAATGTTATCGAAATTTTGTGCAAAGTTAAGGATATATTTTTATATAAAAAAATAAAATGCCATAAAAATTTAACCGTTCAATAATAAAAAAATATTTTCTAAAAATTTTGCTATGTATCGGAAAAACCTATATCTTTGCAGAAAATTTCTAAACAAATTTAAAATTATGGCATACAAAATTTTAGACAGCTGTGTTGCTTGCGGTACTTGCATCGACGAGTGCCCAGTCGGCGCTATTTCAGAAGGTAGCATCTATTCAATCAACGCTGATAACTGCGTTTCATGCGGCACATGCGCAAGCGTTTGCCCTAACGAAGCTATCGTTGAGGACTAATACACACAGTGTGTTAATGCAAAAAATGGTCGGCAATCGCCGACCATTTTTTATTTCTTGAAATAATTGGAAATCTTGAGGTTTATCTCGCGAATCCGTTCTTCGTTAAGCTTAATCACTTCCCTATCGTATGTCATCAAACCATTGAGCTCGACTTCGCAGTCGGTGGTTTGGGTGTACACCGCCGCCGAGAATCCGCGTGGAATCAGATTAAGAAGTTTGTTAGCGTATTCCACGTAGGTATCAGTGACTTTTTCTTCGGTATCATATTCCACATAGCCCCAACCTTTTGAAGGAACCCATGTGTGGCCCTCGACTTTTCTGCCGATTCCGCCGTATTCGCCAAGTACATTGGCTCGTGATGCGTCGTAGAAATACATATCTGGGTCAGGATAGTTGTGAATATCCAAGATATCGCCCACTGGATAGTGGTTACCGCCTGATGCTGGATTCACCAAGCGTGAAGGGTCGTAACTCTTAGTCCACTCAACGATTTCTGGAGTTTTGAATTGTCCCCACGACTCGTTGAACGGCACCCAAACGCCTATCGAAGGCACGGAATAGAGATAATCGATGATTTCTTTCCATTCTTTCTTGTATGTCGCCTCAGATGCGGCATCACGTCTGCTCAAAGCGCCGTCAAAATAACGGTCTGTCACCCAGCCCGGACCGCGACCGCCCGACGGCATGTCCTGCCACACGATGACTCCCAAGCGGTCGCAATGGTAGTACCATCGTGCAGGCTCTACCTTGACATGTTTGCGTATCATGTTATAGCCGAAATCCTTGGTTTTCTGGACATCGTAAGCGAGTGCCTCGTCGCACGGAGCGGTGTAGAGACCATCGCACCACCAGCCCTGATCGAGCGGGCCGAACATGAAAATCGGCTCGTTGTTGAGCATCAGGCGCACTATGCCGTTTTCGTCTTTCGCGGTGCTGAATTTGCGCATCGCAAAGTAACATCTAACCCAGTCAACCTCCTTATTACCTTGATACATAGTGATATTCATTTCATAAAGGAACGGATAATCGGGTGACCACAGCTTCGCATCAGCAGGCATCGGAACCTCAATGTCCTCTCCATTTATTGAATAGGCTTTTGCCACATCTGTAAACAATTCCGACACAAGAACTTCAATCTTAGTATCAGCAGAAACATCAGTGATTTCAGGTTTAACAATAACCCTATGATTATCAATATCCGGCACAATTTTCAAATCAGCAATATGATTCTCGTTGACTGGCTCGAGCCAAACCGTCTGCCAAATACCAGTGACAGGAGTGTACCAGATTCCATGAGGTTTCACATGCTGTTTGCCGCAAGGCTGCTCGCCTTGATCTGTCGGATCCCATACTCGAACTTTCAGAACATTGCCTTTTTTCTTCAAAGCTTGAGTAATATCCATTGAGAATGGAGTGTAACCGCCAGTATGCGAACCGACTTTAATATCATTCACCCAGACATCGCACTTCCAATCGACAGCGCCGAAATTCAACATAATGCGTTTGCCATTCCATTTTGATGGAACTTCAAATTCACGCTGATACCAGAGTTCATTGTCTTTCCCGACATATTTCTGCACTCCCGAAAGCGATGATTCAACGCAAAACGGCACCAAAACCTTGCCATCAAATTCTTCAACCATTTGTCCTTTTGGACGAATCGCATAATCCCATAAGCCATTGAGGTTCATCCAATCGACACGCTCCATCTGTGGACGCGGATATTCCTGCCAAACGTTTTCAGGCGTGACTTTAGAGGCCCAACGGGTTTTCAAGCTATCTCCTGCGGGAGCATATTGAGCCGCCATAGTTAATCCACTGATTAACAGGCAAATAACAGTAATAAGTTTTTTCATGGTTTTATCGTTTGTAGCGCCATCCTATGCCGAAATAAATCGTACGTACTTGGTCGCTGTTGATATATACGTCTTTGTAATCTCTAATAAAAACTGAAAGATACTGATATCGGGTAATACGATAATCGATATTGCCAACAAAAAGCATGCTTTCCAAAAACAGCTTGTTGTCATTATCCAACTCCGAGCACAATTCCCCCGAAACCCCATATTTCCAACGGCTTCCTTTCATATGATAATCAATCGATAGTCTGTTACGCCACACATGCTGAATCATTAAGTTGTAATAGCCTGTGGTTTCGTCGCGTCCCATCATCTGATAACGGGTTCTGAATGCGAATTCCCAGTTTCTGAATGGATATTTGTATGTGATGTTGAATGACAATCGGCCTCTGTTACGGTAGATATGATTGTCGGTATATCTGTTAATGAAATCGAAATAAACGCCCAACTTCAGGCCTTCAAGCATATTACGTTTGAACTTGTAATCTACTCCAACTGAGGTTTTCGACCGTGAATATTGTGAAAAATCGTGGTCGAAACGCAAATCTTCCTTCACATTTACATCCCAATGGTCGCCAAAGCCATGCTGATATTCAGCCGTCAGCATTCCGGCGAAATCGGTCGAATTTTGAGCGGTTAATGTCAAACCAAACAATAAAATGATTGTAAGGGCAAATAATGATTTGCCCCAACGAACAATTTTATTGGGTAACATCATTTTCATCTTATTGAAAATCTTTCAGTTTTGTGACACTGTTAATTGTATTATGCGTCTTCGAAAACGGTTTGTATGTCACCTTCACAAACGCCACATCGCGCAAAAAATCGATATGCCCGACCTCAACTTCTGTGATGTCGAGACCCGTTCTCTCCTTCAAATCGGCAATAAGTTCCGCCTCGCGACCATGTTTGACATTCTCAATCTTATCGTAAAGAACGATTTTTGTCTCAGTGCGTTTTCTTGTGATAAGGCCGCTCTCAAACAGCCATATCGACATGATAAACAACAGGTTAGTGACACCGAGCTCGAGATAACTCACCGTAAGCGCCAAACCATTGATAATTGAGATGCCGATGATGATGAAAAGATACGTCATCTCGCGCACCTTCAGGGTTTCCGTTCGATAACGAATCATTCCGAAGATGGCAAAGAGCCCCAATGCGAAGCTTATCGCCATCTTCATGTTGTCCATCTGAATGATTAGCAGGAAAATAGTGACCGCGAAGAGCATGAAAGTGAAATAATAGTCGTTGCGGCGGCTTTTCGGGTAGTAAAAACATCTCACGATGACCCAGCACACCATAAAGTGGAATGCGAAACGCAGCAAAAGCGTCCACAAACTGGTCATGTCGTAAAGCGGCACGCCCAGAAATCCTGTCTCAAAAGCTGCTCCGCCGAATTCGCGGGCTATATCAGGATCAAACTCCTGCTGCATCATTTGAAGTAATAGCATATTCTCTTAATTTTTTTAATTTTTCAAGCTTAATGATTTTCTTTTTAAAACGGTTTTGTTTCAAAGTTTTGTCGGTCAAAGCCCTGCCGATGCAATACTTGCTGATACTCAAAGGCTTAACCCTCAAATCGAAAAGCGTTTTCTGAAAAAACGATTCGCATTGACCGTCACGCTTCAGCTCGATGATTACCAGCGGCGCTATACCGCACTCGTTGCCATTCTCAAAATTATGAAACCTCACGTTGAAGTCGATGGTTATGCGTTCAGTCTTGCCCTTGTTGACCACCGTGACACGCTCAAAAGCGGTTGAAAGTTTCTTTACAAACCCGTCAAAATCGTATGTCGGCAACTGATTCTCAACAAATTCACGTGTGGCGGCATCCGACTTCAGGTCGGCAAAAACGCCCTCTCCCACTTCAATACGTTTTTTCTTGGTGCGTCCGTGATTGTTCTTATGCTTAACCTCGCAGAAATAAGTGCCTGTATCAACATAATTTCTGACACGGAGTTTGTCGCGTTTCAGTTTCTTATCCTGATGTATGATATACATGTGGTTGTCGGCGGTGTCGTAATAAACGCTATCGTATGCTGATATGCGCTTGCCGTCGATTTCCTGCACGTAATACTCATCTTTTATCAATTCAAACAGTTTGTTGACCGTCAGGTCGTCGGCTACATATTTGGTGTCGATGCGGTTCATCATCTTGACGGCGCTCATGTCATCAAGACTGATGGGTTCCATCACGTTCAATATGTCATCCAACGGCTTCATCAATCTTTGAAGATTAACTCAAACGTCTTAACCGACTCAAGTTTCCCGCTGGGATAATAATTATACTGATACTTTTTGCTTCCGTCTTCGTTGTACTCAAATTTTCGGATGCGCGTCACCTTGTCGCGGTCGTTGTACTCGATTTCGCGGAGTACTTTTGAGGCTGGATCCAACGGATCGACATATTCACTGACAATGCGCGACTTTTGGCCGTATGACGCATATTCTATCTCCTCGATTTTCCTACCCAGGCTGTCGAAAGTGGTAACATGGTCTAGAACGGCTTGTTTCGAGCCCGCCGGAGTATTCCATTCTTTAACAGTCAAGCCCTTGCGCTGCTGACGCTTAATCAGCGTTTCGGGCTTCACTTGCTGCGCAAACGCCGGGATTATCAGGGCCAACAAAAACGATAAAACTATTATTTTTTTCATCTTAATTTGTATGCGGTAAATCAAACTTGAATTCTAACAATGAATGTTGTATCTGGCTCCATTTCAATAATTTCGCCGATATTCTCTATCGAAATCGTGTCAATCATAGGATAAGGAATCTCATTTTCAGTCTCGGTGAATGTGAACACCTCGTAATCACCGGGTTGCAACTTCTGGAAAGCGAAAACACCATCAAGGCCCACACGCACATCGTCAAAATGATAGGCGTCGCCTAGATTGCGGATATACACACGGTGCTCGTAAGCCCAGCCCTGACCGCGGTATGTGCTGTTGTGGAAATACAAGGCATAAACCTTACCTTTCAGAATTGATGTGCCATAGGCTTTGCCTGAATGTATATACAAAGTGTCAACATGGCCTGTCTCGCCCTTGCCAATAGTCACCGATGCGGTTACAGGAATGCGTTCGCCCGAAGGCAGAGTGGAATACGTGAAAACCGTATAATTGCCCTTGGTAAGATATTTGAATTTATAGAAACCGTTATCGTCGGTCTCAACATCGTCGCCATAGAAGTCGTCATCGCCATAAACAATGAACACGTCGGTCTTGGCAGCCACTGTGGTGTCGGCCGGAAGAGTGTAGTCATCGTCGGGATGATTGATCAGCATCACATAGCCCTGAACTGCGCCTGTGCCGCCCTCGCCCTCGCTACGGTTGCACGAGAACAACAACATGACGCTTATGCACAATATGCCTAAAAGTTTGATTGTACGCATAAAATTATTTATTATCTTGTTTAACAGTAACGTCGATACCGTCCAAATTATTGCTAATCCGTTGCAGGACCTTCACAAATGTGTCGAGGTCTTTCGGATCGATGCCGTTGATGGTTTCATTCATAAAACCAATCGCCAATTCAGTGGAGGTCTTTTCAAGAGCCATCCCTTCATCGGTTAGCTCTATTCTGTTGATACGGCGGTCTTTGCTGTCGATTGAGCGGCGCACAAGATTGTTTTTTTCAAGCGAATCGATGAATTTTGTCACCGAATTCTTGTCTTTCTTGATAATATCGGCAATCTTTTGTTGGGAAATCGATTGTTCACCCCATAGAATATCCATCACCAGATACTGTTCGGGCGTCATGTTAATGCCATTTTCCTGAAGCTTATCAAAAAAACACTTTTTTATTCTCGAATTGAGAATATTGATATAGACCGCAATTTCTTTAATGAGCATCATAATCTTAACAGTTTTATTTCTTTTTTATCGGACTTTCCGGTTCTTTGGCCATTATTTTATATTCGCACCACTCGGCAAACCACGGCAGCGCATATGTAAAGAACTTTGTTATTTTCCCGACAGGTGTGAGGAGCATCTCTTTTTTGCGGAATCTCAATCCGTATGCCATTTTTTGAGCCACTCGCTCAGCTGTCATCATCTTGTTTTCATTGCGAGGCGTCATGCCCTGTTGCGATCCATCGGCCAGCAACGCCTTGTTTCTGATATCAGATGCAGTGAATCCGGGAGCGAACACCATCACATGCAGCCCGTCATAGCGGTGCTCCACACGCAAAGTGCTCAGAAAACCTCTGATGGCGAATTTAGATGCGGAATAGCCTGTTCGGCCAGGCAGACCAAGATATCCTGCCGTGGAAATCACGCCCACCACGCTGCCTTTCGACTCAAGCAGATACGGCAAGGCGAACTTAGTGCAGTAGATGGTCCCCCAGAAGTTGGTGTCCATCAGTTTACGTATGACATCCAGGTCGAGATCGTTGAACATGGCTCTCATTGAGATGCCGGCGTTATTTACAAGAATGTCGATGCGGCCGAACTGCTCGACAGTCTTGGCGATAAGGTTTTTGCAGTCGGCTTCCACAGCCACGTCCGCTTTGACACACAGCACATTTTCGGGATTAGGCATCTCGTCGCGCAAAGCCAGAAGCTTTTCGTAAGAACGTGCCGCCATAACCACTTTCGCATCTAACGAAGCGAACAAACGAGCGGTAGCCAGCCCTATTCCAGAGCTGGCTCCCGTTATGATAATAACCTTATCTTTAAAATATTTAGTCATCAATCAATTATAAAATTGCCATCTGAGGCATCTCAGGATTGTCGTACTCGCCAGCTGCGAGTTTCTCCTTAATTTCCTTGAAGGCATTAAGTGTGTATTGCACGTCTTCGAGAGAGTGTGCTGCTGTCGGGATGATACGGAAGATGATCATGCCGCGAGGGATGACCGGATAAGTGACGATTGAGCAGAAGATTTTATAGTTGGTGCGCAAGTCGCGTGCTATCCAAGCAGCCTGAACCTCGTTGCCAGGCAGGAAGATAGGCGTTACGCAGGCCTCTGCCGGTCCGATGTTGAATCCAAGTTCACGGAAACCGTTCTGCAAAGTGCGTGTCACAGTCCAGAGTTTCTTACGCAGCTCATCGCCTTCTGGTCCGCGGATGATTTCCAAACGTTTCAAGCAGCCTTCGACAATAGGCATCGGCAACGATTTAGCGTACATCTGCGAACGCATGTTGTAACGCAGGTAATCGATAACATATTTAGGTCCTGCCACGAAACCTCCGATGATGGCCATCGACTTGGCATATGCGCCGATGTAAAGATCGATTTCGTCCATCACGCCGAAGTGCTCCGATGTGCCGCGTCCTGTCGGGCCCATGCAGCCAAAGCCGTGAGCGTCGTCTATCAAGATGCGGAATTTATACTTCTTCTTCAATTCCACAATCTGGTCAAGAATACCCAAAGCGCCGGTCATGCCGAACACGCCCTCGGTGATGAGCAAAATGCCGCCGCCGGTTTTCTTGACAACCTCGGTAGCACGTGCCAACATCTTGTCGCAGCTTTCAATATCGTTGTGCTTGAAGTGGAATGATTGTCCCATGTGCAAACGTTTACCATCAATCAGGCAGGCGTGAGCCTCAGCGTCAAAAACTATGACATCGTTGCGTGTGCAAAGAGCATCGATGGTCGAAACAATACCCTGATAACCAAAATTGAACTCGTAAGCGTCTTCTTTGCGCTCGAAGTCGGCCAGTTCGCGCTCAAGGCGTTCGTGCAAACGGGTGTTACCGCTCATCATGCGGGCGCCCATAGGGTAAGCCAAGCCCCAGCGGGCTGCTGCCTCGGCATCCACTTTTCTAATCTCGGGATGGTTGGCCAAACCGAGGTAGTTATTTAAACTCCAGCACAAAACGTCAATACCGTTGAAACGCATGTGAGGTCCGAGTTCACCTTCCAGACGCGGGAAAGCGAAATATCCGTGAATGTGGTCCATGTACTGTCCGATCGGACCACCTGAATCATGAGCTATTCTTTCAAAAATTTCCATTTGTTGATATATTTATTTACAAGTGCAAAAATAGTAAAAATATTTACAAAAATTTGAACAACACACAAGTATTTTGATTTTTTTCTTAATTTTGCAGCCTATTTGTACAAAAGTGATTGATTTACGAGATAAAAACGCCTTAGTCACCGGTGCCAGTTCGGGCATCGGGGCTGCCATTGCGCGCCGTCTGGCCAAAGAAAAATGCAACCTTTTCCTTACCGGGCTCGGCGAGGATCAGTTGCGCCAGACCAAAGAGACATGCGAGCAAGAGGGTGTCACGGTTTATTACAAGGAATGCAACTTCGGCGAGTTTGCCTCTATCCACGAACTCGTGAATGAGATAAAGTCGACAGGCTTCAGCATCGACCTTTACGTTCTCAACGCAGGCATCTCACAACGCGACCGCGGACTGGACACCGATTTTACCATCGACCAGCGCATAATGCAGGTGAATTACTGGAGCAGCGTCTATCTTGTCAAGCAGTTCAAAGACGAGATACTGGCAAAAGAAAACGTAAGCATGTCGGTGACGACATCTCTGGCCGGGCTGTTCGGATTCCCGCTTCGCACTTCGTATTGTGCCTCAAAGCATGCCCTGTTCGGCTTTTTCGAGTCGCTTGATTTGGAATATCCCAACATACACGTCACATTCCTTATCCCTGGGCGAATCAACACTCCTATCAGCAAAAGCGCCCTGATGGGCAATGGCGAAAAATATGCCAAGATGGATCCGGGCCAAGCCAAAGGTTTGGATGTCGACAAGGCCGCAGCCAGAGCCGTCAAGGCTATCAAACGTCAGCGTCATCGCAAGCTTATTGGCAAAGGCGAGCTGCTGATGGCCTATATTAATAGGTATATCCCTTGGCTTTATTACAAGATTGCAAACAAAATATCTCCAACCTGATTTGGAAATCATAATATGAAAGATCAACAGAAAGAAAAGGTTATCTGCGGAATACAGCAGGTAGGCATAGGGGTCGAGGATCTCATGACAGCCTGGCAATGGTACAACAAACATCTCAACATCAGACTTAAAGTTGTCGACGACGACGGTGTGGCCGAACGTATGCTCCCTTACACCGGCGGCAAGCCTCAGCCCAGACACGCCATACTGGCGCTGGCCGAGCGCGGCGGCGGCGGATTTGAAATCTGGCAGCCCAAAGGACGCAAAGTGGTTTATCCAAAGGAAGCTTTGCGTATAGGCGACTATGGCATCAACATCTGCAAGGTGAAATGCCCCGATGTCCAGAAAGCGTATCAGTATTTCAAAGACAACGACATCAAGATATTGAGCGAAATCAACCTCTCTCCTCTCGGTGTGGAGCATTTCTACATCCAAGATCCGTGGGATAACATCTTCGAGATAGAGAAAGACGGTTACATCTTCATGAATGTGGATTTGCTGACAGGCGGATCGAACGGCGTGGTGATAGGCGTTTCGGATATGGACAAATCTATAGAGTTTTACAGCAAGCTACTCGATTACGATATCGTAGCCTTCGACCAAACCGATGTTTTCGACGATTTGAAATGCCTCAACGGCGGCAGCTGCAAAATGCGCCGCGTCGAGCTTAAACGCTCAAAGCCGATATTGGGACCTCTGAGCGACATCATGGGCCCGTCACACTTGGAATTGGTGCAGAACTTTGAGATTGAAGGCCGCAAGACCCTTGAAGGCCGTTGGTGGGGCGACCCCGGATTCATACATCTCTGCTTCGATATCCGCAACATGGAGAAGGTGCGTGAAGACGCCAAGGCTTTAGGTCACGATTTTGTGTGCGACAGCGGCGAAAATTTCGACATGGGCAACGCCAATGGACGTTTCACTTATGTGGAAGACCCCGACGGCGCACTGATTGAGTTTGTCGAAACATTCAAGATACCGATCTTCAAGAGTTTCGGCGTGAGTCTGAAGAAACGCGACGACTACAAGCCCCTTCCAAAATTCATAACCAAAGCCTTCCGGTTCGCTAAAGTAAAGTTTAAATAGAAGACGGAAAACAGAATAAGAGAGAGGGACTCACTGCGTGAGTCCCTCTCTCTTAACTTTCAACTTTTAACTTTCAACTTTCAACTATCAACTTTCAACTAATTGAGACCGAGTTTTGCTTTGACGTCGGCAGTTACATCGATAGCGTTGTCACCAATTGAAAGGATGACGGTCTTTTCAAACACGTATGCCAAACCTTTAGCTTTAACAACATCGTCTATAGCTTTCTTAATCTTGTCGAGCATAGGTTTTGAAAGTTCTTCCTGCTTAGCGGCGAAATCGCTCTCGGCGTTGTTCTGGAAATCCTGGATACGACCCTGAAGGTCAAGTATTTCCTTTTCCTTTGATTGACGGAGAATGTTTGACATTGTGGCTGAATTAGCCTCGTAGTCTCTGAGTTTGTTCTGATATTCTGTTGCCATGGCCTGAAGCTCAGCCTGAAGCTCGCTGTAGTAAGCCTGCAAATCCTGCTGAATCTTTGCTCCCTCCGGCATCATGTCGATGATGCTCTGTGAGTCAACATAACCAATTTTCTGTCCCTGTGCGTTTGCGCCGAAGCTGATACCGAGCGCCAACACAATCAATGCCAATACTTTTGTTAATCTTTTCATTTCTATTTAATTTTAATTATTTTCAAATTTTGCTGCAAAGATAATATTTTTTCTTTAACAGCAGTAATATTTTTCCTATTGGATGTTATTTCTTCTTAGGTTCGGAGCCGCCGCCTGCGTTGCTTGAACGCTTTCTATCCTGACGGCGCACGGTTTGCATCACATTGCCTATTTCATCGAGAACGTCGTCGCTGATATCGAACTTGTCGGTGCAGTAAAGAATGGTGGTGCCGGCGGCTTTGTCGAGCACAAACGCATAGCCTTTTATCTGCGCCACCTGGTTGATGGCATTGTAGATTTTTTCCTGAATAGGCTGAATCAGCTCGGTACGTTTGGCAAACAACTGTCCGTCGGGGCCGAAATACTGCATCTGAAGCGATGCCATCTCCTGCTCCTTGGCTGCGATTGCGGCTTCTTTCTTGTTTTTCATATCGTCAGACAGAAGCACCGATTCGGTCTGATAGTCGCGTTTCATCTTGTCGAGCTTGGTGCGCAAGTCTCTGATTTCTTTTTCCCAGTTCACCGACATCTGGTTTATCTCCTCCTGAGCATCGCCGTATTCAGGGATGTTCTGCAAAATGTACTCAGTGTCGACGTATGCTATCTTCTGATTGCCCTGCGCCTTGACAGTGCTGACACCCAACATCATGCAGAATGCAAGTAATAATAATGCTTTTGTTTTCATATTTCTTAATTTATTCATTTTTAATCAATTGAACCGCCAATCGAGAAGTGGAACTGGCTACCCGAAGCGTCGGCGGCACCTGGCACCTGGTCGAAACCGTAACCCCAGTCGAGGCCAAGCATTCCGAACATCGGCAGGTAAATTCTGACGCCCAAACCGGCCGAACGGTAAAGCTCGAACGGATTGAATTTATCGAATCCGAGCCAGCAGTTACCAGCCTCAACAAATGTCAGCGCATAGATGGTGGCCGATGGGTTGAGTGACAATGGATAACGCAACTCCATTGTGTACTTGGCGAATATGTTACCGCCTTCGTTGCCGTTGAGCGAATAGGTAGGCGTCAGTGATGTATTGGCATAACCTCTCATGCCTATCAGCTCTCGTCCATCGAAGTTATATGCTCCGGTCAGTCCGTCGCCTCCCAAGCAGAAACGCTGGAACGGGGTGACACCGATATCAGGATTGTAATAACCCAACAAGCCGAAGCGGGCACGTGTCATCAACACGAGTTTATCGGCGAGCTCGGTGTACAAAGCGGCTTTGAATTTCCATTTATGGAATTCCACCCAGTGGAACATGGCGTCTTCTCTTTCGTCCTCATCAGGATATTGGGCATAGTAGTCGACATCGTCGAAGAGCGAATACGGCGGGGTGAGTTCCAAAGAAAGCACAAACTCCGAACCATAGCGCGGATATATCGGGTTGCTGGTCGAGTTACGTCCGAAAGTGATGTTATATCCGATCAAATTAAAGTCGCCGTTACCTGTACCGAAGTTGAAGACACTCTTATAGTTGTCAAGATTGTACTTGATAAAGTTGACACCATTGTAGAGCGTGAAATAGTCATCAGGCCATTTCAGACGGGTTCCTATACCCACCGAAAGACCTGTCTGCATAAACCTTCCGGTTGTTTCGGTGTAGGTGTTGCGGTACGACGAATGGTACACCGACACTGTGAGAGCGTTAGGCTTCTTGCCGCCAAGCCAAGGCTCGGTGAATGTCACGCCGTAGTTGATATAGGTGGTACCGTAGGTCTGGATTCTGAACGACAGCTTCTGTCCGTCGCCTTGAGGAATCGGGCGCCAAGCGTCTTTTTTGAAGAAATTGCGCAATGACACGTTGTTGAGGTTCAATCCCAACGACAGCATCAGTCGGTTGTAGCCCCATCCGGCCGAAACCTCCACCTGATCGTTAGGTGTCTCCTCCACTATGTAGTTGATATCAACCGTGCCGTCCTGCGGATCGGGTTGAATGTCGGGTAGCAGCTTTTCGGCGTCGAAATACTGCAAAGCCGAGAGTTCACGTACGGTTCTGATGATATCGCTGCGGCTGTACAACTGACCTGGGCGTGTATACATCTCTCGCAGTATAATCTTGTCGTTTGTCTTGGTGTTGCCCTTGACGGTGACACGCTTGATTGTAGCCTGATCGCCTTCAACCATTCTCATCTCGAGGTCGATGGTGTCGTTCTCGACTCTGATTTCCACCGGATCCACACGGAAGAAGAGATAACCGTCGTCCATGTAGAGCGACGAAATATCGTAACCGCCTTCGGTATATGTCAGGTTTTTCTCAAGAAGCTCTTCGTTGTAGACATCGCCTTTGCGTATACCGAGCACCCGGTTGAGTGTAGCGGTGTCGTATTTGGTGTTGCCCACCCATGTGATGTTGCCGAAATAATATTTATCGCCTTCGTTGATATCTAGCATTATTCCGATATTCCTGTCATCCATCACGTAGACTGAATCCTTGACAATCTTGGCATCACGATAGCCTTTGGAATTATACTTCTTGATGATTAGGCTCTTGTCGGTTTCGTAATCATCCTTGTTGAAGCGTGACGACTTGAATATACGAGGGCTGACGTATTCCGTAGCGTATTCTATGACTTCAGTTTCAGCATCGACAGGTCTCAAAGTGATCAGATCCCACACCGTATTGACGATGGTTGCTCCCAACGGACGCAAAGGGTCGAATCTGCCGCGTCGCTTGGTATCCTTCATTGCCGCTCTCACTTGTGCGTCGCTAAGCACCTCGTTGTTGTTGACCACAATCTCGCCAATGCGGACTTTAGATTTCTTGTCGACACTGATAATCAGAGTCACATAGTTGTTCATTGTAGTATCCGGTACCGGAGCTATGCTGACTTCAGCGTTTAGGAAACCTTTGTCGGCAAAGTAATTCTTGATGATGCGCTGAGTTTTGTTGTAGGTGTGTTCGGTGGCGACGTCACCTCGTGTCAGATTGATTTTCTTTCTCACTTCTTCG
This sequence comes from Bacteroidales bacterium, assembly GCA_017616735.1. Taxonomy (GTDB): domain Bacteria; phylum Bacteroidota; class Bacteroidia; order Bacteroidales; family F082; genus Limimorpha. Next base: position 33,204 of record JAFZXP010000058.1, read on the forward strand.
GCCTCCGACTTTTTGAAACCTTTGAATGAGAACTTGCTGATGCGAGGCCGCTCCTTCAAGTCGATGTTAAGGAATATTTTGCCAGCGACCTTCTGTGTCGATGTTATCTGAATATCTTCGAAGTAGCCTTGCTCCCACAGTTTTCTGATAGCGTCCGAGATTTTATCGCCCGGCACCTTCACCTTCATGCCGACATTCAGGCCCGAAACCATTACCACCATAGCCGGATCGAAATATTGCACTCCGGTGACGGTGATACCGCCAATCTCGTATTCACGCGGAAAAGAATAGTCGATGTCAGAGAGGTCGTTGCCAACCTGTATCTGAGCATTCGCCACAGTTCCCGTCGTGATTATAGTCAAACACAACAGGGCTGCGGCCAAAAAATTATATCTCTTCAAAAATGTCATTGTCTACTTCTTAATTTGTTCACTTGTCTTGCCGAATCTGCGTTCACGGTTCTGATAATCGACAATTGCCTCGTAAAGGTCTTCCTTCGAAAAATCGGGCCAAAATGTCTTTGTAAAATAAAGTTCAGAATAAGCTATTTGCCACAACAGGTAGTTGCTGATTCGCTCCTCGCCGCTGGTGCGGATAAGCAGGTCGGGATCAGGCATACCGGCTGTTGCCAAATGATTGTCTATCAATGCTTCATCAATTTGCTCAGGGTTAATTTTGCCCTGCTTGACTTCAGCGGCTATATCCTTAACCATCTTGGTCAACTCCCAACGCGATGAGTAGCTGAGACAAAGGGTAAGCGTCATGCGGGTGTTGTTTTTGGTGTTGTCGATAGCGTACATCAAGGCATCGTACTGCGATTTTGGAAGACGCTTCAAATCGCCTATGGCATTTAAACGTATATTATTGTCGTTCAATGTCTTAAGCTCATTTTTTAGAGCGCTTGTCAGCAGTGACATCAAAGCATCGACTTCAATTGTCGAACGATTCCAGTTTTCGGTGGAGAAAGCGTATAAAGTAAGATATTTTACTCCGAGTTCGGCGCAGGCTTCGGTGGTGGCACGCACGGCTTCAACGCCATGCTGGTGACCAAAGATACGCATCTTGCCCTGCTGCTTGGCCCAACGACCGTTGCCATCCATGATGACAGCTATGTGCTGAGGCAGGCGTTCCATTATAATCTTATCTTTCAAGCTCTCCATCATTCAAAGTTTTTATATTTGCTTTTAATGTTACAATCCTTGCCTGTCGGAAGCAAGAATTTATAAGTCAGCGACAGGTTGAGGTAACCATACCAGTCGAGATCGTCGGGATTGCCGCGTTGTATGTATTCAGCGCCCGAATTGCCCGTGAAATTGGTAGGGTCGCTATACTGGTTGTTGACCGTCGGATAGTAAGCATGGCAATCGTCGAGCCAGTCGGTGAGTGCCAGATGCCAGCGCCACTCCACGCCCATCCCGATACGTTGCGACAAACTGTATTTCATGCCAATGCCGAATGGGATTGAAACAGCCAGCTTGCTGTATTTGCTTTCGCCATTCATAATCACTATGCCTTCGTAATCGACATCGGTCAGCACACTGCACAATTCCGTGCCGTCTTCGGCCTTAGGATTGAAAGTCAGCACCGAAACACCGCCGAATATATAGGTAGTCAGGCCGCTGCGGCGGCTGCCGGTGAAGTAATCCAAAAAGTTGAACTCGGCCGTTAAGGCAAAATCGTTAACATTGTCGGTGAACGAAAGGCCTCTTTCCGGACGATAGCCTGAAGCCTCGTCGCTGCCAGCCAGCTGCAGATTGGAATAGGCAAAGCGGAATGCCCAGCGTGTACCGCTGTAAAACCGCACTATTGCGCCCCAGCCAAGCTTGCTTTGAACAAACGGAATCTTGGGGTTGACATCGCCCATATAATACGACAAACCGACTGATCCGCCCACTTCAACTACCTGTGCGGAAGCCTCATTGCGGACTAAAAATTGCCCGCAAATAAAGAATATCAACGCAACTAAACCGAACTTTCTCAAATTTTTCATTCGTCTATTTTTCTTCCCTCTTGATAGTCAGCCATTTAAATTTCACCCTAATAAAACGACAAATTTACATTTTTATTTAATAACAATGTTAAAAAATTTTCAATTTCTAACATCATTGCCCCATAACAGCTTGTTACGGATGGCCGAGAAGAAGTCTTTCTCGGGCAGTTTGACCATGTTGAAGCTGAATTCAGCCTTGCGAATCTCGAGTTCCAGATGTTTGTCGACCATATGGCGGCGTGTGTCCAGACTGAGCGAATACTCGTCGCAGCGTCCGTCCACTTTTATCTTAATCACGCTGTTGCCCGAGATGACAATCGGGCGTATGCTTAAATTGTGCGCAGCGATAGGTGTAATCAGGAAACTGTCGTTGTCGGGAGCGACAATCGGGCCGCCAACGCTAAGCGAATAGGCTGTGGAACCAGTGGGTGTGGCCAAAATCAGGCCATCGGCCCAATAAGTATTGAGCAGCTTGTCGTCGACGTAAACCTGAATGACTATGAGACTGCTGCCATCCTTACGCATTACGCACATCTCGTTGAGGGCGTAGTTGATTCCGTTGAACAGCTTCTCCTGCCCCACCAATCTCACCAGCGAGCGTTTTTCAATCTCGTATTCGCCTGACAGAATCTTGTGCACAGCGTCAATGGTTTCGTCGGGTGCTATGCCCGAAAGAAATCCCAGGCGTCCGGTATTGATGCCGAGCACAGGGATGCCGCTGTCGCGGACCAGTTCAACAGTGTCGAGCATAGTGCCGTCGCCGCCGAACGAGAACAGCATGTCGACTTGGCCTTTCAACTGATCGTACGAGTTGAACTTCACTGTTTCGACGCCCGCGCCATGCAACACGTCAATGACTTCTTTCATAAGTCCTTCATATTCAGGATCAAATGTCCTGCCATACAATGCTATTCTCATAAGCTCATTATTTTTAATTATATCGGGGCCACCAGATGTACGAAAAACCCTGTCTCGCCCAAGGCATTGACTCCGTACTCCAAACGCAGCACTTTATCGTAATATGTTACAAAATCTATACCTACACCCGTGCCGAAAATCCACTCGTTGGCTATTTTTGTAGCCATCCCATCGGGAATCGGCACATTCCAAGTGTATGCAAAGTCGAAAAACAAATTGGCGTACAAAGCCAAATGTATCTTGCCGAACCGGTCGTTTCTAATTAGAGGCAAATGCTTTGTAACCGGCCTGAGTATCTCAAACTTGAGGTTATTCTTACAGATAGCGTAATTCAAAGCGTCCACCACATACAAATCAAATGCTCTGACATAGTCGTTTTTGTAGCCCAATCCTTGCGACAGGAAATAAGGGGCCGTATTGCTGTCTGACAACTTGGCTGTGACATTCGAGGCCCAGTAAAACCTGCCGGCAATCGGAGTATACCAATCGGCGGTGATTTTTCCGTAAAACAGGTTGGGCGAATAATCGAACAGCCCTAAGCCTATCTTGGTCAGCTCAAATTCCAGATAATGACCGTCCAAGGGATAGTTATGATCGTCGCGATAATCGTTTTTAAATATGGCCGTGACCGTAAAATACTGAAAACGAGTGCCGTCAGGGTTGCCGAAATCGGGATTCAACTCGGGCAAACTGTCGTTGAACAAACGATTGTCGTATTTTAGCTGCATATACAAAGTGTTGCGGTATCCGAAGCGGTAATACGGCATCAAAAAGGCGTAAAACGACTCGTGTGCATACTCCGAATCACCTTTGAAATAGCTGATTTTGTCGTTTTCGGTGATGTAGGCCACTTCCCTATCGCGTGTGAATCCCGACGACAACCTCATCCCGAGCCGCTGTCTGGCAGTGAGATACGGAATATCGTATGTCAAACCGTAATTTTGGTTGTAACCTCCAATTACAGTTAGGTCGAGTTCGTGCTTCAATCCCCAAAGGTTGCCGTAAACCAAATCGAATCCGTAGCTTAAGCGAGTCCAATCCTTGGCCTCCCACCACGAACGCAGATTGCGGTCGGCATACGCCAAATAAGGTATAGGCCACAGATACCATCGCTCAACCACACTGATTGTCAATGCTTTAGAGTCCACACTTTCATCCACCCAATCAAAATCGACAAAGTTAAACAAAGCTGTGTTGAGCAAGTTTTCACGGCTTTGCTTTACCACATCCATATCGCAGATAGTGTCGCCCTCACGAAAGAGCATCTCCCTTTGAATTGTTGACAACTTGGTGACTTTGTTGCCTTTCAGATCAATCTTCGACACCACAAAACAGCCGTTGTCGTCCTGCGCGAAAGCGGAGGCACAACAAAGGATGAGCAGTATAGTCAAAAATCTCTTCATAGGCCGCTAATCATCCATCATGTTACAATAGTTCTCATAACGCCAATCGGCTATAACATTCTGATTTACAGCTTCTTTTACAGCACAATCAGGCTCATGCAAATGCGTGCAGTTGTTGAAGCGGCAGTCGTGCATCACGGCGCGCATCTCGGGGAATCGCTGTGCCAAAGTATCCTTCTCCATATCGAAAAGAGCGAATTCCTTGATGCCCGGAGTGTCGATGATATAGCCGCCGAAGCCAAGCGGATACATTTGGGCGTATGTGGTGGTATGCTTTCCTTTTTCGTGCACTTCGGATATCTCACCCACACGAAGATTCAAGCTGGGATCCAATCGGTTGACCAATGCCGATTTGCCTACACCCGAATGACCCGAAAACATACTCCTTTTGTCTTTCATCAAAGCCTTAAGGCGATCGCAGTTGTAGCCTGTCTTGGCCGATATCATAAACGACTCGTAACCGATTCCGTTATAAACACGCATCAGCTCTTCAGCTGCGGCAACCTGCTCTGAATCATAGATATCGCATTTGTTGAACACTATGACAACAGGGATATGATAAGCCTCGGCAGTCACCGTAAAACGGTCGATAAAACCTGTCGAAGTGCGTGGCTGCGCTATGGTGGCCACAAGTATGGCCTGATCCACGTTGGCAGCTATGATATGCGATTCTTTCGACAGATTGACCGACTTGCGGACTATCACGTTGTTGCGAGGCAAAATCTTGTCGATAACGCAAGTATCCTTGTCGCGTTCTTTTTCAAAATTAACCAAATCGCCCACAGCCACTGGGTTGGTAGTGCGCAATCCGTCAAGGCGTATCTTGCCTCTCAAGCGGCACAATACCACCTGTCCGGCATCGTCCTGAACGTCATACCAGCTTCCAGTTGACTTGATAACTCTTCCTATCGGCATCGTTTTTGAAAAATTCGATGCAAAGGTACGGATTTTTATTGAATTATGTCACAACTTTTGATAACGTTTTCCCGGAAGAGCCGTCAGCACCCCGTCGAACTCAAGCGACAGCAGCACCGACGCTATTTTTGAAGGCGAAAGATCGGTTCCGACTATGATATCGTCGAGCTGTACAGTCTTTTTATCGGCAAAGACATCCATCACCTTTTGCTCATCGTCGCTAAAATCGCGGAACAGCCGCATTTGCTTGGCCACAGTCTTGGTGTCGATGTCCCAATTCATCACACGGCTGATATCAGCGGCACCTGTCACCAGATGCGCCTTGTTGGTCATGATTAGCATGTTGCACCCCTCACTGTAGATATCGCCTATCCGCCCTGGCACGGCAAACACTTCTCTATCATAGGAGTTGGCTATGTCAGCAGTTATCATCGCTCCGCCTTTGATTGCGCTTTCAACCACCACCAGACAGTCGACCATACCCGACACAATTCGGTTGCGTTGCGGAAAATTCTCGCGCAGCGGCATCGTTCCGCTCATAAACTCAGTTAAAACACCTCCTTTCTCAAGCATTTCAATTGCCAATTTTCTGTTTTTTGCCGGATAAATAGTTTGCATTCCATGTCCCAGCACACCCACGGTAGCAAGATTATATTTCAAGGCGGCGCTGTGTGCCATGGCATCCACACCATACGCCAATCCACTGATTATCAATATATTATTGCTCGAAATCTCTTCGATTATTTTTTCGGCCATAAATCGTCCGTAATCGGTGATATTACGGGTGCCGACCATGCCCATCACCTTTGCCGCGTTTAAGTTGGCATTACCTTTGTAATATAGCACCAACGGACAGTCAGCGCAGTGTTGCAGCCGTTTCGGATAGTCAGCATCAAGATAGTACAACGGCTTGATACCATTTTTCTCGATAAAAACAAACTCCTGTTCAACTCGGTCAAACATTTTGTGCGACACAATACCGTCAACAGTTTCAGGCTTGATGCCCGGTATCTGTTCCAGAGCCTTTCTCGACTCACAAAACACTGCTTCGGCACCACCGCAGTAGGCCACCAGCTTCTTGCTGTTCACATACCCTATTCCGGGCAAAAGCGTGAGAGCGATTTCATATAATTTACGTCTTTCCATGCCGCAAAGATAAGAACTATTTTAATACATACAACATTGATTTTCAATATTTTATGTTAATTTTTATTAACATTTTTGTTAAAAAAACATTACTTTGTAATAAAAAATTAACATCTCAAAATGGACATACCATATTAATAAAAGCATTATCTTTGCAAAAAATAAAAACCGTTGGGAAAAAACATTCTGATATGTCCTTTGAACTGGGGCTTGGGGCACGCAACACGTTGTGTTCCAATCATTAAGTCTTTGGCAAGTCAAGGACACAAGGTGATTATTGCCGCCGACGAAGGTCCGCTGGCATTTTTGCAGAAGGAATTTCCCGACATGGATTTCATAAAACTGCCCGGATTCTCACCCAAATACAGTCGCTCCAACTCTCAGGTATTCAAACTGATGACAGCATTTCCGGGGGCTCTGAGGGATTTTCGCAAAGACCACAAAGCCGTGGAGCAGATTGTCAAAAGCCACGGTATCGACATGGTGATTTCCGACAATCGTTTCGGTTGCTGGAGTCGACAAGTGCCGTCGGTTTTCATCACTCACCAGTTGCACATTCAAGTGCCCAAGTTTTGGCGGTTCACGATGCCGCTGGTCAATTGGTTCAACAACAGCTATTTACGAAAGTACGATGAGATTTGGGTGCCCGATCAGGCCGACGAGCCGTCGCTGTCGGGCAAGCTGTCGCATCCGGCCATCCGCAAGTTCAAAACCAAATACATCGGTTTGTTGAGCCGTTTTGAGCCGTGCAATCAGGACGAAACCGAAAAAGACAATAAATATCTGGTGATTCTGTCAGGGCCCGAGCCACAAAGAACCATGTTTGAAGATATAGTGTTGAAACAAGCCGCTCAAATCAAAGACAATGTATTGATTCTAAGAGCTAAACCCGACACTTACGATCTTCCCGGCGACATTTCAGACAATGTCAGCATGTTCAACCATGTTGACGATGAAATGTTTGTACAGTTGGTTGACAGCGCCGAGAACATCATCTGCCGTGGCGGTTATTCATCGCTGATGGATCTCATCCGGCTTGGCAGAAACGCCTACCTGGTGCCTACCCCCGGCCAAACCGAGCAAGAGTATCTGGCAAGGCATCTGAGCGAAGCCGGCTGTTTCAATTGGTGCAAACAAAGTGATTTTCAATTAGATAAGGTCAAAATTCCAAAAATAAACATCAGAGAAAGATTCAACGACAATGATGTTTTAGACCTTCATCTTTAGTTTCTATAACCAATAAACAATAACCAATAAACATTAAAAAATGACTTTAAGCTACATCGTATGGGACGTTAACCCTTTCATCTTCACTTTTCCGGATGGCTTCCCTTTGCTTGGCGGACGCCCGATAGCCTGGTACGGCCTTTTATGGGCTATGGTATTTGTGGTGGGTTATTACATCATGAGGATGATTTACCGCAAAGAAGGCATAGGCGAAGAATGGGTCGACAAAATCGTAATGTACATGCTGGTTTTCGTCGTAGTAGGCGCTCGCTTGGGGCACTGCCTGTTTTACGAACCCGATTATTATCTCTCCAATCCCGTTAAAATACTGTACATTTGGGAAGGCGGCCTGGCCAGCCACGGCGGAGCCATAGGCATATTGCTCGGCCTTTGGATTTATTCCAGAAAAATCAAGAAAACAATGCTCTGGCTGCTCGACCGAGTGGTGATAGCGGTATCTATCGGAGGTGCTTTCATCCGCACAGGCAATCTTATGAATTCAGAGATTTACGGTAACCCCACCACCCTGCCGTGGGGCTTCAAGTTTGTACGCGACTGGGCTCCCGGCACACCGTTGGAGATGATTCCGGCTTGCCATCCCACCCAAATCTACGAAGCTTTGTTCTGCGTGGCGATGTTTATTGTTTTGATGTATCTCTATCGCAAAACCGACATCATCAACCGTCGTCAGGGCTTTTTCTTCGGGTTGTTCTGCACAGTGATATTTGGCTCAAGAATCCTTATAGAATTCATCAAACAGCCGCAGGTGGAGTTTGAAAACAACATGGTGCTCGACATGGGACAATGGCTCTCAATTCCGTTGCTGATAGCCGGCATCTACTACATGATCCGCAGCTACAAAAAAGAAGTGAGAAGCAAAAATTAACTTTTTGCTTCTCACTTCTTACTTCTTGCTTCTAATTACAAGTACTTCATAAAGACATCCAAGTATTCATCAACTTTTTTGTCGAGTTCGTCCTGTATGTCGTAGCGTCGGTTGCGCTTTGCAGTGTCGGCCATAGTGTTGAGCAACGACAGGTCTTCGTGGATGTCGTCCTTGTAATACTCTATGAACTTCGGCTCAAGCGTATTGTAGTAGCGCAGATTGTCGATGGCGTTGGCCGCAATCTTTTTCAGCACATCGTCACCTTTTTCGGTGGCGCCGCAACGATAATAGAAGTCGGGGAAATAGCCCTCATAGTAGAAACCGTAAGGTATTCTCTCGTCGGGGAAGAATTCCAGACATTTATCCATCACAGTGACAGCCTCGTCGTATCTCTTGCGGTTGACCAGTGACTGTGCAAGGCGCATGTATGCCATCTTGACGTAAGGCACGTTACGAGCGCTTTCTGGGTCGATGGTAACCTTCGGATCGTTGAGATTGCCCCAGCGTGTGTTGTTGACCAGCAGGTCGTACGAGCCATCCACAAACACTCCGCCAGCACCGGCATGATAATCAGATGCCAACACCGGCATGAAACGATGCGACAACCCTTCCTGATGCAAGTATTTGTCAATACCCAGAATGTTGGAAATATCGTTCAAACTGGTAAAGTAAACACATCTATCCCAATTGTTGGTTGCCATGAAGTCGAGCAACATCAGCTCGTTTTTGGTCAGATACGACACCTTGTCAGGGATAGTCCACACTATCTCGTCGACAATCTGGTCTTTCATGCTCTCAGGCACTATGCCGTTGGCTACCACCTTCTCTTTGTCGACGGTAATCTTCAGCTTGCGCGCAGGCAGATAGTCAACACGGTTGCCATTGCCGTCGGTGGCTTTGGTGCGCGGATTGTCGCTGCGGACAAAGTCGATGGCGTCTTTCAACTCGACAGGACCCTCGAACACGCTCTCAATAAACACATTCTCATGAATGCCGTTGTCGTACTGCTCGGGTGTAAGCGAGAGCGGCATGCGCTCCGATTTGTAAATCTTACGGCCCATCTGGTGAACATACCAATAACCCGACGAAAGCATGAAGTTGCAAACGCGTACGTCGGTGCGGTAGCCTTCCACCTCCTGCACATACCAAAGCGGGAATGTGTCATTGTCGCCACGTGTGAAAATTACAGCGTTTTCGGGCAATTCAGTCAGGTAGTTCTTACCCCAGTCCAAAGCCGAAGTCTTGCCCGCGCGGTTGTGGCCTTCCCAGCCTTGAGCAGCCATCAGAATCGGCACAAACAGACAGGCGGCGGTAGCTACAATCAAGGCAACCGACCTGTTTTTAACCACTTGCTGCAAACCGTTGATGATACCCAGCAATCCGAATCCAATCCAAATCGCGAAAGCGTAGAATGCACCGGCATATGAGTAGTCGCGTTCGCGCGGCTGATAAGGCGTCTGGTTGAGGTAGATAATGATTGCCAAACCAGTCATAAAGAACAGCAGGAACACCACCCAGCAGTTCTTCGGGTCATACTTCACCTGATAAAGCAAACCTATCAAGCCAAGCAGCAACGGCAGGAAATAGTATTTGGTGTTGGCCGGGCTCTGCTTGCTGCGCGGCAAATCGCTCTGGTTGCCCAAGCGCGGATTGTCGATGAATCCGATGCCGCTCACCCAGTTGCCGTTTTCTATCTCGCCCTGGCCCTCGGTATCGTTCTGACGACCAACGAAATTCCACATGAAATAGCGCCAGAACATCCAGCCGCACTGGTAATCCAAGAAGAACCGCAGGTTCTGACCAAAAGTCGGAATCATGACACGTTCAGAACTGCCGTTAGCCTTTTTCTGTGTGGTGACATGCATCTTCGACTTGTCGATGTAACGCTCGTAAGTGTTGGTGAATGTCTTCTTTGAGCCGTTCCACATACGAGGGAAAATAGTCATCACATTGCTGTCGTAAACATATTCACCGAAGTTTTTGGCCACTTCCACGTATTTGCCTTTCTTGTGGTCCTTATAATATATAGGTGAGCCCTCTGTCACGTCGTATGGCTTGGCAGTGTAATACTGTCCGTAAAGCAAAGGCCAGCTGCCGTACTGTTCACGTTTCAGATATGACAGCAGCGAAACGGCGTCGTTTGGCTCATTCTCGTTGATAGGCGTGTTGGCGTTGGCACGAATCACAAGCATGAAGAACGACGAATAGCCGATCAGAATGAACATGAACGACAGAATCACCGTATTCCATATCGGTTTGTTTCGCTTTGTCGTATACCATAATCCCCAGACAATCAACGCAATCAGAAGAATGAAATAGAAGATGGTGCCAAAATTGAACGGCAGGCCTATTGAGTTGACAAAGAACAGCTCAAACTTGCCGGCCAACGAAACAATAGCCGGAACCAGAATCACCTGGATAAAACCAGTGATAGCCACAGCAATGATGCCTGACCAAATAAAACCTTTCCAAGTGAATTTGTATTTTTTGAAATATACGATATAAGTAATCGCGGGAATTGTCAGCAAATTCAGCAAATGCACACCGATTGACAAGCCAATGACGTAAGCAATGAAAATCAGCCAGCGATAGTGATTGGGTTCGTCCGAAACCTGTTCCCACTTCAGAATCGCCCAGAATGTGATGGCTGTCAAAAACGACGACATTGCGTAAACCTCGCCTTCAACCGCATTGAACCAGAACGAGTCGGTGAATGTGTAAGCCAAGGCTCCGATTGCCGAAGCTGCCAGCACTGCCAGTTTGTTATTGTCTGAAGCTTTTTCACCGTCGCGCATCCAAATCTTCTGCGCAAGCATTGAAATAGTCCAGAAAAGGAACAAAATCGTGAAGCTTGAGCAGAGGCACGACATGATGTTGATCATCATTGCCACCTTGGTGACATCGCCAAAGGCAAACAAGGTGAAGAAACGGCCGATCAACTGGAACATAGGCGCTCCTGGCGGATGGCCGACCTGCAATTTGTAAGCCGTTGAAATATACTCGCCGCAGTCCCACCAGCTGACGGTAGGCTCCATCGTAAGCAAATAGACGATTGTTGCAATCAGAAACACGCCCCAACCGACTATGTTGTTAAGTTTTTTAAAGTTCATGCTTATCTTGAAAATTTTTTGTATTAAAACTGCAAAAATAAACAAATATTACAGACAGAAGCCAAAAAAATATTTTTTTCATTTTTTTATATATTATATCAAAAAAAATCGTAATTTTGCACCCGCATTCAGAATTGGAATGATGTCGAGTGGTGTAATGGCAGCACTGCAGATTTTGGTTCTGCCTGTCAAGGTTCGAATCCTTGCTCGACAACATTAGGAAAGAGTTGAAGGCCTGCTACGGAATGTAACAGG
>JAFZXP010000059.1 GCA_017616735.1 Bacteroidales bacterium
CTATAGCGCAGAGGCCCACCTCTTCCCATTCCGAACAGAGAAGTTAAGCCCTGCCGCGCCGATGATACTGCATTAACTTGTGGGAAAGTAGGTCGTCGCCACCCCCTTAAAGGAATCACTCTAATGTGGTTCCTTTTTTTTGTTTTGTCCCAATTGCAAACTTTTTCAAATACTTACCCCGGCATATCAGATTTTTTTGTAATTTTGCAGTCCAAAAAATTAAAGATTATAATAACATATAACAATCTGAATATGAAAAGAATAGCTAATTTCAGTAAATTCATTTTTGCCATTCTATCATTATTAATAACCGCAAATTTGTGGGGACAGACACTGAGTTTGCAAAATCCTTCAGCAGCGAATTCAGAAAACAATCCATACTTGATTACAAGTGCTGCCGACTGGAACACTTTTGTGACAGATGTTAACAACGGATATAGCTATAGTGGAAAGTACGTCAAGTTGACGAACGACATAACAATTTCCGACATAGCAGGAACCTGGACAAATAGAACTACTTATAAGGCATTCAGTGGTACTTTTGAGGGCGATGGGCATATTATTACTTTCAATAAAGGAGAAGTTGGAAACGCTACCAATGAAGCACTTTGTGCGCCTTTCCGTGTTATTGATGGAGCTACAATAAAAAATTTGAATACTGAGGGAACAATCGTTTCGAGAAATAAATATGCTGGAGGATTGAGTGGCTATGCATATGGCACAACTAAAATCAGCAATTGTATAAGTAATATTAATATTACCAGCACATTAACAGGAAACGGTGACGCAACACACGGCGGTTTTATCGGACAACAAGAAGCAGGTAGGATCACTTTTGAGGACTGTATTTTCGAAGGTAGCATAACAGGTGCTACTGCAAAAAAAGCGGCAGGTTTTATGGGTTGGCGTGGTGGAACTGTAACTTATACAAACTGCATTCAAGCCGGCACATTAACTATGGGCAATAATACCGCTACATATCATAGAGGCACTAATGGTGGTGGTACCTTTGACAATGCCTATTATATTATTGCACCAGCTCATCCTGAATCTTATGGTTTACAGGGTGACGCGTATGCAAGCAGCGCCGAGGCTCCTACTGACGATATTTATAGAAAATACACTAATAACACAAACAATTATTATTTTCCTGGTGTTGTGGTTACTGGTTTGGAAAATACAATGTATACTTACCAAGAAGGTCACCCTGTGGAAATTACACCAGTCGTTAAGTATTACTGCAGAACATTGACACGTGGCACAGACTACGATATTAAGTTAGATGGTACATTGGTTTCAATTCCAAACACTCCTACTATAAACACTTCTGGTAACCATACAATTACTATCGAAGGTAAAACCAATTATGTGGGATCACATACAGTTGTTATCGTTGCAATTAGCGGTGCTGGAACTGAAGCTGATCCATACCAGATTCCAAGCGCTACTATTTGGGACGCTTTTGCTGCTGCGGTTAGTGGCGGCAGTACCCAGTTCAATGACAAGTTCTATAAACTTACCGCAGATATTGAAGTTTCGGAAATGGTTGGAACCGATGAAAATCCTTTCAAAGGAACATTTATCGGAAAGAATGGCGAAACGAAATACACCCTCACTTTTAACAAGGGGACCAACGAAACTCCTTTTGATGAAGAGTATTGTGCACCATTCCGATATATCGACGGTGCGACAATTAAAGATTTGAACATTGCGGGAGCAATTTATTCTTCAAAAGATAGAGCATCTGGACTTATCGGTAAGAGCTCTGGAACTTCGACAGTGCAGGATGTTACAGTTAGTGCAAACATTATTGCCACAGGAAAGGATTTATGCAGCGGTTTTGCAGTTGAAGCAGCCAACTTAAACCTTACACGATGCATTTATGATGGGAAACTCGTTGCCAATGAAAATTGTGCGGGTTTTTGCGCAAGCGGAAGCGGCACTAAAAATATCAACAATTGTTTATTCAAGCCTGCGGCTGAAACATCTGTAAGCAAAGGAAGTAATTTGGTATCTGGTAGTGGTAATATAACTATAACAGGAGGTTATTATACATATAAGATTGGTTCATCAGATCAAGGGTATCAAGCATATACATCACAACCAGCCAAAGTATTGTCGAAAAAGATGAACTTGATGGATGGTAACGACTATTATGTTGACGGAAAGGCAGAGATTGATGGAGTTGAGGATTTTTATACTTACACAGGCAATGCAATAACTGTCACTAATACAGTGAAATTCTTTGGAGCGACATTAGCCGCCGCTAACTATACCGTTTCGATAACCCTTAACGATGTGGCAAGTACGGTTGTTAACAGAGGTGATTATAAACTTACTGTTTCAGGTGAAACTGGCAATAATTATTATGGTTCAACTTACACGGAGTTTTCAGTCGTTTCTGATCATCTGAGCGGCGAGGGTACTGAATCAAGTCCTTATTTGATTACCAGTGAAGCCGATTGGAATGTTTTTGCTGAAAGAGTTGGCCATGGACTTGATGTTAGAAAGTATTATCAGCTCACCGACAATATTTCGGTTTCTGAGATGGTTGGAACAAACAGCAATAGATTTAAAGGGACTTTTGACGGCAATTGGCATAAAATTACATTCACTAAAGGATCTGCCGAGAGCCCGTTCAACGAAGACTATTGCGCTCCATTCCGTTATGTTGAAGACGCTACGATAATGAATCTTACCGTTGATGGAACGATTATCTCAGCAAAAAAATATGTTGGAGGATTGATCGGTTATTTTTATGCTAGTAGTAAAGGTAATATTGTTAACTGTACCAGCAGTGTGAATATCAACTGCTCACATATATCAGGTGATTGTTATTACGGTGGTTTCGCGGGAGAAATAAGGTCATCGGAAAGCGGTTATTTGAGATTCAGAAATTGTATGTTCGATGGCAGTATTTTAGATGGTAAGACAACGAAAGACACCGAAATATGTTCGGGTTTTATCGGTAACGTAATAGTACCACAAGGTATTGATTTTACAAGAGATATGATTTATGTCAACTGTTGTATGAATGGAACTATTTCCGTAAAAGGCAAGACAGCCAACTTCCATAGAGGCAGCAAGGTTCCGACATTATTCTATCATACATATTATTTGATAAATAACACTGATGATGAGGCTGCTCAGGGTGTAGAAGCTCCGACAGAAGCTCCTGCCAATTATATTTCAAAGAAATACGATAACCGTTATGTTCCAGCTGCCGTAATATTAAGCTTAGAGACTGTCGCAGGTGGAAAGGCTCCGGTTATGGCTTTGTACGGTAGCAAACTGACAAGAGGCACTGACTTTTCGGTTAGTGCAACCAGTAATCCATATACAATTAATGGTGAGAACGGAAATAATTTCTATGGCTCGGTAACCACAAGAATTGTTGACAATTGGACTGATTTGAACGCCGCATTGAAAATCAACGGTATAGTTGATCTGGTTGCTGACGTTACAGCTGGACCGAGCGATGGCTCGTTGGTGGTTAGTGGCAACCGTACTGTTACACTGAATTTAAACGGTCATACTGTTGACCGTCATTTATCGGCTTCAGCAAACCTTGGTCATGTTTTTAGAATAGAAAAAAACAACACACTTACTATTAATGGTAATGGTACTATAACCGGCGGATACAACAAAGGAACTGGAGCCGAATTTGATGGCGGAGGTATATATAATCTTGGAACTCTGACTCTTAATAGTGTTTATATTAGCGGAAATCGTTGTTTAAAGAAAGATGGTGAAGATGCCAGTGGCCGTGGTGGCGGTGTATTTAGCGGAACTGAAAGTTCTTTGACAATGAATGGATGTTATGTTACAGGTAATACCGCAGAAGGCGGCGGTGGAGGTGTTTACGGACAAGACGCTTCGGTGTTTGTTTTAGATGATGATTATTTTTACCAAAATGTAAGCGAAAGTAAGGGTGGTGGAGTTCGTGTGAGAACAAAGGATAATGTTACCGCAAGTATCACAAATAGTAACATTGTTGGAAATTTTGTAACAGCTTATGAAGTTGTACAAGCTGCACAAGGCGGAGGCATATATATGGAAGCCGGCAATTTGTATATGGAAAACAATGCTATTACTGGAAACACATCAAATTTGCAGGGTAGTGGACTATATCAAAATAAAGGCACAATAACGGCTAAGAATTGTGAGATTACTATTAATGGCTCTTATATGGATAATGTTAACAGCCAAGGCGCCGGTGCTTATCTGTATAGCGGCACATTTACAATGGATGGCGGATTGATTACAGGAAATAACGCATACGCAGGCACTGGCGGTATATATGTCAATAAAGGTGCGAAATTACAACTTACAGGTAATGTCACGATTTTTGACAATTACGTGGCGCAAGTTAATGGTGAAAAATCATTTAAAAATGTTTATATTGCTGACCCATCAAGTGATGGAGTGATTGAAATCCTTCCATATTTTGACAGCAAATCAAAAATAGCCGTGTTTAAGAATTTCTCCTCAGATTTTGCTGGAGTTTTCACAACGGGTCTTTATGCAAACGGTGGAACTGTAGCCAATTTTGTTACCGATGATGCCTCATTTGAAATTTCACAAACAGGCGGTTCACCTAACGAAGCGCAATTTGCTGCTCCTAAGGCATGGACTGATTGTGTAGATGGCACTGATTACAACAAAACAGGAGACGCTGAACCATTTAGCTATGAAATTTTAAAACCAGTGAGTGTTGTTGAAGGCAATGTTACAGCAAACACTATCAGTTTCAGCGGTGAAGGTTGTCTTTATATTCAAGAAAATTCTACATTGACTGCAGAGTTTATAAACAACGACGATCCGGTTAGACTCGTTATTGAGGACGGCGGACAGGTTATCACAACATCGGAAAACGTTGAAGCTACAGTGAAAAAGAAAACCACACAGAATAAATGGTATCTCATATCATCAGCTATCAACAACCCTTATATTGAAGACAATACAAATGTCATTACAACAGAGGTTCCGACATCTGACCCTTCGATAACATACGACTTATACCGTTTCAATGAGGCTGCGACGTTACAGTGGGAGAATTTCAGGGCAGGTCATGGCGATTTCACAAGATTCACTAATGGTCGCGGATACCTTTATCGTAATTCTGTTTTGTGGGGTTACACCATCATAATGGAAGGAACGCTTAATGTTGGAACCAGAATCGGAGGTGGAGAAGAAGATAACACATGGATAGTAACATATCCTCTGTCGTATTCCGGAACCAATGAATTTAAAGGTTTCCACCTTATCGGTAATCCGTATTCGCATAATATCTATAAAAACGATGAATATCAGGCGGAAGGTGATGCACCTGCAATTAATGACGAAAATCTTGCCGTTGGTTATTACGTGTTGAACAGTGCTGCTGATGCTTTTGAGGCCAAGATCGGATACAACAACCCTATTAAACCTTGCGACGGTATTCTTGTTCAGACTACTTCGGCACATGATTTGATAATCACGAATACCACAAATGCGGCAGCGTCGTATACTCCTCCGACCAAGAGTCGCGGTGAATCGGGATATGGAAATATCACGTTTGAAATAGCTAACAATGAGTATAGTGATGTTGCATACGCCATGTTTATTGATGGCGCCGGTTTGAATAAGATTGAACATATGAACGAGGATGTTCCTATGCTTTACATACATCAGGATGATGAAAGCTACGCTATTGCAACTTTGAGCAAGGAGACCAAAGCTTTCGATCTGCACTTTGAGGCTGCTACAATGGGACGTTACACATTGAGCGTGAAGCCGCAGGGTGAGTTCAGCTATCTGCACCTGTACGACAAGGTGGAAGGCAGCGACATCGATCTGCTTGCCAAGGGTGAGTATTCATTCATCGGCATGCCAAGCGACAGCAAGGATCGCTTTGTGGTGCGCTTGGGCTCTTCGGGCAGCAGCGACGGCGACCAGAGCTTCGCCTACCAGAGCGGCAACGACATCGTGGTCAGCGGCCAAGGCGAGCTGCAGGTGTTCGATCTGATGGGACGAATGGTGATGACACAGCATATCGACGGTGTACAGACGATGTGCACATCGTCTCTGCAGACAGGCGTTTACATTTTCAGATTGAATGAAGTGTCACAAAAAATTGTTGTCAAATAAATAATATGGAGGGAAAAATCATGAAAAAGATCATAATTGCAATCGCTATAGTTTTGACAATGACATTTGGTGCTAACGCTCAAAGTGACTGGTTTGTCAGCGGGTTTGACAACAGCGGCTCACGTGACATCAGCACGGTGCTTCCGGTGATTGTTACAGGCAATGTCGGTGCATGGAACACCGACCAGTCTGCAACGACGCCGCTTGGCAGCGGACTGCTGGTGCTGACAGCGCTTGGAGCAGGCTACGCCGCTCGTAAGAAGAGTCGCTAGTCGTTAGTCTCTAGTCGTTAGACTTAAGCCTGTCCGTATGGATGGGCTTCTTTGTTGATAACTCTTTTGCTTGTTGAAAACTTTTTCAAATAATTGCTGTGAATTATTTAAATTTTTGAGGTATATTTGCAGGTTGAAGATATTGATAATCGTTGAATTAAGATGAAACATTTGCTACATAAGAATTTCTTTTTAACATTTGTTGCAGTTTTATTAACAACAATTGCTTGGTGTCAACGTGCTGATCAGCCATTGCCGGGAGACGGTACCTCGGCCAGCCCATATCATATTGATGATATCAAACTGTGGAACGCCTTTGTCGAATATGTAAACGGCGGTATTGGCGGCTTTATTTATGAGGGAAAATACATTCGACTCGATACGGATATTGCAGCGGCAACTGAGTCGGTTGGAACCAGTGAAAACTATTTCGCCGGATATTTTGATGGAAATGGTCATACCATAACATTAAATATGAGTGGTGACAACGTTGCATTGTTTGGTTGTATTGACGGCAGATCTAATCAGATAGAAATAAAGAATCTTACTGTAAATGGTACTATAACTACCACGAATCAATATGCCGCGGGTTTTGTTTCAAGTATTTACAATAAAAGCCAGTTTACATCCTGCACAAGTTCGGTAACTATAGAAAATTCATCAACAGGTACTATATACTGCGCGGGCTTTATCGGAAATTTGGCAGCCGAAAGCAGTACCACTTTTAAGTTTTGCGTTTATGACGGAATAATAGACGCGCCAAATGCAAGAGTGGCGGCGGGTTATGTGGGCTCGGTCGGTAATAAGTGCACATTGAAAATTTATGAATCGACACAGGCTTATCAGAGTATGCGTTGCAGTGACATAAAGACTTTTTACCAGTTGGCAAGCGGTGCTACTCCATCAACTATAGATATAGGTACAAGTTCCAATATAACATATTATCTGAGAGTGGGCGATTCCAGCTGGCACAATATGAGCGGGGGTAAAATATTGGGTAAGGAGGCTCCTAAAACTGTGCCCACCGACGGAATTGCCAAAAAATATGTGCGAGGAACACAATCGTATTATGTGCCCCAAGCCTATGCCAGCGGGATGGCGACATATTATTCCGAACACCCCAGCTATCCGCTTGATCCGGCACCGGTTGTCACTTATTATGGCAAGGAATTGACATGGAAAGAAGACTACAATTATACTATAAACACCGGCACCAAAAAAATAATATTTAGTGCGACTGGTGATGGCAATGGTGTTTATTACGGATCGGGTTTGGAGGTTGGCTACAATATAGTGGATGTCAGCGATTGGACAAAGTTGGCTGCTGTGCTGAAAACCGCTACAGGCAATGCAAAAGTGTTGAAATTGCGTGAAAAAACAGTCTATAGAGCAGGAAGCGATGACACACAACTTACAATTGACGGTACAGGTGCCATTTATTTGTATTTGAATGGCAGTACACTTGACCGAAACCTGCATGGTAAAGATGGCGGCGTTGCCAGCGGCTCGGTTTTAAATATCGGAAGCAAATCGACTGTAAAAATATATGGTGACGGCACTATAACCGGCGGCAACAATATAGGCAGCGGCGGTGGCATCTACAATAAGGGTAAACTTGAATTGTATGATGTTGTTGTGACAAATTGCGAGGCCAACTATTTGAGTAACAGTGATTATGGCACAGGCGGTGCTGTTTTTAGCAGCAGTTCGTTCCGTATGGTTGGCGGTGAGCTTAGTTATAACAAAAGTCACGGCGGAGGCGGAGGAGTGAATGCGACAGGTACAAGTTTGTATATTGATAACGTCTATATTCACGACAACTATTGTAACAGTAAAGGCGGTGGAATCCGTGTAAAGGTGAATGGCGCCCAAATCAAAAATTGCAGCATTGTTGACAATGAATTGGAAGAGCATAATAATCTGGCATCGGCTTCGGATGGCGGCGGCGTTCATAATGACGGTTCAAATCCTTTGACAATTACCAACTGCACTATTTCCAGAAACAACGCTCATCGATGGGGCGGCGGCATATATTCAATCGGCGGAACGGTTTATGCCTGCGGATGTAAGATTCAACAAAACACATCGTCTGATAATGGAGGCGGTATATTTGTAAATGGTGGTAAGTTTTATTTGAGAAACAATGGTTCAACCGGCAACACAGTGTCGGAAAATTTGAGTGACAATACCGGAGGTATATTCGTGGCGTCGGGAGCCACTTTATATGTTAAGGATAAGGTTGTGATACAATACAACATCGGAACTGCCATCAAGAAGAATTTGTTTTTTGACGGCACGGGAGGTAAATTAAATGTTGAAGGAGGCAATCTTAGCACTGATTCAAAGATTTGTCTGTCGAGAAACAGTGTGGGCGATATAACCTCTGGCTTAAAAAATGCAAGCGTAAATGTTAAAAGGTGTATTGTCAGCGACAATTACCTAAACTACTGGGTTTTAAGACCGACAACCGGCGAAGTCGCGTTAGCGGCATCGTTCGATTGGTCAAAGCCGACACATACAGCTACGGGTTATAAATATTGGCGATTGGCCGGCAGTTCAACTAACTATGTAACTTACACGGAATCTTCGAATACCTATGAGATAAAGGCTCCGATAATCATTCCGTCGGGTCGGAAATACACGGCGTCGGCAATAACGATTTCGGACGAAGGCTGTATCTTCATACAAGATAGCGGAGAGCTTGTGTATTCCGCAACAACGCTTCCGGTTTCGGTGATGAAGGAGATTGCGGCGGCATCGAAAGACGACAGGGCTGAAATCCGCGGATGGAAAATCATTTCGTCGCCGATAAGTAATGTTTTGTTGTCGGGCAGGGATGCAAATGTCAATATTATCACCGCCAACAGCGAACCGTACAACTTCGATTTGCTTTATTATGACGAGCCTAACAGTTACTGGAGAAGTTATACCAGCAACACTAGCAGCACGTATTTCCCGGATAATGAATTGAAAGTCGGAACAGGCTATCTTTACCGCAACCTGAAGAATTTCACGATTGAGTTTATTGGTGGTACAAATAAAGGTGATATCACATGTGAAGTGTCGGCCAAGCACAGCAATGCCAACGTGAGAGGTTTCAACATTATCGGCAACCCGTTTACACATAGTATCCACAAAGGCAGTGGATATGCAATATCAAGCGATATTCTCAATGCCGGATACTACAAGCCTTTGAACAATGGCAAATGGCAAACCATCAGAGATGGCGACCCCGATGAGCCGATAAAGCCTTGCGAGGGTGTGTTGGTGCAGGCCAATGCAAACGGAACGGTGACCATCAGAAACACCGATGCGGCGCCTTCAAAGCGTTCGAATAACGACGAAAACAGCATTAAATTCATGGTGGCCAACAGCGATTACGAAGACGAGACATACGTCGTGTTTACCGAAGGTTACGGCCTGAGCAAAATCGACCACCGCAATCCGGATATCCCGATGCTGTATATTGACCGCGAAGGTGATGATTACGCCATTGCGACAATGGATAGCGATGTTAAGGTGTTCAACCTCAACTTCAAGGCCCAGACAACCGGCCGATACACCTTGAGCTATGAGGCCGAGGGGGCATTCAGCTATCTGCATCTGATTGACCGTCTGACAGGTGAGGATGTTGATATGCTGCTTGAACAGACATATTCGTTCATAGCTTCGCCCGCAGACACTGATAAACGTTTTATAGTGCACATTGACGACAATGCCGGAGCCGACGGGCAGGATGTGTTCGCTTACCAAAACGGCGACGATGTGCTGGTGAGTGGCGAGGGCGAGTTGCAGGTGTTCGACTTGATGGGACGCTTTGTGATGAGCAAGTATGTGAGCGGCAACGAATTGGTCAATCTGACATCGGGCGGTGTCTACATTTTAAGGCTGCTTGACGGCGACAAGCTGAAAACGCAGAAAATTGTGGTCAGATAAACAGAAAGGAGAACAAGATGAAGAAGATATTATTAGTTTTGACTTTGGTTTTGACAATGAGTGTCAACATCAGCGCCCAGTCGGACTGGTTTGTTGGTGGCAGTGACTATTCAATTCGTAACGAAGATTTGTTTCCGATTCTGTTGGCAGGTAATGTCGGAAGTTTTACCGACGACGAGCCGGCCCCTGTTGGCAGCGGACTGCTCGTGCTGACGCTGCTTGGAGCGGGATATGCGGTTAGTAAGAAGAGACGTTTTTAGACCTTAGACGTTAGTCTTTAGTCTCTAGTCTTTGGGAAGGGCTATTACTAAAGTCTAGAGACTAACAACTAAAGACTAAAAAAAGTTGGAATGTTGGTATAACGTTTCAACTTTTTTTGTATTTTTGCAGAGGAATTCCCGTTGTGTCCCTGAGAAATCAAACCTTCGGGTGAGGTATAAATCGGGTTTCATCGTTTGGTGGAACCTGATTTTTTGTTATCATATAGTATCTTTTACATATTTATTGGAAAAAAGTTGGAATGTGAGAACAACGTTCCAACTTTTTTTGTAATTTTGCGGTCCAAAATAACATAAGAAAAATAACATAAAATATAATTGATAATGAAGAAATTAACTATTTTCAGGGGGCTCATCCTGCTCCTTTTCACAGCATTCATTAGCGTAAATTTGTGGGGACAAAGTTTAACTTTACAGAATCCAGCCTTGCCCAATTCGGAAAGTAATCCGTATGTGATTGGCTCGACTGCTCAGTGGAATACTTTTGCTCACGATGTGACTTATTTAGGATATTCGTATGCTGGGAAATATATAAAGCTTACCGCTGATATAGAAGTGAATCAAATGGTTGGAGGAGATACCCATCCTTTCAGTGGAACTTTCGATGGTAGATATAATGATATAGTTCATACTTTGACGTTTAATTATAATGGTGATTATGGTATTGCTCCATTTTATCAGATATATGGAGCTACTATAAAGAATCTTAGAGTTGCTGGAAATATTGTTGCAGCGGAAGGTTGGACTGCTGGACTTTTATGTTATAATGAAGCAGAGACATATTTACAGAATATTACAGTAAGTGTGAATGTTATTGGCCAATACAATGATGTGGTGCAGCTTTATTGTGGCGGATTTGTGTTTTCTAATGCTAATAAAGATATTTATGATAATGAATACAATTATATAGAAACTATTAATGGCATTATACACTTCTCAAATTGTGTTTATAACGGTACAATTGTTGCTGGAGATGATAGCGGTGGCTTTTGGGCACATTATGGCAATGGAACTGCGACATTTGAAAATTGTATTTTCGACCCAGCAGAAGGCAGTAGCATTGCGGGCGGTAAAACATTCGGAACAGTTGAGGCTGAAGCTACTGATATAACAGGTTGCTACTATACTTCACTGGCTGGTACAACAGCACAAGGCACTTTGGCATATCAAACCGCTCCTGCTGACGATTTTACAAAAGCTGTAACCTATAATGGCTATACCGTTTACGGACATGTGGGCGTGACACTGCCAAATGTTGCCGCTACATACGAGTACAATAACGGCTCGGCTATCACAGTCAATTGTGCAGTGACTTTTGATGACCCTAATATTACTTCTGAAGATTATACTGTTAAAATCTACAAAGATGGAACAGAAGTAGAACAAGTAAAAGATTGTGGAAAACATGACGTTGTCGTCGCCGGAAAAGGCAGCAAAGGCAGTTACTATGGCGCATACAGCCAGAGCTTCTATGTAGTTAAGCCACTTTCGGGCAATGGTGAAGAAGGAACTCCATATATTATAGCCAGTGCAGAAGACTGGATTAGTTTTGCATATTATGTGAACAGCGGTAATTCATATTCTGGAAAATATGTCCATCTTACCAACGACATCACCGTTTCAACCATGGTTGGTACTTCGGAGCATCCTTTCAGCGGAATTTTCACGGGACAGGCAGGAGAACATGCTGCCAATACTCTTACCTTTAACTATGGAACATCAGCAAATCCTACTGAAGAGGAGATTGTGGCTCCGTTCCGCTACACTGATGGCGCAACCATCATATCACTTATTGTTGACGGTACCATCTACACCAATGTCGGTAAGGAAGCTGGTTTGATAGGCGTTAATACCCGCACTTCGGGGAATAATACTACTGTAAGATTTGTTATCAACAGAGTGAATTTCATTTGCTACGAAGATCTTTTGGATGCCGAAGGCGGCGGTTATGCCTATGATGGCAACGGTATTTCGTTTATTTACAGCTCATACGAAGGAACGATTTCTGCAAATAACTATCATGGCGGTTTTTGCGGAAATGCCAATGCTTCTACTACTTCCTTCAGTAACTGCCTCTTTAATCCGACTGAAAGCGGATTTTATTGGGCTCAGAACTTTGTTTTTAATATGACGGGAACACCATCAAATACATATTTT
Organism: Bacteroidales bacterium; assembly: GCA_017616735.1. GTDB lineage: Bacteria > Bacteroidota > Bacteroidia > Bacteroidales > F082 > Limimorpha. The sequence goes on from JAFZXP010000059.1 coordinate 12,773, forward strand.
AACACATGTTACTACACTGTAGGACACAACCAGGAAGAATCGGAGCAAGGTACTATGGTATTTGTAAATAGTGTTCCTGAAGGAAATATCGGACACAAACTCACCACTTTCCATGAGAAAGTTGTTTATAAACCGGTGACAGTGGTAATTAGCGGTGTTAATAAGAGATATCCTTACACAGGGAATCCGATTACAGTTGAACCAACAGCAGTGACATTTGATGGTAATGACGCTTTGGAAGAAGGGAGTGAATTATGTACTTGGTCAATCAGTCCAAGTACAGTTCAGAATGTTGGCTCATATACATTTACATTAACTGCCCCAAATCCAGATGTAACTTCAGATTATCTTGGCACGATCAACCAAATAGTTCGTGTTGTAAATCCTTCATCAACAGATTGGGCGGCTTTACAGGCTCAATTATCAGGTTCGGATGCGACAATAACTTTAACAAAAAACATTGAAGCAGGAACAGATGATGTTTGTTTGGTCGTTGAAAACGGCAGAACTGTTACTATCAATTTGAATGGGTTTAAGATAGATCGTGGATTTTATGATGCAAGTAAAGACCGTTGGGAAGATAGTGTTATAGGTGGTCAAGTATTGAAAGTACTCAGTGGCGCGACAGTGACAATAGTTGGTCCAGGTACAATTATGGGAGGTAGCAACAGGGCTTCAAGTACCACCGAACACGCAGAGAATAGCGATGCTGGCGGTATTTTCAACATGGGAACTTTGACATTGAATAATGTCACTATTGAGGGCAACTATTGTGTAAAGAAAACAGCAGGTGTTTCACGTACTGCGAGAGGCGGTGGAATTTACAGTGGAAGTGGTAGCATCTTGATTATCAATAATTGTACAATCACACATAACAAAGCCAAAGGCGGTGGCGGCGGTTTGTTTGTCGAAAAGGCAGCTGTGTTCGAGATGAAAAATACAAATGTTAGAAGCAATAAATCACAAGATAAAGGAGGTGGAATCAGATTGAATGCCGATGGCACTAAACATAATGAAGCTAAGAATTTGGCTACTGGAGCTTTGGTAGATAATTGTGTATTTGAAAACAATACAGTTGAGCTTCATAATGCCCAAAGTGCATCAAACGGCGGAGGTGTTCATCTAGATTCCGGCACATTGTATTTGACGAATAGTACTGTTATACAAAACTATGCAAGTAAATTCGGTGGCGGAATTTACATGATGGGTGGAACAATAAATGCTACTGATTGTAAGATTTCGTTTAACCAATCTTACGATAATTATAACTTGTTTGAAGGCTGTGGCGGAGGCGTATGTTTGCTTGGCGGCACGTTTAAGATGGCTGGCGGAACAGTTACAGGTAATTCAAGCTATATATCAGATGGTGGCGGAATATATGTGGCATCAGGTAAAACACTCAAGCTGGAAGGCAGTGTTAATATTTATGAAAACTGGACATATGAAGATGAATATGTATCCGACAAACATACCACTAATGTGTTTTTGGCAGGCACAAACGACAAGATTACCATTAGCGCCAGCATTGAGGGAGCCAGCGTCGGAGTGTCGAAGAATGGCGGTGCAGGTAGATTCACTAATGGTCTTAGCGGTAGAGGTACAATAGCCAATTTTGTGAGCGATAATGCTGATTACCGGGTCTTGCCAGATGGCGATGAGGCGAAACTTGGCGTTCCTGCTGAAATGCCGGCGAATGTTGACGACTTACATCTTCCAGAGGGTATGGAAAAAGATGATGTTAAAGATGAATATGTAATTAAGGTGCCATTTACTATTGACCAACCTGTGGTAATCGCAAGAAGTGTCAGATTTGAGGATGACGGCTGTATCATCATAACAAAAAATGGAATTTTGCGTGTGCCTTCAATAACAAACAGCGATCCGCTCAAGATTATTATTGACGATGGTGGTCAGGTTATTTTCACAGGTACACCAGGTTCTGTTGCCGCAAGAGTGAAAAAGGAAGTTTTAGAGTTTTCAAATTATAGCGGTTATTGGTACCTGATTTCATCATCTGTCAATAATCCGGCTATTGCCACAGCAACAAATATCGTTGTGTTGAATCCTGATATGGTTCTGCCAACTCCAGGTTATGATTTGTACCGTTTCAACGAGGCAGCGACAGTGGTGAATGAACATGGTGATACATTGCAATGGGAGAACTACAGGGCAAGTCACGGCGATTTCACAACGCTTGCAAATGGTCGCGGATACCTTTATCGCAGTTGTCAAGATTACACAGTAACTATTGATGGAAACCTTAACGTTGGAGAAGTTGCCAGCTATACTCTTACAAATAGTGGTACTAATAAGTTGAAAGGCTTCAATATCATAGGTAATCCATATCCGCATAATATTAAGAAAGGTGACGGTCAGGCAATACCTAACAATTATCTTGAAGACAAATACTACATACTGAATCCAGAAGGATGCCAGTGGGTTCTTACAGATGATGGCTCAATTATTCCTCCGTTCACAGGTATTCTCGTTCAGGCAAATGATGATGTGACAGCGTCGGGTCGAACATTGACAATTTCTGATATTGTCGCTTCTTCAGGTTCAAGCAAGTCGGGCAACTACAGCAAAGCCAACAACATATGGTTCGCTATTGCAAACGACAAGTTTGAAGACAAGGCTTGCGTAGAGTTCAGGGAAGGTCACGGGTTGAACAAGATAGCTCACCTCAATGAGGAGGCTCCGATGCTTTACATTCATCATGATGATGAGGACTTCGCTTCGGTGGATATGAATCCTGAAACCAAAGCTTTCGACCTTAACTTTGAGGCCAAGACCATGGGACTTTACACTTTGAATGTGAAGCCGCAGGGTGAGTTCAGCTATCTGCATCTCTTCGACAAGGTGGAAGGCAGCGACATCGACCTGCTTGCCGAGGGTGAGTATTCATTCATCGGCTCGCCAAGCGACAGCAAGGACCGCTTTGTGGTGCGACTGAGTGAGACGGTGACCAACGACAACGGCAACGTCATTTTCGCCTACCAGAGCGGCGACGACATCGTGGTCAGCGGCGAAGGTGAGTTGCGGGTGTTCGACATGATGGGACGATTGGTGGCACAGAAACACGTGAACGGCGTAGAGACGATGTGCACATCGTCTCTGCAGACAGGCGTTTATATTTTCAGATTAAATGAAGTGTCACAAAAAATTGTTGTCAAATAAATAATATGGAGGGTAAAATCATGAAAAAGATCATAATTGCAATCGCTATAGTTTTGACAATGACATTCGGTGCCAAGGCACAGGGTGACTGGTTTATCAACGGATTTGACAACAACGGCAGTCGTGATTTTAGCAGCACTACTCTTCCTTTGCTTGTTACAGGAGGAGTTGGCGCATGGAATAACGACCAGCCGGCCACGACACCTCTTGGCAGCGGACTGCTGGTGCTGACAGCTCTGGGCGCGGGCTACGCCGCTTATAAGAAGAGACGTTAGTCTTTAGTCTTTAGACTTTAGACTTTAGACCTAAGGACTTTCTAAAGACTAAAAACTAGCGACTAGCGACTAAAGACTAGCGACTAAAAAAAGTTAAAATGTTGTGCTCAACGTTTTAACTTTTTTTTTAATTTTGCCGCTTAATTTTTAATCCTATACAAAAATGAGCGGATTTTTCGGAATCGTATCAAAGAGGCCTTGCATTACAGACCTTTTCTATGGCATTGATTATCATTCACATCTGGGCACTACAGCAGGCGGCATCTGCACCTTCGACGGCGAGACTTTTCACCGCGACATTCATAGTCTGAAAGGTTCATATTTCAGAACAAAATTTGAAGACGACCTTCCTAAGTTTACAGGCAATAGCGGCATTGGCATCATTAGCGACACCGACGCGCAGCCTATAGTGGTCAACTCACACTTGGGCAAGTTTGCCATCGTGACGGTGGGAAAAATCACCAACATCAAGGCTCTTGAGCAGGAGTGCCTCGACAAGATGCAGCACTTTGCCGAGCTGAGCCACGGCGACACCAACCCAACCGAGCTGGTGGCCTTGCTTATCACCCAGGGCAAGGATTTCGTCGACGGCATTCAGAATGTGTACAACAAGGTGAAGGGCTCGGTCTCGATGCTCATACTAACCACCGACGGCAGCATTATCGCAGCCCGCGACCTCTACGGCCGCACACCTATAGTCATCGGTAAGGACGATGAGGGTTATGTGGCAGCTTTTGAGAGCCACAGCTACATCAACCTCGACTATACCACCGAGCGTTTTATCGGTCCAGGCGAGATTGTGCGCATCACCACCGACGGCCTGACACAACTGAAGGCTCCTAACGACAAGATGCAGATTTGCTCATTCCTTTGGATTTACTACGGATTCCCGGCATCAGACTACGAGAATATCAACGTTGAGGAGATGCGTTATCGCGGCGGCTATGCTATGGGTATGATGGACGATGTGGAAGTTGACTATGCGGCTCCTATCCCGGATTCTGGCATCGGAATGGCTATCGGTTACTCCAACGCAAAGCAGATTCCTTACGTGCGCAGCGTGGTGAAATACACCCCGACATGGTCGCGCAGCTTCATGCCTATCAACCAGTCGCAGCGTGAACACGTGGCTAAGATGAAACTTATCCCTAATCGAGCCATGCTTAAAGGCAAACGTGTGGTGTTCTGCGACGACTCTATCGTGCGCGGCACTCAGCTTCGCGACAATGTGAAGATGCTCTACGACTTCGGCGCCAAAGAGGTGCACATCAGACTGAGTTGCCCTCCGTTGAACTACGGTTGTCAGTTCCTGAACTTCAGCGCCTCGAAAAACGAGTTGGAGCTCATCACACGCCGTTGCATCGCTGAGCTGGAAGGTGGCGACAGCACCAAGAACCTGGCGCTTTACAGCGACTCAACCACCAAGCAGTATGCCAACCTTGTCGAAATGCTGCGCAAGCACGTGGGTGTCGACTCGTTGAAATTCAATACTTTGGATAATATTTGCAAAGCTATCGGCTTGCCGAAATGCCAAGTGTGCACACACTGCTTCGACGGCTCGTCGTACGGCGACAAGTAAAATTACATAAAGACAATATCAACTGATGAATCACGGGAGAAGCCCAGCAATGACGCTGCTCTTCCGTGATTCAGCGCTATTTCCAGGAATCCGTGTGTGCCGAACAGGGCCACTATGTCGGGTATGGCCACCTCGGTGTAGCTGCGGCAGATGGTGCCGATGTTGTATTTGCCGATGCGAATCTCAAACTTACGGCCGTTTTTCACCTTTTCGAACAGCTCTTTGGTGATGTTGGTCACCAGATTCTCGTATGAATCGACAAAAGTGACTATGCCGTGGATTGAGTTGGCGTCGATGGTAGGCTGGAAGGTGACGCATTTCCTGATTTCCTGATAAGGGTGGCCTATCTCGCTAAACGGCCGGCCTTGGGCAATCATTGCCGCCACCTTGACAAAGCGGTCGCGAGTGGTAAAAGTGAAGTAATCGGAATCCTGAATCACTTCGATGGTGACGGCTTCGTACGGGGTGTCGCCCAAAATCAGCGAGAAGATGTCGTTGTCGGTGCCGATGAAGTAATGTCCGTTGGCCTTGAGGGCAATATGCGGCTTCTCGGCCGATTCCTCGGTTTCGACAGCGATAATGTGAATGGTGCCTTCCGGAAAGTTCTGATAACAGTTGCGAATGATGAAAGCCGCGGAGGCTATGTCCCAAGGCTCGATATTATGTGTGATGTCGATAACATTGGCGTCGGGAATAGACGACAAAATGGCACCTTTTACAGCCGCCACATAATAGTCGGATTGTCCCCAATCGCTTGTCAATGTTATGATTGCCATAATTTTTCGCCTCTGTTTTCAGTTGTCGTTTGACAAGTGCAAAAATACATTTTTATAATGATATTTTTTTATCGAAATAAAAAAGTTATGAACAATTTTTATTTTTTATATTTGCATATCGAAAATAATAAAAAATTTTAGATGGCCGAACAGATAGTCCAGATAGAAAATGTCAATCCAAGCGATTTGTATGGTGCTAAGGATCAGCATCTTACGATGATTAAAAACTTTTTTCCAAAGCTTAAAATCATTGCTCGCGGCGATTTTGTGAAGGTGATAGGCGAGGACGACGAGGTGAATTATTTTCTCGAGCGTCTGACATTGCTTGTCAACCATCTGGAACGTTTCGGAAGCATCAATCCCAAGGTTATTGAGGATGTGATGATAGCCGGCGGCGACACGGCTTATGTGAAAAGCCTGAGCGACAGCGATGTGCTGGTATACGGCCGCAACGGCATGCAAATCAAGGCTATCACGGTCAACCAAAAGAGAATGGTTGAGGCGATAGGCAAGAAGGATATGGTTTTCGCAATAGGTCCGGCGGGCACCGGAAAGACGTATACGGCAGTGGCTTTGGCCGTGCGCGCCTTGAAAGACCGTGAGGTGCGCCGCATCATCCTGACGCGGCCGGCTGTTGAAGCTGGTGAAAATCTGGGTTTTCTGCCCGGCGACCTGAAGGAGAAACTCGACCCGTATCTGCAGCCGCTGTATGACGCGCTGCGCGATATGTTGCCGCAGGCCAAGCTGAACGGTTACATGGAAGACGGCACCATTGAGATTGCGCCGCTGGCGTTTATGCGCGGCCGCACTCTTGACCATGCCTTTGTGATTTTGGACGAGGCCCAGAACGCCACGCGCGCCCAGCTGAAGATGTTTTTGACGCGAATGGGACGCGACGCCAAATTTGTAATCACAGGCGACGTGACGCAGATCGACTTGCCCAAAAACACCCCGTCGGGGCTGCCGCAAGCCGTCGATGTGCTGGGCGATGTCAAAGGCATAGAGTTTATCTTCCTTGACGAAAAAGACGTGGTGCGTCACAAACTGGTGACCGACATCGTGAATGCGTACAAGAAATTTTATCATGACGAAAATATAGAAGAAAATACAGACAATGAAAGCACTAACTAGAACCGATTTCAATTTCAAAGGTCAGACAAAGGTTTATCACGGCAAGGTTCGTGATGTTTATTTCATCGACAACAAATATCTGGTGATGGTCGCTACCGACCGCATCTCGGCGTTCGACGTCATTTTGCCGGAGGGAATCCCTTATAAGGGTCAGATTCTCAATCAGATAGCTGCCGAATTTTTGGATATGACCACCGACATCGTGCCGAACTGGAAGATTGCCACTCCCGATCCGATGGTCACGGTTGGCAAGCTCTGCAAGCCATTCCCAGTCGAGATGATCATCCGCGGATATCTGACAGGAAGCTCGTGGCGCACCTACAAGAGCGGGCAGCACACCATCTGCGGCGTGACAATTCCTGATGGAATGAAGGAACATCAGAAATTTGCCGAGCCTATCATCACCCCAACTACCAAAGCCGAGGAAGGTCACGACGAGGATATATCGAAGGAAGAGATTATCCGTCAAGGACTTATCAGCAAGGAAGACTACGAGCAGATTGAGGTTATCACCCGCAAGCTGTTCCAACGCGGCACCGAAGTGGCTGCCAAACACGGTCTGATTTTGGTTGACACAAAATACGAATTCGGCAAGATTGGCGACCAAATTTACTTGATGGACGAGATTCACACTCCTGATTCATCTCGTTATTTCATCGCCGACCAGTACGAAGAATGCTTCGCAAAGGGTCTGCCGGTAAAGCAGCTTTCGAAAGAATTCGTTCGCGAATGGCTGATGGCAAACGGCTTCCAGGGCAAAGAAGGACAAAAAGTCCCTGAGATGACGCCTGAGATCGTGAAAGGCATTTCTGAAAGATACATCGAGCTGTACGAAAAGGTGACAGGAAAGGTGTTCCAGAAAGCTGCAGACACTGAGGATATCAAGGCGAGAATTGAGGGGAATGTTAAGAATTGGCTTAATAGTTAAGAGTTTAGAGTGTAGAGTTTAGAGTAGAGACGGATGCAAATCCGTCTCTTTTCAAAAATGAACAAGTTATATTCTGAGATATTATCTAAGCAGAACCCTGAATTGGTTCCGGGTCTCTCGCGTTTCTTCAAAACCGGCAAGGGTGGCTATGGCGAAGGCGATAAGTTCCTGGGAATCAAGGTGCCGACGATAAGGGAGGCGGTGAAGGAATGCTGGAAAGAGACTTCGTTCGACGACTTGGAGGAATGCGTCAGTTCGGAATACCACGAGATGCGAATGGCTGGACTGCTCGCGTTGGTGCAGGTGTTCAAGCATGCGAAGAAAGACGTGAAGCTGCAAAAACAATGCATCGACTTCTATCTCGCTAACACTCAATATATTAACAACTGGGATTTGGTTGATCTTTCGTGTTACGAGCTGCTTGGCAATTGGCTTCTCGACAAAGACCGCAAGCTTCTTTACGACCTTGCGCGTGACGGAAAAACCATCTGGGAACAGCGCATCGGAATGGTGTCAACTATGCAGTTTGTGCGTCATGGACAGCTTGACGATACTTTCAATATCGCTGAGATATTTCTGGAGAAACCTCTTCCGCTTCATGATTTGCTTCAAAAAGCCGTTGGCTGGCTGCTTCGTGAGGCTGGCAAACGTGATGAGAAACGGTTAAAAAATTGGTTGTCAACATGTTATAAGACGATGCCTCGCACCATGTTACGGTATGCCATAGAAAAGTTTTCGGAAAACGAAAGAAAATCTTATCTCGACAAATAATTATTTCTCTTTTTTCTCGTAAAAGTGCATATCCACAATGTACTGCGCCACATCTTTCGGCATGAAATAGCGCACGTCACGGCCTTCGGCGATGGCGTTTCGGATGAATGTCGATGACACTTCAATTTCAGGCGCATCAATGATTTTTACCGACGGATGATTGGCTAACTCGTTGCTGCTGTAGCCTTTGCGTGGATAAACAAGCAGGTGATGATACTTCAAAATCATCTCGTAGTTCTTCCATTTCGGGAAGCTTTCGAGGCTGTCCATGCCGCAAATCAGGTAAAAATCGGTGTTCGGATGGCGCTCCTGAAGCCTGGTGAGTGTGTCGATGGTATATGACGGCTGCGGCATGTAAAACTCAATATCGCAAACCTGAAAACGCTCGTCGCCTTTTACCGCCATCTCAACCATGTACATGCGATGACGGTCGGCAAGCAGCGACTTCTTGTCTTTGAACGGGTTCTGCGGCGACACCACAAACCAAATCTCATCCATGTCACCATACTCGGCGAGGTAGTTCGCAAGCATCAAGTGGCCGTTGTGGATTGGGTTGAACGACCCGAAAAATAACCCGATTTTCGTTTTCATATTTCTTTTTGACTCCAAACTATGCAAAGCCTCACTTCAGGGTGAGCCCTCGAGGTCTCACATTCGTGATGCCTTGCATAGTTTTCCGTCTTTATAGTATATTGAAAAGTTGTTCCTTTATCTTCTCCAGTTCGTCTTTCATTTTTACGACAAGTCGCTGAATATCAGCATCGTTGGCTTTCGAGCCGAGGGTGTTGATTTCGCGTCCCATCTCCTGTGCGATGAAGCCGAGTTTCTTGCCGGCGCCTTCCTCGTCGATGCTCTCCTTGAAGTAATCGCAGTGTTTGCGCAAGCGAACCTTTTCCTCAGTGATGTCAAGCTTTTCAAGATAGAAGATAAGCTCTTGCTCGAAGCGGTTTTCGTCGTAGTCGCCAGAGGTCAATTCTTGCAGGTTTTTAATCAAGCGACCTTTAATCACCTCGTGGCGGTTTTTCTCAAATGGCTCCACCTCGCCAAGATAGCCGAGAATCAAATCGACACGTTTCAGAAGGTCTTTTTTCAGGATTTCACCTTCCTTGGCTCTGAAATCGTCAGTGATTTCAATGGCTTTCACCAATGTCTCCTTGATTTTTTCAAGAAACTCCTCGTCGTAGTCCTGCTCGGGCGACACGAAAATGCCTGGCATGCGGAAAACTATCGCTGCGATATCCTTCGATTCAGGGATGTTATATTCCTTTGAAATGCTGTTGATTTGCTCGAGATATGAGGCCACGACTTCCTTTTCGATATGCGTGTTTTGCGCCACGTCGGTGTTGGTGATGGTCATCATTACATCAACTTTACCACGTTGCAGGCGTGTCGAAATCTCGTTGCGATAATCCAACTCGTATGCCTTCAGATCTTGCGGAAGCTTTACCGAAAGGTCTAACTGCTTGCTGTTCAATGTCTTAATCTCGACAGAGATGTTGTTTGTCTTAAAAATCTGCTCGGCTTTGCCGTAGCCTGTCATCGAACGAATCATCTTCAGAAAATTTTTTGCAAATATAATTGTTTTTTAAACAAAAATTATCATTAACTTTGTGGATTGTTTAGAAAATAAGTCAATTCAAAAAATATTAACATTTAAAATTAGGATTTTATGGCAGAAAAAATGACTTCAAAAGATTTCATGGAAATGGAAGCCCGTTACGGCGCTCACAACTATCATCCGCTTCCGGTGGTTTTGGCAAAAGGTAAAGGTGCCAAAGTTTGGGACGTTGAAGGCAAGGAATATTACGACTTCCTGTCGGCTTATTCAGCAGTCAACCAGGGACATTGCCATCCGGCAATCATCAAGGC
>JAFZXP010000060.1 GCA_017616735.1 Bacteroidales bacterium
AAAATATATGCAATGGTATAACAATAAAAGGCTCAAACTCAGGTTAAAAGGAATGAGCCCGGTCCAATACCGAGCCCATTACCTTAGTTGTTGTAAAAGTTAACGTTTAATTTAACGTCCAACTTTTCGGGGTCACTTCAGCGGCTCCTTTTTTTATTTCTTGCGTTCCCAAACTTCAAATCTGTAGCTGCAATCAATCTGCGGGTCGTCGTCGATTACTTTCAGGTCGACCAGTTCAAAATCGTCGAAGTTGATGATGGGGAAGTAGGTGTCGGCTTCAAAACTTTTTTCAATTCTTGTAAGATACAGTTTGTCGGCCAGTGGCAGGAACTGCTCGTAAATCATGCCGCCGCCCATGATAAAGATTTCGGGCTCATCTTTCACCAGCTCAAGGGCTGCGGGGATTGACGGCGCGAACTCAAATCCTTCAGGGGCCTTGTCGAGGCGGTCGGAAATAATCACATTGCGGCGTTTTGGCAGAGCTTTCTGCCCAGGTAGCGACAACCATGTGTTGTGGCCCATTACCACGCATTTGCCGGTGGTTACTTCTTTGAAATGTTTCAAATCGTTGGAAAGATGCACTAAGAGGTCGTTCTTTCTGCCTATGGCGCGATTCTCAGCTATAGCTACTATAATCGATATTTTTGTCATTTTTATATTATATTTTTAAACTTTCAACTCTAAACTTTCAACTCTAAACTATTCAAGATGACTCCGAACTATGCAAAGCCTCACTTCAGGGTGAATCCTTACGGCTTCACATTCGTGATGCCTTGCATAGTTTTCCGTCTTTAAAACGTCAATACTTAAAACTAATACACTATTAAACTCTAAACTCTCAACTTTTAACTGTTAACTAAATCGATACCGGCGCCTTGATGGCATCATATGGATTGTAATTCTCCAATGTGAAATCTTCATATTTGAAATCAAACAAGCTCTTGATTTCAGGATTCAGCTTCATTGTCGGCAACGGGCGCGGCTCACGTGACAGTTGCAGCTTCACCTGTTCGATGTGGTTGTTGTAGATGTGGACATCGCCGAAGGTGTGAACAAAATCGCCGGGCTCCAGTTGGCACACTTGCGCCATCATCATGGTAAGCAGCGAATACGACGCTATATTGAACGGCACTCCCAGAAAAACATCGGCCGAGCGTTGGTACAACTGGCATGATAGTTTGCCTTCAGCAACGTAAAACTGAAAGAATGCGTGACATGGTGGCAGCGCTGCCTTGCCGGCTGCGACGTTTTTTGCAAAGTCTTTCTCATGCTCGTCGGGCAGGACGCTGGGGTTCCATGCTGTCACTATATGACGGCGACTGTTGGGGTTATGCTTGATGCTGTCAATCACCTGCTGTATCTGGTCGATGCCTTCGTTGTTCCAGTTGCGCCACTGGGCTCCGTACACCGGACCTAGGTCGCCGTCGGCATTGGCCCATTCGTCCCAGATGGTGACGTTGTGGTCGTGCAGATACTTAATGTTGGTGTCACCTTTGATAAGCCACAGCAGTTCGTAGATTATCGACTTGAGGTGAGTCTTCTTAGTGGTGACAAGCGGAAATCCATCAGAAAGGTTGAATCGCATCTGATGCCCGAAAATACTGATAGTTCCAGTGCCGGTGCGGTCGCCTTTCTGAACGCCTTCATCAAGAATCCGTTGAAGTAAATCGAGATATTGTCTCATTATTTTGCTGTCTCAGGATTATGTTTATATTTGAACACTATTGCGAACAAGATGCCTACGACCAATGCGAATGCTGCGAAGATATACCAGGCATTTGACCAGCCTGCCATCTGGCTTGCGAAGTCGGTGGCGCCACTGAGATGGTTGCGCACGACACCACCCGCTAAATATGCGCCTAAGGTGGCACCGAAACCGTTGGTCATCATCATGAAGACACCCTGCGCCGATGAGCGGATGCTGACGTCGGTGTTCTGGTCAACGAACAAAGAACCGCTGATGTTGAAGAAGTCGAAAGCTACGCCGTAGACTATCATCGAGAGGATGAACAGCACAAGGCCGAAACCTGCCGGATTGCCTGCTCCGAGGAAGGCGAAACGCAGGAACCATGCAATGAACGAAATAACCATCACCTTCTTGATACCGAATTTACGCAAGAAGAACGGTATGAGCAAGATGCACAGAGTTTCTGAAACCTGCGATATTGATGACAGGAACACGTTGTGTTTCACAGCGAAAGCGTTGGCATATTCAGGTGATGCGCCGAAGTCGTCGAGGTATGTTGTGGCAAAGCCGTTTGTAACCTGCAGGCACATTCCAAGCAGGAACGAGAAGATGAAGAAAATGCACATCTGCTTCTGCTTAAATAATGAGAAAGCGCGCAGACCGAGCGCGTCGATAATCGAGCCCTGCTTCACGTCTTTGTTGACCGGGCATTCCGGTAAGGTGAAAGAGTAGAAACCGAGCAGAATACCCCACACTGCCGAGAGGTAAAGCTGCATGTAGCTTTCCTTATAACCTGTGAAGTTGACTATCCACATCGAGGCTATGAAACCGATTGTGCCGAACACGCGGATAGGAGGGAAGTCTTTGACAATATCCATGCCGGCTTTTGACAAAGCATTGTACGACACTGAATTGCCCAAGGCTATTGTTGGCATGAAGAATGCCACGCTGATGGCATAATATGGGAAAATCTGTCCGAAAGTGATGTCGCTGTCGTATTTCATGCCCATATATCCTGCCAATGCCATAAACACTGCGGCGATGAAATGACAGATGCCGAGCAGTTTTTGCGCCGGTATCCAGCGGTCGGCCACAATACCCATCAAAGCGGGCATGAACAGTGAAACTATGCCTTGGATGGCAAAAAATGAACCTATCTTTGCTGCCAATCCGATATTGTCCAGATACACTCCAAGTGAGCACAGATAAGCCCCCCACACCGCAAAGATGAGGAAGTTCATTACGATTAAACGAAACTTGATACCTTTCATATTCTGTAATTTAAAATTTAATATTCAAAATTTAAAGATTTCTCGACTTCACTTCGTTTCGCTCGAAATGACGTGCTATTAATAATAAGGTACTCCCCGCTACAAAAGTACGAAAAAATTTTTTACAGAAATAACCTTAAATATTTTTTCAAAAAATTAAATTTTTTTCTTTGATAGAAAAAATATTATTCGGAAATTTGCAAGTTAAATCATGAGTAGGAAAAAAATAAGTGTAACAATAAATTATTAACTAAATTTTTTAGCGTATGAATTGGATTATTTATTTGGTTCTCGCAGCGTCAGTTTTGGCTTTGTCATTCGCTTTTTATTTCTTTAAGAGCATGATGAAGGAAGACGAGGGAACAGATTTGATGAAGAAGATTGCCTCGCACGTTAGACGTGGTGCTATGGCTTATCTCAAACAGCAGTACAAAGTCGTCATCATCGTTTTCGTGGTTTTGGCTGCTATTTTCGGCGTGATGTCGATTTTCGGCCTGCAGAACGAATGGGTGTGGTTCGCATTCCTCACCGGCGGTTTCTTCTCGGGCTTGGCCGGATTCTTCGGAATGAAGACCGCTACTTATGCATCGGCACGTACAGCAAATGCTGCCCGTAACTCATTGAACAGCGGCTTACAGGTGGCTTTCCGTTCAGGAGCCGTTATGGGTTTGGTCGTGGTTGGTCTGGCATTGCTCGACGTTTCGCTGTGGTTCATGGTTCTTGATTATTTTATTCCTGAGGCAAACCATCTAGTCATCATCACAACAACGATGCTGACATTCGGTATGGGTGCTTCAACACAGGCTCTGTTCGCCCGTGTCGGTGGCGGTATCTACACCAAAGCTGCTGACGTCGGCGCTGACCTTGTCGGTAAAACAGAATACAACATCCCTGAAGACGATCCGCGTAACCCTGCAACTATCGCTGATAACGTTGGTGATAACGTCGGTGACGTTGCCGGTATGGGTGCCGACCTTTATGAGTCATACGCAGGTTCTATCCTTGCTACAGCAGCTCTCGGCGCAGCGGCATTCGGCGCTGGTTGCTATGAGATGCAGCTCAAGGCCGTGTTTGCTCCAATGCTCATCGCAGCAGCAGGCGTTCTCCTTTCATTAATAGGTATCTTCATGGTTCGCACAAAAGAAGGCGCTGGAATGAAAGAACTTCTTGGCGCTTTGAGCCGTGGCACCAACACGGCGGCAGTGCTCATCGCTGTGGCTACATTCGTTATCCTCTGGGCTTTGAAGATTGAAAACTGGGTCGGTATTTCATTCTCAGTGGTGGTCGGTCTTCTCGCCGGTGTTATAATTGGAAAATCTACTGAATACTATACTTCACAGAGCTACAAGCCAACTCAGAAGGTGGCTGAAAGCTCAAAGACAGGCCCTGCGACAGTTATCATCTCTGGTCTCGGACTCGGTATGCTTTCAACAGCTATCCCGGTTGTGACAGTGGGTGTCGCTATCGTTTTGGCTTATCTCTGCGCAAACGGATTCCATATTGAATTCAATGCTGCTAACCTCTCAATGGGTCTTTACGGTATCGGTATCGCCGCTGTAGGTATGCTCTCGACACTCGGTATCACTCTTGCAACCGACGCTTACGGCCCAATCGCCGACAACGCTGGCGGTAACGCCGAAATGAGCGGATTGGATCCTGAAGTTCGTAAACGTACCGATGCTCTCGATGCTCTCGGCAACACAACAGCCGCAACAGGTAAGGGCTTCGCAATCGGTTCAGCCGCATTGACAGCTCTCGCACTTTTGGCATCATACGTTGAGGAAATCAAGATCGCTCTCATCCGTGTGGGTGAAAATCTTCCGAATGGTGTCGAAGCCGCAAAGGCTACATTGGTCGACTTTATGAACGCATACAACGTCAACCTGATGAATCCTATCGTGTTGGTCGGCGTATTTATCGGTGCCATGATGGCATTCGTATTCTGCGGAATGACAATGAACGCCGTGGGTCGCGCTGCACAGAAGATGGTTGAAGAGGTTCGCCGTCAGTTCAGCACTATCGCCGGTATCCTTGAAGGCAAGGCCGAACCTGACTACGAGCGTTGCGTCGGTATCTCAACAAAAGGCGCACAGCACGAGATGCTTGTTCCATCAATCCTCGCTATCGTTGTCCCGATTGCAACAGGTTTGATCCTCGGTGTTCCTGGCGTACTCGGTCTGTTGATCGGTGGTCTTGCAACAGGTTTTGTGTTGGCAGTGTTCATGGCTAACTCAGGCGGTGCTTGGGATAACGCAAAGAAATATGTCGAGGAAGGCAACTTCGGCGGCAAAGGCTCTGACAACCACAAAGCTACAGTTGTCGGTGACACAGTGGGTGACCCGTTCAAAGACACATCAGGTCCTTCATTGAACATCCTCATCAAGTTGATGTCGATGGTTTCAATCGTTATGGCCGGCTTGACAGTGGCACATCACTTGCTGTAATTAGACTTTAGACCTTAGTCGTTAGACCTTAGACAAAAGTAGAAACGCTTGGCGTTTCTACTTTTTTTATGGTAAAGGTACTAAAATCTAAAAACTAAAGTCTAAAGACTATTTTTTTTATTGCAAATAAAAAAATATTCGTATATTTGCAAGTTTGAAAACGAGTATATTATTGATTAGCATGGAAATGGAGAATATTAAGAGAGTCTTTGACCTCTTGCCACATTATAAGGAAAAGTTTCCTGATCAGAAAGTGGTTTTCGCTAGCAAAGTCAACGGAAAATGGCGCGAATACAGTATTGATGAATATATTGAGCAAACCAATATTATCAGCGGCGCCTTGATTGAACTGGGCGTTGAAAAACAGGATAAAATCGCCGTCATCAGTAACAACCGTCCGGAATGGAATATTCTTGACATGGCAATCACCCAAATCGGAGCCGTCATGGTGCCGATTTATCCGACCATTAGCGAAGCTGATTACAAAATCATTCTCAACAACTGCGAGGCCAAGATGTGTATCTTGGAAGGTGTGGCTGTGATGAACAAAATCGAGGCTATCTGGCCTGAAACTCCGTCGCTGAAAGAAATTTACACCTTTATTGACAGAGGCAAATACGGCTACTTCGACACTTTGCTGCAGTTGGGTAGAGAGCATCCGCATACCGAAGAGATTGAAAAGCGCAAGTCTGAAGTTGATGAGTTGGATTGCGCCACCATTATCTACACTTCAGGTACAACAGGAGTGCCTAAAGGCGTTATGCTTTCGCACCGCAACCTGATGAGCCAGTGGAAGGGTGTTCAGCATTCAGTGTCGCCATGGTCGAACAAGGCATTTAGCTTCCTGCCGATATGCCATGCTTACGAACGCGCTCTGAGCTATGTTTACCAGTATCGTGGAATGTCGGTGTATTACGCCGAAAGCATCGCCACATTGGGCGAGAACCTGCAGGAACTCCGCCCGACAATGATGTGTACCGTTCCTCGTGTCATGGAAAAGGTTTACGATAAGATATACGACTCAGGCCGAAGCATGAAGGGCATCTCAAAGATGATTTTCTATTGGGCATTGCGTCTTTCGGAGCGTTTCAAGGTGGAAGACAGAAACTGGTTCTACAACCTGAAGTTGAAGGTGGCTACCAAATTGGTTTATGATAAGATTAAACAGAAAGTCGGCATCGACCATATCGATGTGATAGTTTCGGGAGCAGCAGCTATTCCGAAAAAGGTGTGCCGTTTCTTTAATGCTATGGGTATCACAATCTTCGAAGGTTATGGCTTGACAGAAACTTCACCTGTTATAGCTGTGTCGACCAGAAACAAATATGGCCGCGAGGTGGGTTATGTCGGCGAGCCGTTGCCAGGAATCGAAGTGAAAATCACCGATGAAGGTGAGATTATCTGCCGCGGTCATAACGTGATGATGGGATATTACAAGCAGCCCGAGCTGACAGCTGAAGTTATCGACAAGGACGGCTGGTTCCACACTGGTGACCTTGGACGCTTCAACGAGCACGGAATTCTGAAGATTACAGGAAGAAAGAAGAATATCTTCAAGACATCATTCGGTAAATATATCAACCCCGATTTCATCGAAAGCAAATTCATCCTCTCGGGATTCATCGAGCAGATTGTCGTGTTGGGCGAGAACCAGAAATACGCTGCGGCTCTGATCCGTCCGGATTTTGCTTTCCTGAAGGAATGGTGCAAACGTCACGAAATTCCATATACCACTAACGAGGAAATGGTTAAGAACGACGAAGTTCTCAAACGTTACAGCAAAGAGGTGAAGAAGTTGAATCACGACCTTGGCGATGTTGAAAGAATCAAAAATTTTGCACTTATCGCAGACGAATGGTCGGTGGCTACAGGAATCTTGACACCTACACTGAAAGTAAAGAGAAATGTGGTTATGAGACGTTATGCCGAAGTTATAGAGTCTCTCTTTAAATAAAAAGTCTATGGAAGTCAGAAGAGTATTTGATCTGCTGGCGCACTACAAGGAAAAATATCCCGACCAGAAGGTCGCGTTAGCCGGCAAAGTAAACGGAAAATGGCGTGAATACAGCATTGACGAGTATATCGAGCTGACTAACATCATAAGCGGAGCCCTTATCGAATTGGGTGTTCAGCCGCAAGACAAGGTGGCTGTTATCAGCAACAACCGTCCGGAATGGAACATTCTCGACATGGCAATCACCCAGATAGGCGGCATCATGGTGCCTATTTATCCAACCATAAGCGAAGGCGACTACAAGATTATCCTCAACAATTGCGAGGCTGGTCTTTGCATTGTGGAGGGCATAGCCGTGATGAACAAAATCGAGGCTATCTGGCCTGAAACGCCGTCTTTGAAAAAGCTTTACACTTTTATTGACAGAGGCAAATATCCGTTTTTCGACAATTTGATTGAGTTGGGCAAAGAGCATCCTCATACCGAAGAGATTGAGAAACGCAAAGCAGAAGTCGATGAGATGTCGTGCGCCACTATTATCTACACTTCGGGTACGACAGGAGTGCCAAAGGGTGTTATGCTGTCGCATCACAATTTGATGAACCAGTTCAAGAATTTCTGCCAGACACCGTCGCCGTGGTCTAAGCGGGCATTCAGTTTCCTGCCGGTGTGCCACGCATACGAGCGCGCTCTCATATACATGTATCATTATCTGGGAATGTCGATTTATTATGCCGAAAGTATAGCTACAATCGCAGATAACATGAAAGAGGTGCATCCTACGATGATGTGCGCCGTGCCACGTGTTTTGGAGAAATTCTACGAAAAGATTTACAGCTCTGGCAAGAACATGAAAGGCCTGTCGAAAAGCATCTTTTACTGGTCGATGCGCATCACCGAAGACTACAAGATTGAAGGCCGCTCATGGTTCTATAATTTGAAACTTAAGATTGCCGACAAGCTGGTTTACAGCAAGATACGCGAGAAACTCGGAGCTGAAAACTTCGATATCATTGTGTCGGGTGCCGCTTCAATCACAAAGAAAATCAGCGGATTCTTCTCGGCCATCAAGATGCCGGTGTTTGAAGGCTATGGCTTAACTGAAACCTCGCCGGTTATCACAGTAAGTAATCGCGACAAATATGGCCGTGAAGTGGGTGCAGTGGGTCAGCCGCTGCCAGGCGTTGAGGTGAAAATTGCCGAAAACGGCGAAATCATCTGCCGCGGACACAATGTGATGATGGGCTACTACAAACAGCCTGAGCTCACCGCTGAAGTCATCGACAAAGACGGCTGGTTCCACACCGGCGACCTCGGTAAGTTCAATGAACACGGACTTTTGCAGATTACAGGCCGTATGAAGAATCTGTTCAAGACTTCTTTGGGCAAATATGTCAACCCTGACGTTGTTGAGGGCAAGTTCAGCACTTCGGGCTTTATTGAGCAGATTGTGGTGTTAGGCGAGAACCAGAAATTCGCTGCAGCTTTAATCCGTCCTGACTTCGCATTTTTGAAAGACTGGTGTCATTCGCATGAGATTCCTTATACAACCAATGAGGAAATGATTCTTAATGAAGAGGTTAAGAAACGTTACGATAAAGAAGTCAAGAGATTGAACGAAGGCTTGGGCGAGGTTGAAAAAGTGAAGAAATACCAACTCATTGCCGATGAATGGACTATCGCAAGCGGCATATTGACGCCTACCTTGAAGGTGAAGAGAAAAGTTGTGATGGAACGTTATAATGAATTGATTGACAAGTTGTTCGTTTAATCAAAAAACGAAATATCCTACAAGACCCGATGCTATTATCAGTAGTATCGGGTTTATTTTTGCCCAAAACACGCCTGCGAAGCTGAGTGCGCAGATTATCACGCTGATGTTGTTGCCGTGGAGCCCGAAATCGACGAAATTTTGAGCGTTCATCATCAGCAGGGCGGCGACGAAAATAAGCCCTGCAATTACGGGTTTCATTGACGAAAGCGTGGTTTTGACGATGTAGTTGTCTTTGTTTTTAAACAAGAATCGCAGCACTATTGTCAATAGCAGCAGCGATGGCAAAATTAGCGAAAACGAGGCCAGCAGCGAGCCCCAGATGCCGGCTATGCTGAATCCTGTAAATGTGGCGATGTTGATGGAAACAGGACCGGGGGTCATCTGCGAAAGCGCAACCATGTCGGTGAACTCTTCGAGAGTCATCCAGCCGTAATGATCCACAATCTCAAACTGAATCATCGAGAGCATGGCATAGCCGCCGCCGAAACCGAAGATTCCAATCTTTAAATAAGCCAAAAACAGTTGCAGATAAATCATGATTTGGACTTATTTAAACGGTTTTGTGAATAAAACGCGAAGGCTACGCTGCCTATAATCGTCGCGATGATGATGTAAACTGGCGACACCTTGAAGAAATATATCAGACAGATCGCCGCTATCGGAAAAATTGCGGTTTTCCAGTTTACTTTCGAGTTGATGAACATCTTGACGGCAGGCGAGAGTATGAGTGCCACAACGCAAGGACGAATGCCACGGAATATGCGCTCGACTGCCGGATTATCTTGATAGTCAAGGAAAAAGACTGCGATAAGCAGAATTATCAAGATTGATGGAATTATTGCGCCAAGGCAAGCCGCTATTGTGCCCTTTATGCCTTTAATTTTGTAGCCGGTGTAAAGGGCAGTGTTGGCCGCAAACACGCCGGGAAGCATCTGCACAATGGTTATCATGTCCCAGAACTCGTCTTTTTCAATCCATTTACGCTTGTCGACGACGTCACGCTCTACCATGTCGAGCATGGCATAGCCGCCACCGAGGGTGAATGCCCCGATGTTGAAAAACGTGACAAAAAGCTGGAACACTGTGCGCATCGCGAAAATTTTTGCAAAAATACGTTTTTTTTAGTTTCTAGTCGTTAGTCTTTAGACTTTAGTAATATTTATTTATAAAAACTAAAGACCAAGAACTTAAGACTAAAGACTTTTTATTATTTTTGCAGTATGAATTATCTTTCAGTCGATAACATTTCAAAGGCGTTCAGCGACAAACTGCTGTTCGAGAACATCTCTTTCGGCATCGAAAAAGGTGAGAAGACCGCTTTGATTGCCGCCAACGGCACGGGTAAGAGCACCATGATGCGCATACTTGTCGGAAAAGAGGAGCCCGATGGCGGAAAAGTGACGTTCAACGAGAATGTCCGAGTCGGTTACCTTGAACAATTGCCCCAGTTTGACCCGAATCTGACTATCGAAGATGTGATTGCAACAGGTCACACCGACGTGATGCGGGTAATCAAACGTTATGAGGAAGCTCTTGTAAATCAAGTGGATTTGGACAAGGCGACGGCGGCTATGGATGCGGTGCAGGCTTGGTCGTATGATTTGAGACTGAAACAGTTGCTTTCAACATTCGAAATCAACGACTTGTCACAAAAAGTCGGTACTTTGTCGGGCGGGCAAGTGAAACGACTGGCACTGGCTTTGGTTTTGTTGGACGACCCCGACATGCTTTTCCTCGACGAGCCGACCAACCATCTCGACATGCAGATGGTTGAGTGGCTTGAGAACTACCTTACCCAGTCAAACGTGACGCTGTTTATGGTGACTCACGACCGTTATTTCCTCGACCGCGTGTGCAATAAGATCTTGGAGATGTATCACGGCACGATTTACACCCACAACGGCAACTTCGACTATTATGTGCGCAAGAGCCGTGAGCGCGAGGAAAACAAGCGCATTGCGGCTGAGAAGGCCGGGCAGTTGATGAAACACGAGCTCGAATGGATTCGCAGTACCCCGCAGGCGCGTACGGGCAAGGCAAAAGCAAGAATTGACGCTTTTTATGACTTGAAAGAAAAGGCGAAAATGATTCGCGACAATACCGAAATCCAGTTTGGGCTCGATATGCAACGCTTGGGCGGCAAGATTCTGGAGATGAAAGGCGTCACCAAGAAATGGGATAACCTGTGCTTGCTCAAGGATTTCGATTATATTTTTAAAAAAGGCGAGAGGATTGGAATAATCGGCAAGAATGGCATCGGAAAATCCACCTTTTTAAATATGATAACGGGTCATGAGGCGCCTGATTCAGGTACTATTGTCACCGGCGAGACTGTTGTTTACGGCTATTACACCCAAGGCGGCATCAAATTTGATGAGAATAAGACTGTTCTTGACACCATTCGCGACATAGCCGAGGTGGTTTATTACGGCAAAGATATGGTTTATACGGCCGACAAGCTGCTGGCGCACTTCATGTTCCCGTATTCGATGCATCGTCAGCCGGTGGCGTTGCTGAGCGGCGGCGAGAAACGCAGACTTTATCTGCTCACGATTCTTATCAAAAACCCTAACTTCCTGATTCTCGACGAGCCCACTAACGACTTGGATATCTTGACGTTACAGAAACTCGAGGACTTTCTGCAAGGCTACAAAGGCTGCTTGATTGTGGTTTCGCACGACCGATATTTCCTCGACCAAACCGTTGACCAATTGTTCGTCTTCGAAGGCGATGGCGCAGTGAAGGGCTTTATGGGCAACTATTCGCAATATCACGACTGGCTCGAGGAGAAAAACAAAGAACAACACAAAGTTCAAGCCGCTGCCAAGGTCGATACCCGTGAAAACCGCCCGACGGCAACTGAGCGCAAGCAAAAACGCTCGTTTAAGGAGCAAAAAGAATACGAACAGCTGGCGGTTGACATAGAAAATCTGGAAAAAGAGAAGAAAGAATTAACCACTCAGCTCGAAAATCAAACTGATTATCAGGAGATTGACAGAATTGGCAAACGATTAAGCGAGATTAACGATTTGCTTGACGAGAAAGAGATGCGGTGGCTCGAATTGGATGAGATTTAAAGTTTAGAGTTGAGAGTGTAGAGTTGAGAGTAGTTTAAAGTAGAGACGGTCGGTCGACCGTCTAAAGTTGAAAGTTTAATAGTTTTAATATGAAAAAATATTACAAATTTTTAAATCTGATTTTATTGGCAACCTGGTTGCTGTCGGGAATGTTTGTACAGGCTCAGAATGCCTGCGATTTTTACCTTACTGACAAGGAAGTTCCAAATGCCGTTTATTGGCTTCCTGCGCCGCCGGCTCCGGGCTCGTCACAGTTTATGTACGATATCTCGCAGTATTACTGGGGGAAAGAGCAGCGACATGATACCTTGCGCGCTCAAAAGGCCATTCGAGAGGCGGCCTACGAGATTGTAGATATGGTGCCGTTGTTTAGTGAAGCATTCGGTTTTGAGATATCTGAGGAGAAGACACCGGCCATTTATAAAGTTGTATATCGCGGCGTGGAGACAATAAGGCTGAGCGCTACAGAGCCCAAGGCGACATATATGCGCACTCGTCCTTATGTTTATTTCAACGAGCCAACCTTGGTGCCGCAAGACGAGGAGGAGTTGCGTACCAATGGCTCATACCCATCAGGGCATACTATAAAGGCATGGGGCATGGCATTGGTGCTTTGTGAAATAAATCCTGATGCTCAGGATGCGCTCTACAAGCTTGGATATGAGTGGGGGCAGAGCCGCGTCATCGCCGGTTTCCATTGGCAGAGCGATGTCGATGCTTCGCGTTTGCTTGCGGCAGCATGTTACTCCCGCCTGCATACCTGCAAGGCTTATCTCGACGATATGAAAGCCGCTCAAAAGGAATTTAAGAAATTGAAAAAATAAACTAACATAATGGAAGACTTACAATCATTTTTGGCAGCCGTAAATCAAAACGGAATCTTATGGCTTCTCGAAGCAAAACCAGGACTTTTCGCCATGCTTGAAGACGGCGGCGGCAACTCTTACATCCCTGTATGGGCAACCAAGGAAGAAGCCGAGGCTAACATTGGCGACGACTGGGAGACCTACACTGTCACAACCATGGACATAGCCGAATTCATCAACTGGACTCGTGAACTCGACGGCGACGACATCGGAATTGCCATCTCAACAGGCGCTGAAGGTAAAATCTTACCAATCCCTTCAAAAATCATGCGTCAGATGCTTGGCGGACAGGACAAATCCGACCGCGAACTGGTAGGCGAGGAGTTCTACGACGAAGACTGGGCCGAGCCGATGCCTGAGGATTTTGAGGATGAGGAATAAAAACACGTAGAGCCGCCACATGTGACGGCTCTACTAATGTCTAATGTCTAACGACTAACGACTAAAGTCTAAAGACTAAAGACTAAAGTCTAACATCTTACTTCACGTTGTCTTTACCTACCTTAACGGCTTCCATGTTCAACGGGATGAGCTTGTGAGCACGCTCTGGCAAGCTGTGGCGAAGACCTTCTTCAACGTTCTTATCGAGGATGATAGGACGAAGCTTCAGGAAAGCGCCGAGGATAATCATGTTGAACACTTTGCTGTTACCCATGTCTGATGCCAATTGTGCACCTTCGATGGTGTGGATGTGAATGTCTGTACGGGTAGGCTTCTTTGTGATGCCGTTCGGATCATAGAGAAGATATCCGCCAGGTTTTACTTTCGATTCGAACTTGTCGAGTGACTGCTGGTTCAGGATCACTGCTGT
This sequence comes from Bacteroidales bacterium, assembly GCA_017616735.1. Classification (GTDB taxonomy): domain Bacteria; phylum Bacteroidota; class Bacteroidia; order Bacteroidales; family F082; genus Limimorpha. The sequence continues at coordinate 13,885 of JAFZXP010000060.1, forward strand.
GTCGAATGCGTTGATGATAGGA
>JAFZXP010000061.1 GCA_017616735.1 Bacteroidales bacterium
AAAATATATGCAATGGTATAACAATAAAAGGCTCAAACTCAGGTTAAAAGGAATGAGCCCGGTCCAATACCGAGCCCATTACCTTAGTTGTTGTAAAAGTTAACGTTTAATTTAACGTCCAACTTTTCGGGGTCACTTCAGATCGATCTTCCTTTATTTTCTCTTTGCATAGTTTGTTTATCAACCACCAATCCATTCACCTGTATATGGATTGTATGAAATGGTTTTGCTACTTGATCCATAATCATTTGAAACAACAACACCAAATTTCACCCAACCATATTGATTAACCCATGTATTTACTGAATAACAAGTATATGAATGTACGGAACTAGATTGTTCGTTTCCACTAATCCAATTCCCAGAATCTGGATCTTGCATTTTAACAACAACTTTTGTTGGAGCACCACAGCCTGAAGAGGTAGAATAAGTCCAACGAATAGTTGCTGATGATGAATTAGCACTGCCTGTTATGCTTGGTGGGCATGGTGAATAAGCATTTGCGTTGTAATTGCAAACAGCATAATCGCTATATGAACTGCTTCCAGCACTATTAAATGCTTTAACTTTATAGTAATTACTACCATCTTTAGGGTTTTGATCATATAAATAAGTATAAGACACCGCTGAACCTATTTGAGAATAAGATCCATTGGCTGATGTGCTTCTATAAACTTTGTAGGTATCGGCACCAGAAACAGAATTCCATGAAATACAAATATTTGGCACAGCTGTTGAACCGGCGTTATATGCGCTTACCCCTGTAGGTGCATTTGGTGGAGTGGTGGTTCCGCCGCCGCCTCCGCCGCCGCCTCCACCACCACCAGTGGAGTAATAACAATAAGCAGCTGCACTATAATCACTTTCACCATAGTCATTTATTGCCATAACTTTGTAATAGTTATTTGTAGATGGAGAATTGTCATATATATAATTGTTTGTCGTTTCGCTGAAAGTGTAGCTATAATAGCTTCCATCTGTACCCCATTTTACCCTATAAGAATTAGCATTGTAAACACTATTCCATGATACTTTAATACTTGAACCATCAACTACAGCTGATAAACCTGTTGGAGTGGATGGAGCAGAATAAGAACTACCTCCACCAGAGCTTCCACCTCCACCAGAGTTTGCCGCTGAATCATCTTTTTTACAGCCAACGATAATTACTAATAATGACATTATTAATAAAGTCATTGTACCTAAAAATAATTTTTTCATATTTTTTTGCCAAGTTATATTCCATTAGGCTCGTCGGGGTTAGTTAATAAGTTGTTAAAATTGCTTGGGAACAAAGTTATAGAATTATTATTTAACACAAAGTAAATCAATGTCATCTATATTTAGCAACGATTTATGCTGATTAGTTGTCAGTTTTGTAAAGTAATGGTTGACGAAAAACAATGGTTTTTGGATGCTTATAACTTTTGAAAGCGAAAAATTATTTTAAAAAATGAACTTTGCATTGTAAAAAAAACTATTTTTGCACTGTGAAAAATGCTAAAATTCGTGACCATACTCCCGATTTTTACATAAAAATATGGAGTATAATTACTAAAATCAAGTAGTTTTATGTACAAGAGAATTTTTGATATAGAGAGCAAACTGGACGAGGGAATGTTTCTATTTGGAGCACGCCAGACTGGGAAATCCACGCTTTTGAAAGAACGGTTTAAAGGTGCTATTTATTACGATTTGCTGAATCCTGATGTTAGAAAAGCTTTTAAAAGGAATCCTAACTCACTGAAAGAAGCTCTACAGGATAAACCCACAGGCACCCTTGTCATAGTGGATGAAATCCAAAAAGTCCCCGAACTGCTGGATGTGGTGCATTCCTTGATGGTGGATAATGGGCTGTGGTTCATACTCAGCGGTTCCAGCTCAAGAAAACTGAAACGTTCGGGGGCCAACACACTTGGAGGTCGCGCCATACCCGAAACACTCTATCCTCTTGTATGGCCGGAGGTTACTGATTTTCAAATAGATCGTGCGGTTCAGAATGGCATGATTCCACGTCATTATATGGTGGAGAACGCCACAAAACGACTTTCAGGCTATGTAAAAGTGTATTTGGACGAAGAGATTCGTGAAGAAGGCGAAGTGCGAGAGTTAGATGCTTTTGAACGCTTTATGGAAGTGGCTGCCATTTCCGACGGAGAGATGCTGAACTATACAAACATAGCCTCTGACTGTGGAGTTTCAGCAAAAACAGTCAAGGCATATTTTCAAATTCTTTACGATACTCTTATAGGATATGAGATTCCAGCATTCAGAAAAGAAATAAAACGAAAGATAGTGCAGGCTCCAAAGTTTTACTATTTTGATGTCGGACTTGCCAACTATTTGATGGGGCGCCACTCCCTGATACGTGGCACAGATGATTATGGGCACGCTTTCGAACACTATGTGATGCAGGAAATTATTGCTTACAAAGGATACAACGATAAGCTTGACACAATCTCTTATTGGCACACTTACGACAAAAAAGAGGTGGATGCCATTATAGGTGACGCAAAGGTTGCCATTGAAATAAAGTCAACTGATCACGTTGAAAACAAACATAAAAAAGGTCTAAAAGCGTTCAAAGAGGAACATCCAGACTGCCGTTTAATACTTGTGTCACTTGACCCTATAACCCGCAAATCAGGAGACAAAGAACTTATCTATATTCTGGATTTCTTGAAAATGCTTTGGAATGGCGAAATTTTTTAATGACGGAATCTCACTTCTATTTTCCGTTCCCACACAAGTAGCAACGACATCGCCCAGCGGGAGAGAAGCATCCACAAGAAGCTACCACCCATCGCTGTGAATAGCAGCAAATCCTCGAGGTTGCTGTGCGAAACACCTATGTGGTGGTTCAGCAAATCGTTTTCTTCTTTGGTGGTAGTGCCAGTTTCAGCTTCATCAATCATCACAGCTGCGCCGTATGCAAGGCCGAGGGTGTTGGCCACAAGCCACAGGAAGGCTGTACGAGGAGGTAAGCCGAAAAACACCATCACTGGCTTAAGGAAGTTGGCGATGTGTTCGATAATGCCGAATTCATTCAAAACACGTTGCAAAAGTGTCAAAACATAAACCAAAACTACCATCAAGCCTACAGTTTTCACAGTGCGCAATGCCCAATTTTTCAGCATCTCAACAAAAGTCACGTTTTCGGCGGTTACCAAATGCGACTCTCCGGCAACAAACTCTCCAGGCATTATTTTGTTCAACACGAAAGCCAGTACAAAAGCCGATAAAGTTCTGATAACAACTATTCTAACAGCCGAAGAACCGGTCTTTGCCTGCACTGTGGTTTCGACAATCATGTTGTGCGAACAGAGAACCATCACAGCAAGTATAGTGGCTTCGCGCATGCTTAACTCAAGAGTGCTCATCACAGCCATCGCGGTGTAGCAGTTCACAAAATAGCCCGAAACGTATGCCAAGGCCGCTTCACCAGGCAGGCCAAAACTTGAAAAAAGTGGAGTTAACAACTCTGAAATCCATTCGATTACTCCGAAATATTGCAAAAGCATGATGGCAAACGAAACGCCAATCATGATTTTGGTGAGCCACCAAATGGTTTTCAGCGCGCTTGGAGTGGCAGAGCGCACACACGATAGTATGCGCTCTGTAAACTTTTGATTGTCAGACATGTTATTCCGCAATTGTCATCTCGTCGATAAGACGTGTGCAGCCGGCATATTTGTCGATAAGGAACAGCACATAACGGATATCGACGCTGATGTTTTTGCAAATTGACGGGTCGTAGATGAGGTCGCTCATCGTGCCTTCCCAAGTGCGGTCGAAGTTCAATCCGAGCAGCTCGCCGTTGGCGTTAAGTATAGGGCTGCCGCTGTTGCCGCCAGTTGTGTGGTTACCGGCAATGAAAGCCACATGCATCGAGCCATCTTTGTCGGCGTAACGACCATAATCTTTGGCATCATAAAGCTCATGCAATCTTTCAGTTACAACATAATCGTAAATGTCAGGATTTTCTTTCTGCATGATACCGTCAAGGGTGGTGAAATAACCGTATGTAACAGCGTCTTTTGGCTTGAAACCGCCCACCTTGCCGTAAGTCACACGCAGTGTGAAGTTGGCGTCAGGATAAAGTCTCTTTTCAGGATAAACCTCAGGAATCATCTTCATCTGGCCTTCCATGTAAACACGGCGCAGATTGTTGATTTTTTCGTTGCACTCCCTAGATTTTGCCAAAACATTCTCAACATAGAAGTCCATCATGCTGTTAACAGCAACAACAGCCGGGTCTTTCGCAAGTTTCTTTGCCTTTGAAGGCTTGAAATTGTCGAGCATTGCCATGACTTTTTCCTCAGATGTCAAAACTGTCTTTCCAAAGAGATAATCAACGTAAGATTCCACATCTCCCTTGAATTTCCTATCAATTTCATTCAAAATCTCAGGACGGAAATCTTCAGGCTGGGCAGCACTATAAGCAGTAAGCATAGTTATTGCCACCTCCTCATCTATCGGCTGGTAATAATCCTTGAAAAAGACCGTGGTAGCCTCCTTCAATTCGCCGATCAGCTCATCGATTTCCTCTTGCGGAGTGTCTTTTGTTACCTCAGCTAATTTTGCGAAATTAGCGGCATATTCCAAAAGCTCGATTGAAAGACCTGCTTCGGTGAGATAGGTTGTCGCCATGCGATATTTCTCATATTCCTCATAAACAGGAGCTAAATCGCGGAGAGCATGCATGTATTTCATGCGGGCACGAGTCTCTTGGCACCAGTTTATATAAGCTTCCTCAAAAGCCTGTTTCTTTTCAATTCCCTTGAAATTTCTAATACCCTCGATCACACCCATCCATTTTTTCCAACCGTTGCCCAATCCGGCGTGCTTTGAAGCGTACTGGAGTCTTACGACTGGATCCTTTTCCTGATATTTGTTGTAGATATTGAGAATCTGTGTGCGAAGGTCGACAACCACAGGATAAATCACGTTAGCCTCTTGGTTAACAGCAACTGCCGGCAGATACTCGTTGGTACGGGCAGGGTAGCCAAACACAAATGTAAAGTCGCCTTCCTCAACGCCTTTCAGCGAAATGGTGAAATGATAATCAGGCTTGTAAGGCTTGCCGTCTTTATAGATTCTGAAGATTGAGAAATCGCCTGTGTGACGTGGCCATACCCAGTTGTCGGTGTCGCCGCCGAACTTGCCGATGTTTGATGGCGGAGCGCCAACCATGCGGACATCGTCAAAAATCTCGTTATACATTAAAAAGTATTGATTACCAATGTAAAACGACTCGACTGTCACCTTATATTGACTGTCTTTTTGAGCCGATTCCTTGATGTTTTTAATGTTTTCGGCTATGATTTGAGCGCGCTCATCATCTGTTGTTTGGTCAGTGATGCCAGCCAAAACCTTATCGGTGACATCTTCCATATTTCTAAGCATTTTGGCAGTAAGGCCAGGGCAGGGAAGTTCCTCTTCCATAGTCATAGCCCAAAAGCCTTCAGTGAGATAGTCGTGCTCGATTGTGGAATGTTTCTGTATCCAGTCGAAACCGCAGTGGTGATTGGTGAGAAGCAATCCCTGATCGCTTACGATTTCGCCGGTGCAGCCGCCTCCAAAGAGCACTACGGCGTCTTTCATCGAGCTGTGATTGATTGAATAGATGTCGTCGGCAGTGATTTTCATGCCCATAGCCTGCATCTCGGCTTCGTTACGCTGAAGCAAAGCAGGAATCCACATGCCTTCGTCAGCACGAAGTGTGCTAACACAAAGGATGAATGCAATTGTTGTTAATAATGTTCTTTTCATATAATACATTTTTAAACTTTTAACTTTCAACTTTATAACTTTTTCAACTACTCTAAACTATTCAAATCGACTCCAAACCATGCAAAAATCCGCAGGCTTATTTTTTCAGCTTACGCAATGCCTGCTATTTTTCGCATAGTTTTTCGTCTTTAATACTTCAATATTATACATCATACAGTTTGACTTCAAACTATGCAAAAAGCCGCAGGCTAATTATTTCAGCTCACGCAATGCCTGCTATTTTTTGCATAGTTTTTCGTCTTTCATAACTTCAATACTTTCTACTGTCAACTTTCAACTCTAAACTTCAATCATGATGATACGATTCTCCTTTTAAAATTGTGAACGCCCGATAAAGCTGTTCCGTGAAGACAAGTCGTACCATCTGATGCGAAAACGTCATCTCCGACAAACTTATCTTGGCATTTGCATTATCGTAAACTTCTTGCGAGAAGCCGTACGGGCCGCCGATGACGAAGACGAGACGTTTGCAACCTGTATTCATCTGGCGCTCAAGCCATTGGGCAAAACCACGCGAAGTGAATGTCTTGCCGTTTTCATCAAGCAGCACCATGGCGTCTCCGGCCTGCAGCTGCGCCAAAATCAGCTCGCCTTCCTGTTTTTTCTGCTGCGCTTCGGAAAGGGTTTTGCGATTTTTAATATCCGGAATAACCTTCATTTCAAACTGCGAGTAATGCTCCAAACGACCGATATATTTCGCAATACCGGTTTCGAGATAGGCCTCGTCAGTTTTTCCTATGGCTAACAGCATGATTTTCACGTCGCAAAGATAGTAAAAAATCAGTTACCCGCACAAGCCACCGATGCAACGCTGATTTTTATTCCTTCCACCTGCATCAACGCTTTGCCTGCCGACATCATGGTGGCACCGGTTGTAAGCACGTCGTCAACCAGCAGAATATGCTTGTTTTCAAGCCGTTCCGGGCATTTTAAGACGAAGATATCCTTGACATTATTCCACCTTTGATCACGTGTTTTTCGGGTCTGTGTATCGGTGAAAACGCTTCTGAACAGGCATTTTTCCTCAACAGGGATGTTCATCACCTCCGATATGCCTTCGGCTATGACACTGCTTTGGTTGTAACCACGCATCTTTTCCTTTTTGGGATGTAGCGGAATCGGAATAATTATGTCAATGCCTTGAAAAGACGGCGCATTGAGCAGACTTTTTCCGATTTCCTGACCTAAAAAAACACCGTTTTCACGGCAACCGTGATACTTTAAACCATGTATGAGATGCTGCACCTTGCCAGTTTTGCTGAAAAAGAACTCGGCCATCACGGCATTAAACGGCATCTGGCCATAAAACAACTGTGCCAGAGGATTGTCGGGGTGCAGCTCATAGCCGGTCTTTGGCAGAAGAAAACGACAAGTTGTGCAAACGGTGTCTTCGCCTTCAAGCAGTATGTTTCCACACGCGGCGCAAACACGCGGAAACAGTAAGTTGATAAGATGTTTAAATAGTTTCATAAAAAAATGATTTTTAATTAGTTAGAAGTTAACTATTAACTGCTAACTACTAACTTCTAACTTGTTTAAGCACAGCCGACTTCACTTCGATGCCATCAAGTTTGCCAAGCTGCCCCGTTAAAGAGCCTATTTCATCCGTTGTGCCTTCCACCACCAGATTGATAAGATTCATCCCTTCGCTTCGCGGCAAGCCCAGTCGCCCAATCACGATATCAGAATGTTTCGAGATTATTGCGTTGACACTTGGTGCCTCCTGGCGGTTTTCAATACCGATAATTATAGTGCCAATACGTTTTTCCATTGCAATACACTATTTTATATGTGAGTTTCTGTATTCACTCGGCGATATGCCATATTGTTCCTTGAAAAGATTCTGCAACGTACGCGGAGTGAGTCCGATTTTTTTAGCGACATCGGCAATTTTCACATCCTTGTTTTCGCGTAGTAATCTGCATGCTTCCGAAAGACGTTTGTCAACCGGATTCGGCTGCGAGTTTTCATCTATCAACTTCACCAATGCGATATTCTTCTCAACCAATTTCTTTTTTTGATACAATGAGTGATTATAGAGGAAAATAGCCGTCATCATCGCTATCAACATAATCAGCAGAATGAAGTTCATCATACGGTTTTGCATGGTCTGGCGTTGAATCTCCATTTCCTGTTCATGTGCTCTGTAACGCGCTGCTTTCTCGTTGGCATTGCTCTGTTTGATCTGGTAGTTTAACAACTGACTCAAATCGGCGTGACGTTTCATGTATTTGAATGCTTTTTCATATTGTCCCTTTGCATCGGCTGCAAGAGCTCTGTTATGAAGCATTATCGAATAATTCTCGTTGATAGTGTCATCTTGCATATAGTTTTCAACTTCATCGTAAATGGCAAGCATCTTGTCATAATCGCCCAAGTTGCACCATGTTGATGAAATCATCATACGTCCGTCAAATGTCTGACCATAACGGCTGTTTTCGAACAAGGCCAGATAGTAACGCGCATTTATCAAATCACCTGTTTCGGAATAAGCTCTTGCCAGATAAGCATAAGCCTTCACGCGATAAAACTCACAGTAATTTGGAATATTGGCGGCGCCAGGCTGTCGGAACGAACCGTCATTTATCTCGTCCGGATGCTTTTCATAGTCATCGGTTTTATCAATGATTTTCTTAGCCACAGGAATGATTTCGTCGTAGAGTTCAAACTCGCTCAGCACATCAACCTTACGGCGCAGAGCTATGATACAGGCGTCCATCTCGTTGAATTGTCTGACGTCTTCCAATTGACCTATCACATCGTTTAATTTTTCCAAGCCCTCATCCTGTCGGCCAAGATATGCTAGAATGACACCTATCTCAGCTTCGTTGCGCAAAGCCTCAACTTCGTCGCCCTGTTTACGGCACAATTCGGCTTTCTCGGTCGACCATTGCAGCCATTGGTCATAATCTTGCTTTCTACGACAGATTGATATCAACAAATCAAGCACCGATTCTTTGTTTTCTTGAGTCTTGACATAATCGCTATTTATCAGCGACATACATATCTTTTGAGCAGAATCCAAATGCATACCCTCAAGTGTCATTGTAAAAATCTTCGCACGGTAAAACAAGGCACGGTCATGCGACAGATTGCCCACAATCTCAGCCGAGTCGATAATTACAAGAGCCCTTTCAGGGTTGTAATCATAAATACTCAAAGCCGCCTTTGCAGTATAAACTGTGTCGTTTGACATTGACGCGTTATGCATCTCATGGTTGAACGTGCAACTTGACATAACGACAGCCAAGATAAGCAGCATTGTATTTAGCAATTGTTTCATTGTCAAATAGTTTTATCAAAAAATTCAGGCGCAAAAATAATAAAAAAAATTGTAGAGACACCATTTTATGACGTCTCTACAGGAATTTTTTCGTACATCCTCAGGGATTCGAACCCTGGACCCATTGATTAAGAGTCAATTGCTCTACCAACTGAGCTAAGGATGCATCGCTTTTTGTGGCTGCAAAAATACTACATATTTTAATACGCACAACAAAAATGTGAAAAATATTTTTTTTGCCAACCTTATAATAATCTTTTTACTACTTTTGCAAAAAATTTGAAAACAACAATTTAAAAATAAATTTACTATGGCATTCAACCTCAGAAACAGAAACTTCCTGAAGCTTTTGGACTTCACACCGGAAGAAATCAAGTTTTTCCTCAAACTCGCTGCTGACCTTAAGCACGCCAAATACACCGGCACCGAGCAGCCACGCTTGAAAGGCAAGAACATCGCCCTCATTTTCGAAAAGACTTCGACACGTACACGTTGCGCTTTCGAAACAGCAGCTTACGACCAGGGCGCTCACGTCACTTACCTCGGCCCAACAGGTTCACAGATTGGTGTTAAAGAGTCAATGAAAGACACAGCACGCGTTCTCGGACGTATGTACGACGGTATCGAATACCGCGGCTTCGCCCAGAAGACAGTGGAAGAACTCGCTGAATATGCTGGTGTTCCGGTTTGGAACGG
>JAFZXP010000062.1 GCA_017616735.1 Bacteroidales bacterium
CGTCTTGAAGATGCCACATTGGCAGAACTCGGCTCATGCGACAAGATCACTGTCACAAAAGACAACACAACCATCGTCAACGGTCAGGGTGACAAAGAAGCTATCCAGGGCCGTGCAGCACAGATCAGATCACAGATTGCTACCACAACATCTGACTATGATCGTGAGAAACTCCAGGAGAGACTGGCAAAAATCGCTGGTGGCGTAGCAGTCATCCACGTTGGTGCAGCATCAGAAGTCGAGATGAAAGAAAAGAAAGACCGTGTTGAGGACGCTTTGAACGCAACACGTGCAGCTATCGAAGAAGGTATCATCCCTGGCGGTGGCGTCGGATTCATCCGTGCTATCAAGGCTTTGGAAAAACTCAAAGGCGACAACGACGATGAAACAACAGGTATCTGCATCATCAAACGCGCTTTGGAGGAACCTCTCCGTCAGATCGTTGAAAACGCCGGCCTCGAAGGCTCAGTAGTCGTCAACAAGGTAGCTATGGGCAAAGGCGATTACGGCTTCAACGCACGTACCGAGACTTACGAGAACATGCTCAAGACCGGTGTCATCGACCCAGTTAAGGTGTCGAGAGTGGCCCTCGAGAACGCAGCATCAATCGCAGGCATGCTCCTGACAACAGAATGCGTGGTTTCAAATCACAAAGAAGAGAACCCGGCACCGCAGATGCCTCCAATGGGCGGCGGAATGCCAGGAATGATGTAATCAGTTGACAGTTAGCAGTTGACAGTTAACAGTTATTGATTAACAATTAAAAAGCGGAGCGAACAAAGTTCGCTCCGCTTTTTGTTTAACTGTCAACTATCAACTGTCAACTATCAACTGTCAACTATCAACTGTCAACTGATATTGATACCGTTTTCCTTCATAAATCTCTTAATTTCCGCGGCATGACATCCTTTGATGATGACATGATGATTGCCGATAGAACGGTTTAAAAGATACGGTTTCAGATTTATATCGAAAGTAATTTGAGTACGGCAGAAATGACTGCTGTACTCATTTTTTATGGCCTTAGCCTCGACTACAAACAGCTTGTCCAAGCGTCTTCCGCCCCATTTCAAGACGGTGTAATCTGTTAAAGGCATTTCGCCTTGAATGGCGACACCAATTCCCGACTCGAAATGCGAACGTGTCACTATGTCGTCACACATCGAAATCGGCACCGTACAATGAGCGAGCATTGTGGTTTTATCAGTCAAAACCGACGGATTTGCCATAAAAGCCGGCTCTTTGCACAATTTCTTGGCCAGCAACATCGTCATTAGAGTCTGCATATCGCCTTCGCAACCGGCCACGACGCCTTCGTCGTTGAGCAATGCCAACGCCAGACAACTTGTTGTGTTACAAGCTTTTACAATATCAAAACAACGGATAGTCATAGCATCCAGCCGTTCTTCCTTGCAGATGGCTTTGATAGCGAGATATGTCTTGGCAGCCGCTAAAATATCGGAATCGGTGGGCTCCTTAACCGATTTCGAGCGTTTCACAAGATTTTGCGCAACCTTCTTCGCCTCTGATTCATCGACAGTTGCCATTCCATCGATAAGTCGCTGCAAATCAATGTTAACTGTTTGAATGCCATAATATTCGCGAAGATAATCATAGTCTACTCCGCTGGCGATAAGCCAATCTGACGGCTTGCCGAACAAACCGATTCGAGTGCCAAGGAACAAACTTGACATTGAAATATCCGACGAATCAGATAAAATCAGACATGCCTCCTCCACCTCTTTCATAATCGTTGAGTTATCGCCGTGGATGATTCTGCCATTACTGCCGTTTTCCCAGAGATATGACAAAATTTCCAACGACGCTGCCAATGAATTGTTGCGGCCGTCGGCTATCAAAGTGGTGGTATGCAACATTCCCGTCGACCAGATGGTTTTGAAAAGATTTTCCACCCCGCCAGTGGCAATCAGCACATAACCAACATGTTGCAGAGACGACGTGCACATCGTCTCTATGGTTTCATCACCGAAGATTGTAATTTCCGCGTTGCATTTGTTTTTCAATAATTCCAACAAATCCGCATATTCTGTTTTTACAAAACTGTCTGATTGAAATGAAGAACGAAGAACTAATATTTTCATATAAATTTGGATACAAAGAGACGCCACACTGTGACGTCTCTACATTAAACATTCAACTTTAAACTATCAACTTTAAACTTTTAATGTGTCACGACAAAACGCTGAGTGTTGGCGCCTATTTTCACGAAATAGACACCGTTTTCGAATGCTGATGTCGCAATAATCAGTTCGCTGCCGGCTGTAAACTCGGCAACTTTCTGTCCGATAGCATTGAAAACAACCACACAACCGAGGTTCTCACCGTTGATAATCAGCATATCGTCAGCCGGATTAGGATAGAGAGTGACTTTTTCATCAATGTTTTCGCCAGCTGCATCATCGCATTCATACTGCAAGATACCCTCATCGCTCATGTATTGTACCATCATGTCGAGTGTAGGAGGATAGATGTCGCGCTGCGCAAAGGTATGGTCGGGACGGATAAGCATGATGGTTGGATACATGGCCACCGGGATTGATTGAGCGATGTCGTTGCCGCCACCGTCTCTGCTGATAGTAGGATATCCGACACTGTAAGTCTGAACCCAAGCCTGGCAAGCGTCATTGTTTCCATTTGGAGATATCTCCATGAAGATAACATTGTGCTGGTTGCAGCCGTACAAGCTGTATGCTTCGACCATGTCGGACATGATATTTTGGCTAAACGGGTCACCGGTAAGGAAGAAATTGATGAGCACATACTGACCTTTGTCAAGAATGTCGTAGAGATGAACCTCATTGCCGGCGATGTCGGTGCCAGTGAAATCGGGCATAATCTCTGAAATGCCGCCAGGAGTTGTGGTCACGAATTCCTGAGCCACATCATAGAGGTTGCCCTGGTCATCGGCTGGGACTGCGCAAATCATATACTCGGTTTCCGGATCGAGGTAGTTGAAGGTGTGAGAAATCACCTCATCGGCAGGGAAACCATATTGTCTCAGATACTCATCAAGATACAAGCCTGCAGCTGCCATCCACTCATCGAACTCGGCTACTGTTCCCATCATATAAAAATATTCGAAGCACTCTTCGTTTGGTGTGAAGGTCACCGTAACTTCAGTTGTTCCAATCTGATCTACTGTAATCGCAACCTGAGGATCAGATGATGCAGGAATGCATTCATGCTGCTGAATACCATGGTTTTCCAAAGCAGTGATAACTGTCTGGGCATTGTTGATTGGCCAAAGGTCCTGAATCACAATCGAATGGTCGGGAGCGATAAGGATCACTGTAGGATATGCTGTGATTCCATATGTACTGCAAATTGACGCGCCACCGCCATCGGTGCCTATTGTCGGATATTCAACACCATATGTATTCACCCAGTTCTGGCAGGCAGTATTACCATCAGAAACCGAAATCTCCATATAAAACACATCGTGCATGTTGCAACCGAAAGCATAATACGACTCTACAATTTTTGGAGCAGCCGTATTGCAAGGTCCGCATGTGGTGTAAAAGAAATCGATGAGCACATATTGTCCGCCATCGAGAATATCGAATAGATTAACTTCTGTGCCATGGCAATCGGTGGCTGTAAAGTCGACTGCAGTGGTCAACGGGCACTGAGCTATCATATTAAGGCTCAATGCAATAGCAAAGATAAAGGTAAAGATTTTTTTCATGATTGTATTAGTTTAATGTATTAGGGTACAAAGATACGTTTTTTTGTGACGATTGGCAAATTTTATAAAAATTAATTACTTTTCAAACTTTTTACTAATTTTGCAACTTGTTATGGAAGAAGAGAAACCCAGAAAACGCGACCGCATCAAAGCTGGATTTTCAAAACTGCTGAAAGAGGATAAATTGAAAGCTGTTTCAGAGTACATTGAAAATCCTGGCGAGTTTATTGCCCTTTTGAAAGGCTTTTGGTACAGCGACAGTGAAAAACAGAAACAGTTCGACGAGTTCAGCGAGAACACTATTTCCAATTTCCACATCCCTTATGGCATTTCACCGAATGTGCTGATCAACGGCAAGATTTACATGGTGCCTATGGTCATTGAGGAGAGCAGCGTGGTGGCAGCGGCTTCGGCAGCGGCCAAATTCTGGGGCGACCGTGGCGGCTTCCATGCTGAAGTGATTGATGTTCAAAAGGTTGGGCAACTGCATTTCTGTTATAAAGGCGACAAGGAAACACTTAAAAGCCTGATGCCTGAAATCGAGGTTGAGCTGCGCAACTCAACACGCGACATCACAGCCAAGATGGAAAAACGAGGCGGCGGAATCCTTGACATAGAGCTTGTCGATTTCACCGACAAACTCGAGAATTATTACCAACTTCGAGTCACATTCAACACCTGTGACTCTATGGGCGCCAACTTCATCAACTCGTGCCTTGAGACATTCGGTCACACCTTGCAGGACTACTTCTTGCGCCGTGGTGAAAACGTCGAGATAGTGATGGCGATTTTGTCGAACTACACTCCGAATTGTCGCGTGAAAGTGTGGGTTGAGTGCCCTGTCTACGATCTGGACGGTGTCGACGAGCACCTCGACGGCCGGGCTTTTGCCGAGAAATTCAAAAAAGCGGTCGACATCGCTCACATAGACGAATATCGCGCGACTACACATAATAAAGGCATCTACAACGGCATAGACGCAGTGGTCATTGCCACCGGCAACGACTTCCGTGCCACCGAAGCGGCCGGTCATGCCTACGCCTCGCGCAACGGACATTACGAATCGTTGAGTTCATGCGAGATAGAAAACGACATGTTCAGGTTCTGGCTTGAAGTGCCGATTGCGCTCGGCACCATAGGCGGTCTGACAAGCCTCCACCCACTCGCCAAGGAATCACTGGAATTGCTCGGTCATCCGTCAGCGCCTGAGCTGATGACGATAGCCGCCACCATGGGACTTGCCAACAACTACGCAGCAGTTAAATCGCTGACAACCAAAGGCATCCAGCAAGGACATATGAAGATGCACCTTGCCAACATCTTGAACCAACTTGGTGCCACCGATGAGCAGAAAGCGGCAGCGCTGGTATATTTTAAAGATAAAACCGTAACCTATGCTGGGGTCGAAGAGTTTTTAAAACGA
>JAFZXP010000063.1 GCA_017616735.1 Bacteroidales bacterium
ATGATTGGTCCGAAGATTTCCTGAGCCATTGACTCGTAGTTCGGAACCTTGGCGAGGATGACGGTTGGCTCGACGAAGTAACCGACGCTCTTGTCGCACTTGCCGCCGAACACGATTTCCGCGTCTTTGCTAGCTTTTGCTCTGTCGATGTAGCCCTTGCAATTGTCGAATGAAGCTTCATCGATGACTGCGTTCACATAGTTGGTGAAGTCTGTGACGTCGCCCATCTTGATGGTGCTGAGCATGTCGCCTACAATCTGTTTTACCTCGTTCCACATCGATGCCGGGATGTAAGCGCGTGATGCTGCCGAGCATTTCTGACCTTGATATTCGAAGGCGCCGCGGACGATAGCGCATGCCACCTCGCGTGGATTTGCCGAGCTGTGAGCGAAGATGAAGTCTTTACCACCTGTCTCGCCAACCAAACGTGGATATGACTTGTAATTGGCTATATTGACGCCTACGCCCTTCCAGAGGCCTTGGAATGTGGCTGTCGAACCGGTGAAGTGGATGCCGGCGAGGTTCGGGTTGTTCAAGGCGACGCCGCCAATCAATGAACCTTTACCTGGCAGGAAGTTCACTACGCCAGCCGGAAGACCAGCCTCCATAGCGATCTGCATGATATGATAGTTCGAAAGCAATGCTGTTGTTGACGGTTTCCAGATTGTGGTGTTACCCATCAAAGCCGGTGTCATGTTCAAGTTAGAAGCGATTGATGTGAAGTTGAACGGTGTCACAGCCATGATGAAGCCCTCGAGTGGACGATATTCCACGCGGTTGAGCTGGTCTGGACTCGAAGCCGGCTGTTCTGAATAGAGGTTGCCTGCGTAGTAGTTGTTGAAACGGTAGAAGTCGATGGTCTCGCAAGCCGAGTCGATTTCAGCCTGGAAGCAGTTCTTGCTCTGGCCGAGCATACATGCTGCGTTGATGCGAGCGCGGTATTTTGTTGCCAGCATCTGGCCGATACGTGCCATGATGGAAGCTCTCTCCACCCATGGGGTGTTTTCCCAGTCTTTCTTGGCCTTCAGAGCGGCTTCGATAGCCATGTTGACCTCTTTTTCGCCAACTTTATGGTATTTTGCAATCACATGCTTGTGGTTGTGTGGCATGACCACTTCGCCCATGTCGCCAGTGCGGATTTCCTTGCCACCAATGATGATTGGGATTTCCACGACTTCTTTCGACTGTTTTTCGAGTTCTTTCTCCAAAGCGACGCGCTCAGGGCTGCCCGGTCTGTATTCTTTTACAGGCTCATTAGCAGGATGTGCAAATTGAAATAATGCGTTATTCATGAGTTAATTATTTAATGGTTAGTAAAATTTCAAATTTTGACTTGCAAAGTTATAAATTAAATTGGAATGTTTCAAATTAATTTTAAAAACTTTTTACTATTTTTGCACAATATGAAAAACGAGGGAAATAGCAAAATCTTGGTTTCGGATGCGACCGCCCGGAATTGGCGGCGTTTGCATTCCGACAGCAGTGGAAGGCTGACCAAGCGTGCCAACAAGATGCTGTCAACCAAGACGGTTATGCCCTTGGAGTGTTTTTCAAACAAAGAAAATGTAGTTGTATTACAGAGATTTAAATCGTTTTGCCTAGAAAACACTTTAAGTATTAAAAATGTGGTTTTTTCGGTTGGAGTGAAGCTTTTGCATGAGTCTGGACTATACGGGAAGCCACACGTCAGAAAAATTCTTGACCAAATTTCAGCTGAGATTATTCCGGCAGTGGTTGGCTATCCGCTTCCCGCAGATGAATACGATTTGATGGGCTTGATTTATCAGTGTCTGCTGCTGGAAGGCGAAAAAAACCGCAAAGGTTCTTACTATACTCCGGCTGAAGTGGCCCGCAATATGACCAAAGGCCTCAATTTTTCAGATAATCAGACATTTTTCGACCCTTGTTGCGGCTCGGGTGCATTTCTTTTGGCGTTAGAAGGGGCAAAACCCTCCCAAATATTCGGCTGCGACAGTGATCCCATAGCAGTGATGATGACAAAAATCAATCTGTTGCTGAAATTTCCAACAGAAGTATTTGTGCCTCAAGTGGTTTGCTGTGATTTTTTGAACGAGACACATTGGCCGCAAGCCTTCACATATATCATCAGCAACCCTCCATGGGGAGCAGTCGTTTATGATAAATCGGGTAATTCTGTCTCAACCAGAGAAAGCTTTTCATTCTTCTTCGAAAAAGCCTTCAATCAGCTTGAAAATGACGGAGTTATAAGGTTTTTGTTGCCCGAATCAATCTTAAATGTGAAAACTCACCGCCATTTTCGTAAATTTTTGCTAGAAAATACTGATATTCAATCTATTACAAAATATCCGGGGACATTTTCAGGAGTGCAGACCAAGTATATTGACATTCAATGTGCTCGTCATTTCGACTGGAGCGAAGCGGAACGGAGAAATCTCCGACATATTGATTATTATGAATTGTCTGCAGGAGATTTCTCGACTCCATTTCATTCCGCTCGAAATGACGATGGCCACGTCTCAAAAGACGCCTTTTACCTCACTAAAAACTTGAATTTCAATCTGTTATCGGAAGATGATTATCATAAAGTGAGGATAATCCTTGAAAAAGGAAAGTATACACTGAAGGATAGTATCTGGGCTTTGGGTATTGTTACGGGCGATAATAAAAATAAGGTGAAAAGTAAGCGGGGCCGTGGCATGGAGCCGATTTACACCGGCAAGGAAATCGAAGCCTACACCTTAAAAAAGCCCTTAAAGTTTGTTAACTACAAACGCTCTGAGTATCAGCAAGTTGCAAAAGATCAGATTTATCGCGCCGACGAGAAACTGGTTTATAAATTCATCTCGAAAAACCTGGTTTTTGCTTATGACGACAGCAAGAGTCTGTTCCTGAACAGCGCCAACATCCTGATTCCTCGCATTCCCGGAATGTCGATAAAGACCGTGCTTGCTTTCCTCAACAGCGAGCTGTTTAAATACTTATATAAATCGCTATTCGGCGAGATAAAAATCCTAAAAGGCAATCTGATGGAACTGCCATTCCCTGAAATTACACCAGAAACTGATAAAAAACTGACAAATCTGGTTGATGAGGTGCTGAAAGGGAATAAGGAAGCGGTTAAAGATATTGAAGCTTTAATTTATAACATTTTCTCAATAACCAATAACCTATAACCAATAACCTATAACCATTAAAAGTTTCTTTTAATCGTCCCCAAGAAATGCGTGTGCCGTCCTAATTCCTTATTAAATATGCCGGTTTGATCTAACGAATCGATGCGGACTTTGCCTGAAGCGTGGATAATCCTTTCACCATCCAAAATGATTCCGACATGCACTATTTTATGCTCTTCATTCTCAAAAAACGCAAGGTCGCCAGGCTGCGCTTCTGTAAGGAAATACACGTCTTCGCCGCATTCCACCTGTTGCGATGCGTCGCGCGGAAGCCTAATGCCTATGGTTTTTGCGCACAGCTGAACAAAAGCCGAGCAGTCGATGCCGAAAACTGTTCTGCCACCCCAGCGATAGGGTACGTCAAGCAGTGATAAGGCATTGTTTATGAAGCTGTTGGCTTCGATGCACTGCTTGTCGTAAGAATAAATAGTCGTTCCGAAACTCAGAATCTTTGAGTCGTACAATTCAACCGGCTTGTTGACCACGTAACACTCGTTTGCGGCCAGCGCGCGATAAGCGTCTTCTTTAATCTCAAAATGCTGTAGGCTTCTGATCCATCCCTCGTAGCCGTCGTATTCCATTTTTATGCGAAGCCAATCGCCTTCATTATCAATAACTTCGTACAAGTCGTTGAACAATAATTCAGTAACCAACTCGCTCTCGTGACGAGGCTCTTTGCGTACGCTGACAGCCGACAAAGTACATATTCCGTACATAAATGTTTCTTTTTTTGCAAATTTACAAAAAAGTTTTGTATTTTTACAAGTTATTTCAAAATAATGTATTTGGATTTAATATAATTCGCAACTTATTGATTATGAGTAAAGTAAAAAATGTTGCAGAGAAAATTCGCCATTCATACTATGGCATAATGAAGATTGTGGCATTTCTTTTGTCATTGGCGATAGTGGTTTTGATAATGCCTCGCAATGCCAAGTTCAAATATGAATACCAAAAGATGCGCCCGTGGCAGCATGCGACTCTTTACGCTCCATTCAACTTCCCGATTCTGAAAACCGATGAGCAGATTATCAAAGATAGGGAAGAAGCCCTCAAAACTGTTGAGCCCATTTTCACTTATGATGTTCTTGGCACTGAAACGGGCCGTGAACAGATGCTGAAGGACTTTTATTCTTTGTGGAACGATACTCTTGGCAATAGGGATTATTATGAAAACCTGGTTCTGAACATCTACGACAGAATCGAGGACAACGGTATAATTGCGCAAAACAATCTGACGGGCAGTTTCCGGGCCGACGACAAAATCATGGTGGTTCGCAACAAGGTTATGACCCGCTGCCTCTATGGTGAGCTCAACACTTTGGCTTCGGCCGATCAAATAATTCGTTCAATGTTGGAAGTGGTCAACAATTACTCCACCAAGATGATGCTTAACAATTTGATGCACAGTTCGTTGCGTCAAAATGTGATGTATTCCGAAAGTTTGACCAAACAGGCCGAAAAAATGGCTCTCGACAACATTATGCTGACATTCGGCATGGTGCAGAAAGACGATCTTATCATTACTGAAGGCGAAATTGTTACCGACGACAAGTATCAGATACTTAGTTCGTTGGAGCGTGAATACGCCGATGTTACCTCGCATAATTTCTTTAGCCGCAACTATCTGCTTTATGGCCAGATACTGCTGGTTAGTATGATTTTCACGGCTTTGTATCTGATTTTGAAGATGTTGCGACCGGATGTCTTTGAGCGCCTGTCAAATATCAACCTGATTTTACTGCTGATGTTGCTGATGATAGTGCCATCGTTCCTGCTGATAAAGTATTATCCGAATTTGATATATCTGATGCCGGTTGCCATCATGCCTATGCTTCTGATGACATTCTTCGATTCCAGAGTGTCGATAGTGGTGCAGATTGTTACCTTGGTAATCATAGCGTTGGCTGTGCCAAATCCGTTCCAGTATTTCTTTGTGCAGCTGCTGGTGTCGTTTGTGGCCGTATTTGCAATGACAAAGCGTACAAGCCGATCAAGCTATTTCGGCACTTCGCTGGCAGTGTTTGTCACCTATGTGGTCGTGTATTTTGGCCTGATGCTGATTTTTGACGGCGATTTTGAGGCATTCAACTGGAGAATGATTGCTGTATATGGAGGTAATGCATTTATGACAGTATTGGTGCTGCCAATTGCATCGCTGTTTGAACGTATATTCGGATTTGTTACCGATATCAAACTGCTCGAGCTCAGCAACACCAACAGCCCGCTGCTGCGCAAGCTGGCTTCGGAAGCGCCAGGCACTTTCCAGCATGTGATGCAGGTGGCCGATTTGTGCGAAGAGGCTGTTTATCACATCGGAGGTAATCCGTTGCTGGTGCGTACTGGAGCCATGTATCACGATATCGGCAAAACCAAACATCCTTTCTATTTTATTGAAAATCAGAATGGCAAGTATAATCCTCATGATGATGTGTCGTATGTTGAAAGTGCTCAAATCATTATAGGACATGTCCTTGACGGCATCGAGATTTGCCGTGAATATCACATTCCGGAGCAGATCATCGACTTTGTGAGAACCCACCACGGCACTCGCCGTACCGAATATTTCTACCAGATGGAGCTTCGTGAGAACCCCGACGGGGTGGATGAACGCGACTTTTGCTATCACGGCCCGGTGCCTTTCTCAAAGGAGACCGCTGTGCTGATGATGTGCGACGCCGTTGAGGCTGCCTCACGCAGTATGAAAGAGAAAACCGAAGACAGCATCAACCGTTTGGTTGAAAACATCATCGACGGCCAGGTAAAAGCCAATCAGTTCGACAATACCAATATCACTTTCCACGATATCAGCGTGGTGAAGAAGGTGCTGAAAAAGAAACTGATGAGTATCTATCACGTGAGGATAGCGTACCCTGATTAGTTAGAAGTTAAAAGTTAGAAGTTAGAAGTTAGAAGCTGGGGGTTGGAAGACTGGAAATGTAGCTGACAGAGTTTGGCCCTTCGTTGAAAATCAAGTCGATTACCGATAAATTTGAAACGAATGGCTGGCGGTCGGCAAAAACCTGATAGTATTTCGGGAAATTGGTTGCTTCAGGCGACCATTTCGCTAAAGCAACACGATAATCGTTTGCGTCTGAGATTGGTTCAAAATCTTCGGTGTAAACGATTTCTTTGTTGATTTTCAATACTTTTAGAATGAATTTCAAACAAAACTCGTTCAGGTCGACGAGCCTGTCGAACCGAGTTGAAAAAGCCTTTTCCAGATAAGGGAAATAGTACTCGAAATATGGCGTTTTGCGGTATGCGGCCTCAAGGCAGCGCTGGTGAATCTGCTGCCAAGGTTCTCGGTAGCTTATGGCGATGTCTTTGGTCAGGGTGTGATTGCCGTTGGTTTTGACGATTGGCACTGTCAAAGTTTGCAAGCCGTTGGCAGTCATTACGTTGCAACGTGTGCGGCACGATTGTTTCTGAAATGTTTCGAACAATTCAATACGTGGCGCATCGGTTTTTAAAAACAGCGCCATGTACTGAATATCAGGTAGATACGATGCCGGAAAGATGTTATTCACTTAACAGTTTGTTGATCTGTGAACGGAAAAACGCCTCGTCTTTGGCTCCAACCGATTTCTCAGGCTGAGCGCCGTTTTTCATGAAGAAAACCATCGGAATGTTTCTGACTTGCAAAATGCTGGCAAGCTTCATGTCATTGTCGCAGTCAACCTTGTAGAAATCAACTTTTCCGTCGTATTCTACTGCGAGTTTTTCCATGATAGGGGCAATCATCTTGCACGGGCCGCACCATGTGGCGTAGAAGTCGATAACACAAGGTTTTGAGCCTTTGAAAATGAATTCGTTGGGGTTCATCTCTATATCCCAGACGTTTTTGATGAAATCGTTATACGACATCACCTTGATGTAAGATTTCTCAGTGGTGGTTGATTCTGAGGCTGTTACATCTTGTTTTTTGTCCGATTTCTTGTTGCTGTCAGAACTTTGGCAGGATGATAATAACGCTATGGAAACAAGCGATACGAGTAATAATTTTTTCATGACATATAATTTTTGCAAAAATAGTAAAAAGCCATTAGCTATTAGCCATTAGTTTTTTTATTTTTTTTGTAGTATATAATTAATTTTGTATTTTTGCAAGTTAAAAGGAAACATAACAATCAAATCTTAATAAAATGGCAAAAAAACTTGAAAAGAAAGACTTATTGAAGAATGTCGTCAAACACATCGACATCAAGAAGTACGACTCAACAGAAATCATCGACGCAATGCGTGAAATGTCGTTCACATCACGCGACACAGCCCGTGCCGCCGACATTTTGATGATGATGGTGAAAGAGAAACAGTGCACCAACATCCTCACACTGGCCGGTTCAACCTCAGCAGCAGGCTGTATGCAGGTTTACGTCGACATGGTCCGCAATAAAATGATCGACGTCGTCGTTTCAACAGGCGCTTCAGTCATCGACATGGACCTCTTCGAGGCTCTCGGTTTCAAACATTATATCGGTGAAAAAGAGAACGTGGTGCCTGATACAAAGCTCCGCGAACTCTACATCGAC
>JAFZXP010000064.1 GCA_017616735.1 Bacteroidales bacterium
AGGGGCAAAGCCGTTGCCGCCCCCCATAGAGAGCCATTGGACGTAAGTGTCGTTGGTCACCGCGTCGGTCATGGTGCGGATGTCGGTGACTGTGATGCTTTGTGTAGTGTCATTGATAGCGATAATGCTGTTTTGGGCCGGATTGTCGGTCCACTGGGCTTGGAGCGCAAATGAGGCTACCATTGCCAGGAAAAGTAAAGATAATTTTTTCATGTTTATTGTTAATTAAAACGCAAAAATACAAAAGTACTCCCATACGTATGCGTACATACAGGCGTGCATGGACAAATTGTATGGCAAAAAGACAAATTGTGCGGTAAAAAGACAAATTGTACGGCGCTTTATTCCTTCGTTTCGCGGAATTCTGATGGGGAAATTCCGAATTTTTCCTTGAAGCTGCGACGGAAGGATGTTGTATTTGAAAAGCCGCTTGACAGACACACTTGCTCCAAACTCATTTCGGGATGTTCGTTTATGAGGCGGACGGCATGGTTTAGACGAAGCTCGCGAACAAGGGTGGTGAGCCTGGTGTGTTCGCTGCCATGCGAGAAGGCGGCGCCGATGCGTTCTTTCGAGAGGCCTGTACGGTCGATGAGCGTCTGACGGTCGAACAAAGGATTGAGATACAGCTTCTCATTTTCAATCAGGTCGCAAAGGTAAGATGAAAGCTCGGCGTCAGAGAGTTGAGAGTTGAGAGTTGAGAGTTGAGAGTTGTTTTGAAGTTGAGAGTTTTGAGTTGAAAGTTCTCTGTACTTTTCCTTGTATTCAACGGCGTCTCTGATCTGTTGTGCAAGGATTTTATTCTGCTTGTTCGTTTTGCGCCACTGCCATAAGACATAAATGGCGAACAGAAGTATCAGAAGACTCACAAAACCTGTCACTTCGCGTGATTCTTTAGCCCGTTGTGCGGCATCACGCTGGCGCTCGGCCTCCATGTGTTGCTGCAAGGCGTTGTAGCGTGCGATATGTTCCCGGGCAGTGGCCTCGCGCACAACGTCCTCAATCTGGCGGAAAGCCGCAAGCATATTGCCCTGCTCGCCCAATGATGCGTAAGCCGCGGCGATAAAGTTCTGGGCCTGACTGCGGTAGAAACGGATATAGTCGACGCGTCTCTGGTCGGTTTTAGGTTCGCGATGGCTGCCGTCGTGGTATTTTTCGGGGTTCGACTCGTAGTCGTCGAGCCGTTCTATGATACGGCGGGCCAAAGGCAGCGTCTCGGCATAGCGGTCGTGCGAGCCGAGCATTGTTATCTTGCGTCGTGAAGCGACGATGAAAGCATCAAGCTCGTTGAATCTCTCTTTGTCATTGAGCAGAGCCAACACACTGTCCACCTTCGCCATGCCTTCTTCTTCATGACCCATGGCATAGAGCGCGGCTCCGATTTCAGCCTCCGTGCGTAGTGCGTCAGTTTCGGCCTCGGGACCTATCTGACGGCACACATCGACCAGCTGTCGTGACCGGTGAAGCCATCCTATGGTGTCGTTCTGCATACGCTCGGTGTAAGCCAGAATTTCATACACGTCGCGAAGTCTTGGCAGGCTGGCCTTGATGGATTCGTTGGTGAGCAGACGCATGGCTATGGCCTGCGCCGAGTCTAAGCGGATGTCTGTCGGTCCGCCAAGCAGCGAGTCCATTTGTTCGCGCATCAGTGCCATGCCATAGATGCGTGCCCGGCACTGTTCGGCCTGCACCTCGTCGATGTTGCCCACGATGAGCGCCGAGTCGATGATTTGCAGCGCCTGCACGGGTTGGTATCCGTAGATGCTCATCGCTGCCCGCAGGGTGTGAATGGTGTCGTTTGCATTTGCAGCGCGGGCTGTCACGGCAATCGCGAAAACATATAATAATATGTATGTTATTTTTTTCATAGAATCATGTCGCAAAAATAATAAACGCCAGCAATTTGTATAAATTGTCGGCGTTTTTTTTGTGCTCCCACTAGGACTTGAACCTAGGACCAACTGATTATGAGTCAGCTACTCTAACCGACTGAGCTATAGGAGCTGGAAAAATTTCCGGCTGCAAAAGTACAAAAAAATTTGATTGCGACAACAAAAAGTTAAAAGATTTTTTAAACCGTCATTTCGACTGGAGCGAAGCGGAATGGAGAAATCTCATCTTTTCAAATGCAGGAGATTTCTCGACTTCACTTCGTTTCGCTCGAAATGACATGGGTTATCTGTAATATTCTTCAATGTTTTCGAGAATCTCGGTCACTTCTGTGACTGTTGGCACTTCCATCAGCTTCATTTTGAACTGCTTGAAATTCGGGAACCCTTTGAAGTACAAGCCCCAGTGTTTTCGCATTTCGATGACGGCGTAATGCTCGTCTTTGTAATTAAGCGAGTCGTTGAGGTGCATTTTCGCCACTTTCACGCGTTCTTCGACGGAAGGCTTTTCGTCTTCAATGCCTTTTTCAAGATAATCGTGAATCTCCTTGAAAATCCAAGGATTGCCGTATGTGGCGCGACCGATCATGAGACCGTCAACACCGAAAGTGTCTTTGAAATATTTCGCCGACTTGCCGTCCACCACGTCGCCGTTGCCGATGATAGGAATCGTCATGCGAGGGTTGTTTTTCACAGCTCCGATGAGCGTCCAGTCGGCTGGCTCGCCCCATTTGGTGGTGCGGAGCCGTCCGTGGATGGTAAGCGCTTGAATGCCAACATCTTGAAGTCGTTCGGCGATTTCAACGATGTCTTTGTGTTCACTGTCGTAACCTAGACGAGTCTTCACTGTGACAGGCGTTTTCACAGCTTTCACCACAGCTTCGGTAATGGCTACCATCTTCGGGATGTCGTTCATTATTCCTGAACCTGCGCCTTTCGATGCCACTTTCTTCACCGGGCATCCGAAGTTGATGTCGATGATGTCGGGGTTATATCTTTCGGCATATTGTGCTGCCTCAACCATTGGCTGCACTGCGTTTCCGAAGATCTGCACTCCAAACGGTTGTTCGCTTTCTGTATATCGTAACTTATTGATACTCTTGACTGCATCGCGAATCAAGCCGTCCGACGAGATAAACTCGGAATAGACAATGTCGGCGCCGAACATCTTGCAAACATGCCTGAATGGCGGGTCGGTGACGCCCTCCATCGGTGCCAGCAGCAGCGGATAACGCTCAAACTCCAGATTCGCTATTTTTGTTGTCATTCTTTGTTTTTACTATCGATTAAGATGGTGACGGGGCCGTCGTTCAGAAGGTCAACTTTCATGTCGGCGCCGAACTCGCCGCATTCCACTTTTCGACCTGAAATTTCAGCTAACTTATTGAGAAACAATTCGTAGAGCGGTATGGCGTGCTCTGGGCGCGCAGCGCGGATAAAGCTTGGACGGTTGCCTTTC
>JAFZXP010000065.1 GCA_017616735.1 Bacteroidales bacterium
AATCACTTCGGCGTTTTCGCCTTCGTAATTCTTCACTTCGACCTCGTAATCTTTTCCGTTGACTGTGAATTTAAATTTCTTCATTGCTTAGTAATTTCTTCTGTTTAAACCATTTAATCCGTAAATCTTCGAGCTCCATGGGGAATAGCGGCGTTCCACACGCTGTATGGTCACAAAGCCTGACTCCTCGTCGTGCACGTCTTTCGACAATGCCAGAGCCAATCCGATGACCACCGCGAGTTCGTCGTCCACCTTCCAGCCCGCTGCTGTTGAAGTCTTAGGAGCCTCGGTAGTCTTCTTTTCTTTCTTGGCTTTCTTGAAGTCGTGGTTGACGAGCTTCGAGAAACCTGTGAAGATGCAGAAAAGCACAACCAAAGCCGTAATCACGATGAGGAAACCACCAACGGTGACAACCCAGTCGTGAGTGGCGATAGGCTCTCTAACAGCCGATAACATTATTGATAACACGTTCATATTCAATTGAATTTTAAATTTTAAATCTTAAATTTTGAATCAAAATTACAACGGAATATTGCAATGTTTCTTGGCAGGGTTGGTGTCTTTCTTTGTCTCAAGTGCCTGCAAAGCTCTGATGACGCGGAAACGTGTGTTGCGTGGCTCGATGACATCGTCGATGTAGCCGTATTTGGCTGAGTCGTAAGGATTTGCGAATTTGTCGCGGTATTCCTTTTCTTTCTTGGCGATGAACTCGGTCTTTTCGTCAGCGTTCTCGATGCCGGCGATTTCCTTACCGTTGAGGATCTCGACAGCGCCTGATGGACCCATGACGGCGATTTCAGCTGTTGGCCATGCGTAGTTGATGTCAGCGCGGAGCTGTTTGCAACCCATGACGAGGTGTGAGCCGCCGTATGACTTGCGGATGGTGATAGTGACCTTTGGCACTGTTGCCTCGCCGTAAGCGAACAACATCTTTGCGCCGTGGGTGATCACGCCACCGTATTCCTGCACTGTGCCAGGCAAGAATCCAGGGACGTCGACCAATGTCACGATCGGGATGTTGAAAGCGTCGCAGAAGCGGACGAAACGTGCACCCTTACGTGATGAGTTGATATCGAGCACACCAGCCAGGAATGCCGGGTTGTTGGCCACGATACCCACTGGTTTGCCGTCGAAACGGGCAAAACCGACGATCAAGTTCTTAGCGAAGTCTTTGGCAACCTCGAGGAACTCGCCGTTATCCACTATGGCGTGGATGATTTGCTTCATGTCGTATGGCTTGTTCGGGTTGTCAGGGATGATGGCGTTCAGAGCGTCTTCCTTACGGTCGATAGGGTCGTTGCATTCGATGCGCGGAGCCTCTTCGAGGTTGTTCTGTGGCAAGTATGAAATGAGGTCGCGGATAAGCTGCAGGCCTTCTTCTTCTGTGGCTGCCATAAACTGGCTCACGCCTGACTTCTGGTTGTGCACCAAAGCACCGCCCAACTGGTCAACGCTGACGTCTTCGCCTGTCACTGTCTTCACTACCTTCGGGCCGGTGAGGAACATGTAGCTGTTCTGCTCGGTCATGAGGATGAAGTCGGTCAATGCCGGCGAATAAACTGCGCCGCCTGCGCAAGGTCCGAAGATAGCGCTGATTTGCGGAACCACGCCTGATGCGTTGATGTTGCGCTGGAAAATCTCAGCAAAACCTGCCAGTGAGCGTGAACCTTCCTGGATACGTGCGCCGCCTGAGTCGTTGATGCCGATGATAGGAGCGCCGACTTTCATAGCCTGATCCATCACTTTGCAGATCTTCTTTGACATTGTCTCTGACAATGAGCCGCCGAGCACTGTGAAGTCTTGTGAATAGACGTAAACTAAACGACCGTCAATGGTGCCGTAGCCTGTCACGACGCCGTCGCCCAGATACACCTGTTTCTCCAGACCGAAGTCGGTGGTGCGGTGTGTGAGGAACATGTCGAACTCCTCGAAACTGCCCTCGTCAAGCAACATGGCGATGCGCTCACGAGCGGTGTACTTTCCTTTTTCATGTTGTTTAGCGATACCTTTCTCACCGCCACCGAGACGTGCGAGAGCGCGCTTGTCCAACAATTCTTGAATTTTCTGTTCGATTAACATTTCTTATGATTTTTATTATTTGTTTTTGTTTTCGCAAAGTTCTGTGAGGACACCGCATGTTGATTTAGGGTGCATGAAAGCGATTGTCAAGCCTTCAGCGCCGCCGCGTGGAGTCTCGTCGATAAGGCGGAAGCCGGCCTCTTTGGCGTCAGCCAACTGTTTTTCAATGCCTTCAACTGCGAATGCGATGTGGTGCATGCCGCCCTTGCCGTTGTTTTTCTCGATGAAAGCGGCGATGGTGCTTTCAGGTGATGTAGGCTCGAGAAGTTCGATCTTGGTTTGACCGACTTTGAAGAAAGCGGTTTTCACCTTCTGGTCTTTAACTTCTTCGATAGCGTAGCATTTTGTTCCGAGCATTTTCTCGAAAACCGGAATCGACTCGTTCAAGCTAGTGACAGCAATTCCAATGTGTTCAATATGAGTTGGGTTCATAATTGATTGATAATAACGTTATTAATAAATAAAAAATAAATTCGAATTCAGTTGCAAAGATAGATAAAAATATTATTTCTTTACGAATTTTTCAGTGTAAATGACATTTTTCTTTTTATCCAACAGATTTATGTAGTAAACTCCAGAAGGATAATCGCTTACGGGCAATGTCAGCTCGTCGTCGGAAAGCTTTGCCGCAGCTACAGATTGTCCTCTGCTGTTGATTATCATAATTGTGTGATTATCATATTTTGAGGACAATTTTATTCTCAAAAAGTCGGTCGCGGGATTGGGCGAGACGAGGATCTTTTCGACTTCAGGCATGATTTCCGAAACGCCAAGCTGTGTCTTGTCGATAGCGCCTATGGTGTATTGTCCTGATTGCATGTCGCTGACTGTGAATCTGCCCAATTTCCAAGTGCCTTGCTGCGCATAAGGTATTGTGTGCCAAGTGTCTAATGGATTGGCGCGGTACAGCAGAACGGCAGAGTCGTTTTCGGAATGTATGATGTCGCCGTCGGCGCCGTTAGTGGCTGAGAAGTCGAAGGTGGCTGTGACATCGGCTTGGCCGAAATCAAGACGCATCACGTTCCAGTAGTGACTTGGGGAAATCGTAAGCGCTGGAATGCCCGGGTTGCCGTCAGGGCCCACCAAATGAGCCTCAGAGCGTAACATCACCGAGTCGGTGACCGAGTTGACTTTTATTGTGTGACGGGTTTGTGAGAGGGTGGCCGAGGCTGTGGCTGTCAGGTTTTTGTCGATTTTGGCATCCAGATAGTCGTTGTCGTAGTCGGCAAAGGCGAATGCCGGATTGATGTCGAGGCTTACGGTCTGGTCGGCTTGCTCGCCGTCCCAACCAACCATGACGGTCTGCTTCTGGCCTTGGTTGTCGATAAAGGTGACTGGTATGCGGTTGTTCAGCCCAATATGTGAAGAGCCGACATGTTGATAAGTCATCCTGACCATGACGTCGAATTGGTTGCCGTTAGGGGTGACGCTGAGGATGCCTACGCCATAGTGAGGCATGCCGGCCGTGAACACGTAGGTGTCGAAGAATCCGCTCATGTCGATGCCGGTGGCTGC
The DNA here is from genome assembly GCA_017616735.1 of Bacteroidales bacterium. Classification (GTDB taxonomy): domain Bacteria; phylum Bacteroidota; class Bacteroidia; order Bacteroidales; family F082; genus Limimorpha. The sequence goes on from JAFZXP010000065.1 coordinate 3,595, forward strand.
GGTAAGATCGTCGCGAAGCTGCTCCGATGAGGCGGCGCTGAATGAATATGTGTTGAGATGTTCACGCATTGCGGCGAGGAATGTTTCCCTGCCCAAATAGTTCATCAATGTGTTGACCACTACGGCTCCGCGATTGTAAACAGCGTCGCTGTCGTAGGTCATGCTTTGCGGGACGTTGTTGAGCGGAATCCAGTGGCTTTCGGTGGCGCACCAGTTGGTGATGTTGTTGATTTTTGTGTTCATGGCTTGACGAAAGTCGGCTTCACCGTAGATGGCTGAACGGTAGAAGAGTCCGCAGAACTGTGCGAATCCCTCGTTGAGCCACATATCCTCGGCGGTTGCGCAGGTGACCTTGTTGCCAAACCACATATGCGACATCTCGTGAGCCACATACTCCTCCTGAGAGGTGTTGCCTGTCAGCACGCCGCTGGTGATACCTATGTTGTCGATATGTTCCATGCAGCCCACGCTGGTAATGACGTAGCCGATGCGGTTGAAAGGGTAGGGGCCAAAGCAGTTTTCGAAGAAACTGGCGATGTCTTTCACATGCACGAAAGTGCCGGGCACGTTGCCAATCTGGCTCGGTTTGACATAAACCGTAATCGGGATGTCGCGCTCGATGCCGTTGTAGGTGTCGGTCCACTCGACGTAGTCGCCTACAGCGAACGACACGTGATAGGTGGCCACTTCCTGAGGCACATTGTAATGCGCAGTCTTGGTGCCATCGCCGTTGTCGATGATGCTTTCGAGGTTGCCGCCGCAAGTTGCGGTCAGCTCGTTTGGCACTGTGACGTAAATGTCGTAACTGGCCTTGTCGGTGAAGTTGTCGACACATGGAAACCAGCATTTGCCAAGATTATGCGGAAGCGACTCGAATCCGACGCCCATGTTGCAGACGTAGCCTGTAGTCCACATGATTCCGCCCCAACTCTCGTTGAAGGTGTTGCCGCCGTAAGTAACGGTGAAGTCGGCTGTAGAGCCTGCGGCAAGTGCCGATGCAAGATTGATGGTCAACACATCGCCATTTTGTGCAAAACCGCTGACATTGACGTCGGTTGAAGATACATCTGTAACAGTCAACGACTTAAGCTCTAAATTGATTGAATTCACAGCGCTTGTTGCTGTCAGCGAGACGGTAGTCTGCGCCTGCAGAGTATGACTGGCGAAGTCAATCTCATTGATATGAATACCGTAATGTGTCACGTTGATGTTTTCGCCCGGAGTCTGGGCGTTGGCAAAAAGTGCTGTAAAAACAATGATAAGAGTAAGGAGTTTCTTCATATTGCATATAATTAATTCTGCAAATATAAGAAATTTTTACGATTTCACAAAATTTTGGTAAAAAACATAAAAAACGTCATTTCGACTGAAGCGTAATGAATTGGAGATTTCTCGACTCCGCTCCGCTTCGCTCGAAATGACGTTTAACTGTCAACTGCTAACTGTCAACTGCTAACTGTCAACTGTCAACTGCTAACTACTCCTCCTCAACTCGCACCGGTTCAGGCATTGCCTTGTGAATGTCGAGCTCGTCGATGAGGTTGGTTGCTCCGTACACCTTGTCGATGATGAAGAGCACGTAACGGATGTCGACGTTGATTGTGCGCTGGAGTTTAGGCTCGAAGTTGACGTCGCCGCTCATGGCTTCCCAGTTGCCGTCGAAGGCGAGGCCGATGAGTTCGCCTTTGCCGTTCATGATCGGGCTGCCCGAGTTGCCGCCTGTGATGTCGTTGGTTGAGAGGAAGCAAGTGATGAGCTCGCCGTTCTCGTCGGCATACTGACCGTAATCCTTAGTTTCGATGAGGTCGAGCAGGCGCTGTGGAGCGTCAAACTCGAAGTCGCCAGGGATGTATTTCTCGAGGATACCGTTGGCTGTGCACACATAGTCGTATGTGATAGCGTCGGCCGGGCTGTAGTCTTTCACCGAGCCGTAACTCATTCTCATTGTTGAGTTTGCATCTGGATAAAGCACCTTCTCAGGCTGTGTCTCTGCGTAGAACTCGCGGAGACCTTTCACGAACTCGTGATCAGCAGCCTTGATAGCGACATTGGCCATTCTGTAAACAGGAGCTATTGACATAATCTGTTCAAACAGAGCGTTGTACATGATGTGGGCCGGATCTTTGGCAATCTTCTTGGCGTTTGGCTTCTCGATGAATGCCTTGATTGACTCTGGTGTGCTGAAGATTGAGTTGTCGAAGATGTAGTTGGCCAATGCTGTCCAGTCGCCTTTGCTCTTGCCTAAAAGCTTCTGTATTTCAACAGGAAGGTCTTCTTTTGAGAACTTGCTGCCGTAGATGTTCATCACTGCAATGAACATGTCTTTTTCAACACGGGCGTCGAGGTCTTTGAACATTGCGTCCACGTCCATTGCCTTGAGCTCTTCGGTTGCGGCTTTCTTGTCTTCTTTTGAGACTTCCTTGCTTGTCATTGTCTCGTAGTAAGCAGCAAACTCTGGGGCCACTGCCAAAGGATTGAGCTGTGAAAGGAAGTTAGGATAGAACAACAATGCGGCTGCTTCGCCCATCTGTGCATAGTTTGTCTCGAGTGTGCCGAGCACTTCGCCGTATTCAGCCTTGCGGTCTTCGTTGGCGTTGACCCATTCTGTGAAATCAGCTTCAAGAGCGGCTTTGCGTTCAGCCACTTTGTTTTTGCGCAACATTGTGATCTGGCCTTCGAAGTTCTTCCATGTGTTGGCCAAGCCGGCTTTGTTGTCGGCGTAAGCGATATTGACAGCCTTGTCAACCTTCATGTATTCGTCCATGACGTCGGTTTCGGCTTTGAACACTTCGTAAACGATTGGGTAGAACACATCGACGTTGTAGTTGATGCCGTATGACGACATGTAACGCTCTGTTGAGCCCGGGAAGCCCCAAATCATTGTGAAATCGTCTGGCTGTACGCCGTCGAGGCTCACTGGGAGACTGTGTTTTGGAGTGAGAGGTTTGTTGTTCTCTGAGAACTCGGCCGGTTCGCCGTTTTCGTCAGCATAGACGCGGAACACGCTGAAGTCGCCGGTGTGACGAGGCCACATCCAGTTGTCGGTGTCGCCGCCGAACTTACCGATTGACTGTGCTGCTGTGAACACGAGACGCACGTCGGTGTAGGTCTTGTAGACGAACATGTAGTATTCGTTGCCTTCGAAGAAACCTTTGATGACAGGGTTGAGTTTGCCGTCTTCTGATGCAGCTTCTTCAAGCTCTTTGGCTTTCTCGTTGATGGCTTTGTTGCGTGCCATGAAGTCCATGTCGTCGGTCACGACGCTGAGGATTTCGGCTGTCACATCTTCCATTCTGACAAGGAACGATGCTGAAACACCTTCAGCAGGAAGCTCTTCGCTGAAATTCTTGGCTGCGAAGCCTTCGTTCAGATAGTCATGCTCCACTGTCGAGAGGGCTGCGATTGAGCTGTAGCCGCAGTGGTGGTTGGTGAAAAGAAGACTGTTGGCTGATACGATTTCACCGGTGCAGAAGAATCCGCGTGGATGTGCGCCGTTTGAAAGACCTACGATAGCGTCTTTCAGGCTGCTGTTGTTGATGCTGTAGAGTTCCTCAGGTGTCAGCTGGAGACCCATTTTCTGCATGTCAACGTAGTTCAAACGCTCGACGAACATTGGCAACCACATGCCTTCGTCAGCGCGCACGATGCCCATCATACCAAAGATGATGGCAAAGAAAACTGATAATTTTTTCATTTTTTTATTTAATTTAAACTTTAAAACTTTCAACTTTAAACTTTCAACTCTACACTATTTCGTAAGAAACTCCATTCCCATTTCGTACCAGATATCCTTCGGGATGCCGCATCCTGCCAGCTTGTCGAGGTCTTTCTGGAGCTCAGGTTTGATGACGCCGTCGGTGGCAATCCAGTTTTTCACATATTCATAGTCGCCGTTGCCCTGAGCCACGAGGATGGCACCGCCCAACTTCTCGACTGCGAGCTTCATCTTCGGGAAGTCGATGTTGTAGTAACCTTTAGTGTCGCGTGTGAAAGCGCCTTCCTTGGCCAAGTAGTTGAATTCTATCATGTTGGCTTTGCCGTGAGCCGAGGCTGCGCCAAAACGCACCGAGCGGAAGATGCCGGCCATGAATGTGGTGTAGTTTTCTTCAAGTGTGGTGTTGGTGTATTCACCCATCTCATGGAGCTTGGTCACGAGGAACAGGCCGAGGATGTCGGCTTTGGCCTCTTCGATGGCTGAATACTGCTCTTTCAATGCATGACGCACTGTGCCGCTGCCGTTCAAGGTGTTTTTGATGCCCAAACCGTGAGCCACCTCGTGGAACATCACATTGGCGAAGAATGCGTCGAACTTGATGCTCTGACGTGCTTCCGGAGCCACCAAAACCTCTGAAATCGGGACGACGATCTTGTCGAATTTAGCCTTCATGGCGTTCTTCAGCTGGAGCTTGCGGGTGCCTTTCTGCAGCTGCACTCTCTCGTCGTTAGGCAGGTTGATGGCGATGGTCTTCGATGCCATGTTGCAGTCGCCGCCGTAGAACACCACGTCGTATGCCGCCAAGTCGGCGTCGCTGCCCGGTTTCTCTTGTTTGTATTTGTCTTCGACAGGCAATTTGGTCTGTAAAACAGGCAACAATGCCACATAATGCGTCAGTTTTTCTGTCCACTCCTTGTCTTTGATGAGTATGAACGACTCGTGGGCCGCTTTGTAGCCGAACAAGCCGTCGGTGTAGTTTTCGATAGGTCCAACGACGAAGTCGACATTGTTGTTGCGGACATCCATCCATGCCATGTCTGAAGCATAGTAATCGTCGGTGAGCAAAGCCTCGGCTCTCAACTTCAGATACTCGGCAAACTCTTTGTCGGCTGCCAGTTCCGATGCCAGGATGAGCAGTTCGGCTGCCTTGTTGATATGCTGTGCGTAAGCCTCGTGATACCATATGGCGTGCAGACTGCCATCAGCGTAACGACGAACAAGTGTGTACTGGCTGGTCTTATCCGGGTTTTCCCATGCTTCAAACTCTTCTTTTGTCATGTCGGTCGGGTAGAAGCCTGCGCCGGCCGGTTTAGGACCGTAGCCGGGGATGAAAATGCGGCGGTTGTCGAGCTGATCCCAAGGGCCATAGTTGATTTCAGCATATTTGCGGGCGTTCGGGTCTTGTATCCCGTTGAGGAACTCGTTCTTGTCACCGCCAAAATTCTCTGTCCAGTAAATATCGTCCATGATATTGCCTGCCTTGAACAAAAGCTCCAACATCTTCACCTCGTTGTCGGAGAGATGGCTGATATCGGTGGTCAGGGTAACCTTTGCGTATTGGTTTGCCAGAGCCTCGTAATTTTCCTTGTTGCTGTCTTTCTTGTCGCTACAGCTTGCGAAAACCGCTGTAAGTGCCATAGCCATAGCCAAATATTTAATTTTCATGCTGAAATTTATTTAATGATGGATAATTTCTTTACTAAAGTGGTTGAGCCTGATAATTTCACGAAATATTGGCCTTCAGCAAGTGCTGAGATGTCAATGTTGTCGCATTTTTCGGCTTTTAACACTGTGCGGCCAGTCAAGTCGATAATCTCGACATCATTGATGATCATATCGCTGTCATTCAATATGTTGACTATTTCGCTGGCTGGGTTAGGATAGACATTCACACCAAGGTTGGCGTTGTTTTCAACTATTTCATTCACGTCGCATGAATTGTAGACGGGATTGACATAAATAATCATCCAATCCTCATGGTAGCAAAGCAGATGGAAGATGGCGCCCTCGTCGGTCGGGGTGTAGCGGCCTGAGTTGGCGAATCCGCGGCTGCTGCCCACGCCTTCAATCCAGTACTCCTGCTCGTCGGGCAAACCGATAAACATGAATGATATTTTCTTTCTCTCCAATCCGTTGTAGTCGGTTATGGTTGAAACCTCTGTCACTTGCATCGGATGGTCGTCATCGTCGTTGAAGAAATCGCCTTCCTCAAGTTCATAGTCGTACAGCATCACCTCGTCTTCGTAGGCACTGCCGTTGTACTTGCAGTAATAAACCTGATAGCCGTCGTTGCGGAATGCTCCGATAAGGGCGTCGTTTTCATATACTGTGGTGTAGATTAGACCGCCGATAGTTACATCATTGCCTAATGTTTGGCTTACCTCGAAAGTGCCTTGCGGGTTAGGCGGGCTCCAGATGTATTCGCCCATGATATACCAAGTTTGCGCGTTCACGCTCAGTCCGATAGCCAGCAAAGCCACTGTCAAAGCGGCTATTTTCTGGAAACTGTGTAAAAATTTTGCCATAACGTTCAAATTTAATGAGGTGCAAAAATACAAAAAAAATGATAGGGCTCCTCTTTATTTTTTAAGGAATTTCATTCTGATGTTCTGAGCCAGGAAGGCAGCCACATGATAGCCCGGAATGTTGGTGACGTTGAGCACGAAGTCGTAGTTGCGGGCGTCGTAGCGTGATACTCCGGTGTATTTTTTGGTGTATTCCTCGCGTTCACGGTCAACCTCTTTGATGCGTTTTCTGGCGGCAATCTTGGTGATGCCGTGTTTTTCGCTGACATGTTTCACACGGGCGTCGTAGTCGGCTATGAGCAGCACACGCACCACATTAGGGTGATTTTTGAAGATGTGGAAACCGGTGCGGCCTACAATGATGCACGATTCTTTAGACGCAATGTTGAGCAAAATCTTCTTTTGCAGAGCATAGATGTCGTCGGGCAGTTGGTTGGGGACATCGTATTCCTGCTCGATTTCCTCAAGCACATTTTTGTCGTAGACTTTCATATCCAGCAGAGCGCCGAGTTTGTATGCTATTTCTCTTCCTCCCGAGCCGAACTCGCGGTTGATTGTGATGATAAGTTTTTCGTCTTTCATAGTTTAAATATTATAATTATCAACTGCAAATATATAAAATTTTTAAACTTGAAACTAATAACTTTAAACTTTTTAACTGCTCTAAACTTTAAACACTAAACTAAAAATTATTATTTTTGCAAGTCATGGCTGGATTGTACATTCATATTCCGTTTTGCAAGTCGAAGTGCGCTTACTGCAACTTCTTTTCGGTTGTTTCCGACAAGCAACGCGCTGATTTTGTTGAGGCTTTGAAAAAAGAAGCAGTCGACCGAAAGGATTATTTGGGCGGTGAGGAAGTGCGTACGGTTTATTTCGGCGGCGGCACCCCTTCGCTGCTGAAACCAGCCGAGATTGGCGGTATTATCGACGTTTTAAGGCAACATTACAAGATAACGGCCGCCGCCGAAATCACTCTCGAAGCCAATCCGGATACTGTTTCAAAAGATACGCTAAAAGAATATAAAGAACTGGGAATCAATCGTTTAAGTATTGGTATCCAGAGTTTTTTCGATGACGATTTGCAGTATCTGAGCCGCAAGCACGATTCAAAACATGCCTTGCAGGTGCTGGAATGGGCTAAAGCAGCCGGTTTTCAAGAAGTTACGCTCGATTTGATATATGGAATTCCAACTTTGACCGATGAAAAATGGTGTCGAAATCTAGAGTTGTTTTTTGCAACCGGCATCAATCATCTCTCGGCCTACGCCTTGACTGTTGAGGAGAAGACGGCTCTCGGTCAACGCATTGCCAAAGGGCTTGCGGCGCCAGTTAATGAAGACTCGGTGATCAGACAATATGGAATTCTTGTCGAAATGACCCGGCAACATGGCTTTGAACACTATGAAATCAGCAATTTTGCCCGACCTGGTCATTATTCCAAGCATAACACAATTTATTGGAAGGGTGAGAAATATTTGGGATTGGGGCCTTCGGCACATTCATACGATGGCGTTTCCCGTCAGTGGAATGTAGCGGGCGTGAAAGATTATTGCGACAGCTATTCGTTTGAAAAAGAGAAACTTACGCTTGATGACCGCTACAACGAATATGTTATGACATCGCTTCGCACATGCTGGGGTTGTGATGCCGAATATATCCGAAACAATTTCGGTGAAAAATATGCCGAAAAGTTCGAAAAAGGCGTAAAAAATCACATTTTGGCCGGAAAAATGTTCCAACAAGATCAAAAATATATTTTAAACGACCACGGGATGCTTTTCGCCGACGGAATAGCAGTGGAAGTATTTGCTTAGCGTCATTTCTATAAAATTTATTAAGATTTGATTCAAAAAATTGCACCAAATCCTAAAAAAAATTAACAAAAAAGTTTGCGCGTCATTCAAAATTTTTGTATAATTTTGCAGCGATAACACATAGAAAGAATTGAAAAAATGAATGTTATGAAACGGAAGGATCCTATTGCAGAAGCAAGGCGTTATGTAGAGAATGCCAAAGACACATTGAGAGAAAAGGGGGAGCTTAATGTCGAGTTGAATCGTTATGAAGACGAGAAATATGTTAGAGCGGCTGGTAATTATCTGTGGCTTGGCGTGCTGCAGGCACTTGATGCCATATTTAATGTTAGGAAAGATCGTCGCACAAGGGTCGATATAAACAATTATCTGGAAGCTGTTGGTAAACGCGATCGGAAATTGTTGGCTTACGTTAACGACGGATATGATGTGATGCACCTTTATATGAATTATGATGGTAATCAAGCGAAAGATTTGTGTGATACGGGTTTCCGACTTGCTAACCAGATTATTGACCGTTGCGAGATGATGATGCCAAAGAGCTGATTTTTCATAAGTTATTTACATGCAGGCGCAGAAAATTGAGAACGCGAAGCTGGAGATGGTCGACAAGTTCGTCCGTTACACCAACATGAACATCTTCCTGACCGGCAAGGCCGGCACCGGAAAGACAACGTTTCTGCGCGGACTGGCTGCAAATCCGACCAAGCGAATGGTGATTTTGGCGCCGACAGGTGTCGCTGCCATCAATGCCGGAGGTCAGACGATTCATTCGTTTTTCCAGTTGGAATTCGGTCCACAGGTTCCAGATGATGCCGCCGAATCATCGCCTGGTAGAGACGTGCCATGGCGCGTCTCTACAGTGCAATACCAGAAAATGTCGGCGGTGAAGCTGAAAATCATTCGCTCGCTGGAATTGCTTGTGATTGACGAGATTTCGATGGTGCGTGCCGATTTGCTCGATGCAGTGGATGCCGTCTTGAGGCGCGTGCGCCGTAACGAAAAACCGTTCGGAGGCGTGCAGGTGCTGATGATTGGCGACATCCATCAGCTGGCGCCAGTGGCCAAAGAAGAAGAATGGGCGTTGCTGCGCGACTATTATAAATCGGTGTATTTCTTTGACAGTCATGTACTTACAAAGACACCGTACTGCTGCATCGAGCTTGAGCATATTTACCGGCAGGAGGACAGAAAATTTATCGACATTTTAAATAAGGTACGCAACAATCGCCTCGATGCCGAGAGCCTCGCAATACTAAACAGCCACTATAATCCCGACTTCGAGCCGAAAGATGATGACGGCTACATCACCCTGATGACGCATAACCGTCAGGTGGACGAGATCAACGAAGGTAAACTTAATGCGCTGAAAACCAAATTGTTAAAGTTTGAAGCAAAGACTTTTGGCAACTTTCCTGAGACATCATATCCGACAAAATCTGATCTTGAGCTTAAAATCGGTGCACAGGTGATGTTCGTCAAAAACGATCCATCGCCTGAAAAAATGTATTTCAACGGAAAAATCGGCAGAATTATCGGTTACGATGAGGATAGCGGATTGGAAGTTAAATGCGGCGACGAGGTGATAGAGGTGAAGCCTGTCACATGGTCGAATTTTGAGTACAGAATCAACGAAGAGACCAAGGAAATTGAGGAGAAAGAGGTTGGCAGCTTCACGCAGATACCGTTGAAACTGGCATGGGCGATAACCATCCACAAGAGCCAGGGTTTGACATTCGACAAGCTGATTTTGGATGCAAGTCTGGCATTCGCGCACGGGCAGGTTTATGTGGCGCTGAGCCGTTGCACCTCGCTCGAAGGCTTGGTCTTGAAAGCGAAGCTGTCGCAGAGTGGTTTGTTTAACGACTTGACTATCAATCAGTTTGTAGCTGAGTTGCCTTCAAGAGAGCCAAATGATGAGCAGTTTGAATACAACAAGAAGCTTTATGAATCCCAAATGTTGTTCGAATTGATTGATTTTATTGACATTGAGAGCGATTTGAACGGCATCCGCAAGGTGGTTTTTGCCAACAAAGGCAGCTTCGATGCCTCGGTGAGCGATAAATTGGCTCCAAAAGGGCAGAAGTTTCATGAAGAAGTGGTGGAGGTGTCGGCAAAATTCAAGCGGCAGATTGGCGGTATTTTGAAAGATAACTTCCAGATTGACAACAATTTACAGCTTCAGGATAGGATTAAGAAAGGATGCTCGTATTTCTTGGACAAAATGGCCGATTTGGACGAGATTGCCGGTTTGCCGTTCGAGACCGACAACAAAGCCGTCAACGATCAGATAAAGAAGGAGCTAGACGCTTTCAACATCGATTTCTTTGTGAAAAAAGCCTGCTTGGAGTGTTGCTTGGGCGGCTTCGATATGAAGAGATATCTCGCTACGAAAAATAAGAAAATCGTTGAGGCTGAGGAACTTAACAAATCTAAAAAAACAAAGTTGTCGAGAAAGCATCTGTCGAAAGAGGATAACAAGTTGTTCAAGGCCCTGGTGGCTTGGCGCGAGCAAGTGGCTGACGCTCTTGAAATTAGCGAAACCAGAGTTATCCCGACAACAACGCTTACAGCCATTGCCGAGAAAAAACCGATGTCGGTGAAGGAACTGAAGTCGCTGTCGAAGGTCGGCGCTACCCGTTTGCAGCGTTTCGGCGCCGATATTTTAAATATAGTGCTTGAGCATCAAGGATTTAAGAAGCAGGTGTTTGACGATGCGGAGTCGAAACAGGAGCTTGAGCTCAGTGCTACATTGCAGCGCACAAAGGAACTGATAGAGGAGGGGCTTTCGATTGATGAAATTGCTGCAAGGCGCAATATGTCACGGTCAACAATAGAACAGCATGCGGCTGAGCTGGTGCTTAAAGGCTACGCCGACGCCAAAGATTTCATGAGCGAGGAACACTACGAAAACATCGTGGAGTACTTCACCGAAACGGAGGATTCATCTTTGGGAGCGGCAAAAGACGTGCTCGGTGAGGAGTACTCATGGGGTGAACTGAGAATTGTTTTAAATGAAATGAAACGTAATACATTATGAAAAAGTTAGTAATTCTCTCCGGAGCTGGCATTAGTGCCGAAAGTGGAATCAGTACGTTTCGTGACGCTGGCGGGCTGTGGGACAAATACCCTGTGATGCAGGTGGCGTCGATTGAGGGCTATGAGGCTAATCCTGAATTGGTTATCAATTTCTACAACGAACGCCGCAAACAGCTTTTAGATGTAAAGCCAAATCAAGGTCACATTCTCTGCGCTGAGTTGGAAAAGTATTTTGACGTGACTGTAGTGACGCAAAACGTTGACAATCTGCACGAAAGAGCCGGCAGCCATCACATCATCCATCTGCATGGCGAGCTGACCAAGGTATGCTCGAGCTTCAACCCCAACGATTCTCGCTACATCCGCGAACTGAAACCCGAGGAGTTTGAGGTGAAAATGGGCGACAAAGCCGGCGACGGCAGCCAGTTAAGACCTTTCATTGTGTGGTTCGGCGAGGCGGTTCCAGAAATCGAGACAGCAATTAGATACGTTGAGAAAGCCGACATCTTTGTCATAATCGGCACTTCAATGAACGTGTATCCGGCAGCGAGTCTGCTGTATTACGTCCCTGAAAACGCTCAAGTGTATCTTATTGATCCTAAGGATGTTAACGTCAATACACGTCGCCCGATAACGCATATTAAAAAAGGTGCATCGGAAGGAATGAAGGAGCTTCTTGAGACCTTAGTCTTTAGACCTTAGACTTTAGTTTTGTTTGCGTCAGCCGACTAAGGTCTAAAGTCTAACGTCTAAGGTCTATTTATTATTAAATTGATTCATTGTCAGATCCGGGCCTATTGCCACGAAGCTCTTGACGAACTCCACGGCGACGTCGAGGCGGGGCTGGATTTCATCGATTTCCTGCTGTTTCCACTCGCCGATGACGAAGTCAACCTGATGACCTTTGCTGAAGTCGTTGCCAATGCCGAAGCGCAGACGGCAGAAGTCGCTGCTGCCAAGCGACTCGATGATGTTTTTCAGGCCGTTATGACCGCCATCGCTGCCTTTTTTGCGCATGCGGAGCGTTCCGACAGGCAAAGCCAGGTCGTCGCAAACAACCAAGATGTTCTCCATCGGGATTTTTTCCTGTGTGGCCCAGTATTTAACGGCTTTTCCGGAAAGATTCATGTAGGTTGTAGGCTTGATGACAATCATCTGGCGGCCTTTGTGCTTAACCTCCGACACCATTGCCAAGCGTTGTGTGGTGAATGTGCCGCCCAGGTCCTTAGCCAGACGGTCGGCGACCATAAAACCGATGTTATGCCGCGTGTTGGCGTACTCGGCTCCGATGTTTCCCAGACAAGCAATCAAATATTTCATGCTGCAAAAATAAAAAAAAGCCTTCAAACGAAGGCTTTTCCCATATAAATTTCTTAAAATTTACATTATTTTGCTTCTGCTGCCGGTGCTGCTGCGCCTTCTGCTGGAGCTGCTTCTTCAGTTTCTTCCTCAGTTGCTGCGTTACGTGGAGCCTTAACGTCAACCACGATTGTGTTTTCAGCGACGAGAACCTGGATCTTTTCGAGTTTCAGGTCTTTCACCTTGATAGCCTGGTTCATCTGAAGCTGTGACACGTTGACGATGATGTTATCCGGAAGGTCGTTGACGTAGCCGCGGACTTTCATCTTAGGCAGGTTCATGATAAGACGGCCACCACGCATAACGCCTGGGCATGTGCCTTCTGTACGCACTGGAAGCATGACTGTGATCGGGTTGTCTTCGTTCACATCGAGGAAGTCGGCGTGAAGAACCTCGTCGGTAACAGGATGATACTGAATATCTTGGAGGATGGTGTGGTAAACTTTACCGTTGATGTCGAGGTCGATGATCAATGTTTCAGGAGTGTAAAGAATCTTCTTGAAGTTTCTTGCATCCATTGCAAATTTCACCTGTTCGATGTTGTTACCGTAAATGACGCATGGTACGAGACCTTTTGCGCGCAATGCTTTAGCATCTTTTTTCCCTACGTTCTCGCGAAGAGAACCGCTCAATGATACTGAATTCATTTTTTAATTTTTTAAAGTTTGTATTTATTTTTTGTTGAAGAATTCGCTTAGTGACTCGTAATTCTCCACCTTATGAATAACTTGGGCGAAAAGTTCGGCTGTTGAGAGCACGTGGATCTTCTTGCTTGGGTTCTTCAGCGGGATGGTGTCTGTTACAACCACTTCGTCGAATACTGAATTGTCGATTTTTTCCATTGCCGAGCCTGAGAAAATCGGGTGTGTGGCGAAGGCGCGGACGCTGCGTGCGCCATTGTCTTTCAGCAACTGGCCGGCACGTGTGATGGTGCCTGCTGTGTCGATGATGTCGTCGATGAGGATGACATCGCGGTCTTTCACGTCGCCGATGAGGAGCATCTTCTCGATTTCATTCGGTTTTGAACGCTGCTTGTGGCAGATGCAGAACACTGTGCCGAGCATCTTGGCGTATGACGAGGCGCGACGTGTACCGCCGGCGTCAGGTGAAGCCATGATAGGATCATGCAGGTTCAGGCTTTGGATATAAGGTACGAAAATCTTTGATGCGTAGAGGTTGTCGACCGGGATGTCGAAGAATCCCTGAATCTGGTCGGCGTGGATATCCATTGTGATGACGCGTGTTACACCGGCAACCTGAAGGAGGTTGGCAACCAGCTTGGCTGCGATGCTGATACGCGGACGGTCTTTTCTGTCTTGACGGGCGAAGCCGAAGTAAGGAATAACGGCGATGATGCGGCGTGCCGAAGCGCGTTTGGCGGCGTCAACCATCATCAGAAGTTCCATGAGGTTTTCTGTTGGCGGGAAGGTAGATTGAATCAAAAATACGTCTCTTCCGCGTAAATTTTCCTCAAAACTTGGCTGAAATTCTCCGTCGGAGAACACTGTTACGTTACATGTTCCGAGTGGGCTGCCATAATATTCGGCTATTTTATCTGCCAAATAACGTGTGGCTCTGCCTGAAAAGATTGATACAATGGGCTCTTGCATAATTCAAATTTGTTTGATTAAATTTTTCGGGTGCAAAATTATGAAAAATTTTGTTGTGTGTAACAAAAAATGTATTAATTTTGCACCCGAAAAAGTTCATTGAAAATTTGAGCCTAGGTGGCGGAATTGGTAGACGCGTCGGTCTCAAAAACCGATGAGGTAATGCTCGTGCCGGTTCGATCCCGGCCCTGGGTACGATTTTAAAAAGATAACCCTCTGATAATCAATAGATTTCGGAGGGTTTTTTGTTGCCGGGTCGCCAAAGGGTCGCCAAAGATGACAAAAACATAGGCTTCGTAATGAAAAAATAAAGCTCGTTTTTAGGAGATTTTTTGAGGGTGTTTTAAGAAGAAAAATGGGTGGGGAGTTGGATGTAAAAATGGTGCAAACGTTATTAAACAATTTGCACCAATACCCAAATAAATAACCTTGCTATCGCAAAGTCAATGCAAATATACAAAAATATTTAATGTGTAGATATAAAAAAAACCGCCCGAGCGGTTTTTTATTTGAAACAGATAATCTGTTATTCGAGATAAAACATTCCACAATAGTGGGAGTTTGAGATGAGCTTGCCATCTGCAGAGCGCATTGTGATGTAAACGTGAATGTGATCACCAACCCACTCATCGGGAAATTCGCAGTGGGTGCTGTGGGTTGAACGGGTGAAGCCGTTCATGAAATACATCACTTCTTTCTTCTCGGCATTGCAGACAACGACCATAGAGATGTCGTCGGCGGAGGCATTGCCGGAGCCTGAATTGTCTTGCCATAGGAAATCGATTCCGTTGTAGTTGGCATAGACTGTCTCGACGATGGGCTGAGTAAGCAAGCCGTGAGACCAGACCAGCTTGGAATAAACTGGGCTGTAATCGGGATAGTCGCCAGTGATGGCGTTGCGCATCATTTGTGATGCGGCGTAGTTGAGCGGTGATTGATGCTTGGCAACATCCTTGAGACCGACGTTGAGGAACTCAACGGCCTGGCTGAGGAAATTGCGAGCGAACTCCATTTTTGTGCGTTGTTCGATTTGTTTTGGCGTGCGAGGATTCTTGGTGTGGGTGGCGATGCCACGCATGTAGGCGGTGCCTTTCCAAGAGGCACCGATGACGGTGCCGACCTTGCCGGAGAAGCCTCCCAAAACGCCTTGTTTAATTGTTCCCATATTATTTAATGTTTAATTGTTTATACTTAATAGTTTTAATCATCTTCGTTGATGTGCAAGCTGTGAAAATCCAAGCAGTTGTTGGACACCTGACCGAGTGACTTGTCGTAAACAAACACCCAGCCAATGAGATCCTTGTTTTCATCGATTGGAAATCCTTGCATGACGAGTGAGGTTCCTGTGGTGAATGGCTCGTCGTGAACGTGAGTGAACCAGGTGTTGGAGGTCTTATCGTAGAGGATGAGAATGAAACCTGGATACTCTACTTCTGAGTTGTCGTACTGGATTGCTCCAACATACCAATGGCCGTTTTCTGCAGGGTCATCGATAGCAAACATATCGAAGCACTGCAGAAAGCCTTTGGAGAGCTGCAATTTCTTATAGATTACTACTGGCTCGCCGCCATGGTTTTCAATTGCACCTGGATAGTTAATTTTGACGGCTTTGTTGAATGTGGACATGCCATGGTCGTAGTCACCGAAGGTGAGGCGAAGCGTTGAAGCTATTGGCCTCAGAACTTCGATAATAGCGCTCAGCGCACGCTGACAAAATAATGTGCCCCACGTTGCTTGGGTTGTATAATGCTGAGGCATGCCTCGCATATAAGCTTTGCCTTTCCAGCTGGCACCGATGACGGTGCCAACTTTGCCGGAAAAGCCCCCGAGAATACCTTGTTTAATTGTTCCCATAATACATAATCTTTATATTGTTTTTACTAATGATTAGCCACCGTTGACTTCGACGTACTCAAGTGGATTTGAGACTTGGCCGGTGACTGGATCGTAGGTGCAAGCGAAACCGAGGTATTGTTTGGCTGCATGCAGAGGCATGCCGCCTGAGAATTCCAGAGTTTCTCCCGCATCATAATGTTCTTTGATGATACCTGAAAACCAGATACCATCTTCGACGTCATAAATAAAGAAGATTAGACCATCAAATTCAGGAAGTTGAGAATGATCCATTATTGTAGAAACGTAGTAATTGCCGTTCCCGGAGTAATCTTCAATAAACAAGCTTCTGAAAGCCTTGAGAGTTCCTTTTGAAAGGA
>JAFZXP010000066.1 GCA_017616735.1 Bacteroidales bacterium
AAATATATGCAATGGTATAACAATAAAAGGCTCAAACTCAGGTTAAAAGGAATGAGCCCGGTCCAATACCGAGCCCATTACCTTAGTTGTTGTAAAAGTTAACGTTTAATTTAACGTCCAACTTTTCGGGGTCACTTCAAATTCGCCCTATTTTTTTGTTTTTTTGTTGAAAATTTTATATTTTTGTACCGTTTAAATGGTTCGATATGAGGAGGTTTTTACTTTTACTTTTTGTTGTTTTTCTTTCGATGACGGCTTTTGCCCAGCTTGAGGTGAAGAAGGGCTCGTTTAAGGAAGTGCCGGGGTTTGTTAATGTTAATCCAGACCGAAATTATCAGAACGATGATAACGACTTGCCGTTTGCTGTTATAAAGGTTAGGACGGAAAATATCAACGAAAGACAGCGTCGTGAACTGAAATTCAGCGGTAATGGAGGCACATTTATAATGCTTGAATACAAAGATGGTGAGGTGTGGGTTTATCTTACTGCGAAATATGCTGATTATTTAAAGATTTCGCATCCTGACTTGAGCTCAACTGAATATACTTTTCCTTATGATTTGAAGCCGAAATGCGGATATGAAATGACGCTGGTGAATACGTCTCCAAATATCGACAAGAATAATTATCTGATTATCAAAGTAGATCAGCAGAATGCAAAGATTTTTATTGACGACGAATTGATGGGGACTGGATATGCGAGCAAAGTGGTGTCGATAGGAGAGGAACATAGATACAAAGTCAGTTGTGATGATTATTTTCCTAAAGAAGGACTGGTGTATTTTGATAAAAGGGAAGACAAGGAGATAAGTGTAAATCTTGAGCCAAATTTCGGCTACATTACGATAAAGAGTGATCCGGCTGGTGCAGATGTTTATGTAGATGAAGTTAAAGTTGGTGTTACGCCTTATTTAATGAAAAAGATTAAACCAGGCGATCATGTTGTAGAGCTCCGCAAGACTGGCTATGAAAGCTATGCTGATATGGTGACGATATTGGTTCGCGAGAAGAATGAGCAGATGGAGAGTGTTGTACTCGTTGAAAACAAAAATGCAGTGCAGCAGGTGCTTTCAAAGGATATAACTAAATTTGCTAATATATTTGATGATTCTAGTATTTCTAATGGTGTCTTTTCGGTAAGTGACACGTTAAAAGTACATTTTTCAAAAGGCAACCTACAATACCAAGCCTCGACAAATACCTGGCGTTTTGCAGAGCACCAGTGGGATAGGATAGGCAAAACCAATAAAAACATATCCTCAACTTATAGCGGTTGGATTGATCTTTTTGGTTGGGGCACGAGTGGTTACAAAGGTAAGGATCCATGGATGACAACTATGATAGAAACCGATTACGGCGAGGGTTTTAATGATATTGCAGGCACTGATTATGACTGGGGTATTTACATCACAAAAACAAATGGCGGAGGCATAAATTGGCGCACGTTGACAAAGGACGAATGGGATTATTTATTCAACAAAAGGAATACTAGTAGTGGTATAAGATATGCCAAAGCAATGGTATACGGAGTGAGAGGCGTGATATTATTGCCAGACGATTGGGATATCGATACATATAATCTGAAAAAAACAAACAAACGTGGAGCCGGTTTTGGCAGAAACGACATTTCTACAACTGACTGGATTAACAAGTTTGAAGCCAACGGAGCAGTCTTTTTACCATGTGCTGGTGTACGCTTTGAAAAATGGATACCTTTAACCTTAATTAATTCTGGATTTTACTGGTCGGCTTCGTTACATGACAATGGGTTTGCGTATCAACTTCATTTTGATAGCCTTGGTTTAAGCGCCAATAATCCCGATGTCGGTAATAGCGTTCGCCTCGTCTGCGATGTCGAGGAGTAGTATTATCTTCAGCACCCCATCATCGCGGCAGGAGTTATATTCAAAACTTCAATGATAAAAAACGTCAAAATACTTTTGCAATGTTACTGGGTCGGTTTGGTAAATGTTGTCGCCATAGTAACAGTCGGCAAGAACTTCGTATAATCTGCAAAACTCTCCAAGATTGTGCTTGCCACGCTGGGCATCTATGGTAAGAGACAGTAATTCCAAGGCTCTGTCTGCGGCGCGGTGACATTGTTCCATATTGCCTTTGCTCTGCCAACGGTTTGCTCGCGACACCTCGCTTCCAATATTGAGCATCTGCTCGGCCAATGACATAGAAGCCCAACGACCTGATGCTAATTCCGAATGTTGATAATTGATCATTTGATGAGGGTATTAACGACTTCAATTATACGATTTCGAACTTCGGGATCCTGCACATAACGGCTTCGGTTGCCTTGATAAGGACGAATGTTGATAAGCGAATCAAACTCTATGAAGTCATCACCATCCATTTCAGGATACAGGTTTATTCCCCACAAGTCGGTTTGCTCTGAACCTTGGCTAAGCATTTCTTGCTCAATATCAGCGTGTAATTCGGCATCCAGACCGATTATAACTTTTTGGATATCCACGACAGCCTTAATCATGTCGCCAAAATAGCCTGGTAACATTGCATTTAATTCATTGCGGCTTATTGATTGTGAGGTGATTTTCATAAAGAAATGATTTGTTTAAAGTGCAAAGATACAAAATAATTTTGAAAAGTCTTGTTTTTTATTCTTTTAATGACAAGAAAAGGGGCGAATGCCCCTTTAAACTACTCTAAACTCTACACTCTAAACTCTACACTAAATAAACTCCAGTTTATCCTGTGTCGTGTTCTTTTCGCAGTAGTGGCAATGCAGTTTGATGTTGCCGTCGGCGTCTTTGATCACGGTGAACTTGGTCGGGACATCGTGCTCTTTGTTGGTGACGCAGTTAGGGTTGAAGCATTTCACAATGTGCTCGATGCTTTCAGGAAGCGTAACCGTCTGTTTCTTAATCACTTCGTAATCTTTGATCTCGATGATTGAAGCGGTAGGAGCCACGAGACCGATTTTGTTGTAGTCTTCAGGTGCGAAATACTTGTCGGCAACCTTGATGAAGCCTTTCTTGCCGTATTTCTTGCTGTCGACGTTGGTGCCGAAATACACAGGGGTGCTCACTTTGTCGAGACCTAAAATCTTAACAACCTGAAACACTTTGTCGGCCGGGATATGATCGATAACTGTGCCATTTTCAATGGCTGACACAACTAATTCTTTTCTCTTTTCCATAACAATTAACTTTTATTCAATAACCAATAACCTATAACCAATAACCACTTACTTTAGTCCTAAAATTGTTGCAATTAAAGCCTCACGGGCGTAAACACCGTTTTGAGCCTGCTGGAAGTAATAAGCCTTCGGGTTGGCGTCGACATCCACATGGATTTCGTTGACACGCGGAAGCGGGTGCAGCACGCGGCAGTTAGGCTTCGAGTTTTCAAGCATTGCGTTGCGCAACACGTAGGAATTCTTCACCTTTTCGTATTCTTCAGGATCTGGGAAGCGTTCGCGCTGGATACGGGTCATGTAGATGATATCTGAATGCGGGATAGCCTCTTCGAGCTCAGTATATTGATGATACTCTAGATGGCGGTCTTTGATGTGCTGTTTAACAGCGCTCGGAAGCTTCAGCTCGACAGGAGAGACGAGGTTGAATTTGGCGTTGAAGTTGCACATGGCCTCGACCAAGCTGTGCACTGTGCGGCCGTATTTCAAGTCACCGACGAGGGTGATTTCGAGGTTTTCGAGTGTGCCCTGAGTCTTGCGGATGCTATAGAGGTCGAGCATGCACTGTGTCGGGTGCTGGTTGGCGCCGTCGCCTGCGTTGATGACCGGCACTTTCGACACTTCCGATGCGAAGCGTGCTGAGCCTTCGATAGGGTTACGCATAACGATGAGGTCGGCGTATGATGCCACCATGGTGATAGTGTCGGCGAGCGATTCGCCTTTCTGTACGCTGGTTCCTGCTGTGCTGCTGAATCCGATGACGTTGCCGCCGAGCAGCTGGATGGCGGTCTCGAAGCTGAGACGGGTACGTGTTGAAGGCTCGAAGAACAGCGAGGCGATGATGCGGCCGTTCAGAAGGTTCTGATGCGGGTTTTTCTCAAAGTCCTCGGCTATGTCCAGAACGTGGCAAATTTCTTCAGGCGTGTAGTCGCTGATTGAAATGAGGCTGCGGTTTTTTAATGAGATTGACATTGTTGCTGATATTTTGATTTGTTAATTATATGATTTTCGGGCAAAAAAAATGACGGTTTCAATTGACCGTCAGCTGATAGAAAATGATGAAAAGTTGAGGAATTGCTTCCTTTTTTGACGCCATT
>JAFZXP010000067.1 GCA_017616735.1 Bacteroidales bacterium
GGTTGAGCTGTAGAGGGTGAATTCATACTCGTGCGCTGCGGTGAAGAAGAACTGGTACTTCTTGCAGAACAGCCCACAGCAGCATGTACCCATCTTCGAATAACCGACGTTGCTTACGCTATGCGGTAAGATGTTGCTCAAAGTGGAGCCCTTTTCAATGACAAAGAAGGCTTTGTACTTGGTAATCATGACGACACGTTTGTTGGTCATCACCAAAAAGCCTTTGTTTGAAAATCCCAAAATGAGTTCAAAGATTCCACGGATAGCATCCCACAAGACAGCCAAAGGGTTTGAACTGGTCTCACGCATGTTAGCTTCGATTTCCATGACGAGCTGTTCGCCATCTTCCAATTTGTAACCTGATTTTAATCCCATAACAATAACTTTTAATAAGTGCCTACTCTATTCAGGATTTTCGGCTTTCTCCTTAAGTTTGATTTTGTTACAAATTTCCTGATTAGTTCTTTTGTTGCCCTTTCTTTGTGTAAAAAAGCGGTCTTCTTTGCGTAAAAAATAAGGGGAGGCGTATTGGCAATACGTAAAAATGAGGTTGCAATACGTAAAAAACGACATCTGACGGGCGATATTTAAAATAAAGATGAAGAAAAAAAACTGTACTTTTGCAAATATGAATACTGACTCGTTGTATATCATGTTGCTATGCTTCGTTTCCGGCATGGCGCAATGTGCCCTGATGGGGTGCGGGATATACATGCTTAAACGTCATCGCGCCTACCAGTTCCAGAAGGTTTTTGCGATGACATTGATACTACACTCTATTGGATTTTTCAACAACTTTTTGGTGGCGGCGTGCGGCGATTTGCCTTATGCCGATTATCTAAATACCTTGTTTCTGCTTTTCGATTATGTGATTGTGGGAGGCTACATTGTTTTCGGTATCTCCTTGGCGATGCCCGGACGATATAAACTGAGGCAACTGCTTATAGTTGAAATTCCATTTGTCGGGGCGATGATTATGTTTGCCATCACCGGAAACCAGAAGATATTGCCGGCCATGCAGGTCTTCACATTGATTACTTGCTTGATAATCATGGTGTATTTGCTGTATTCCATCAAGAAATACACCGCTATGCTTAACGACAATGTGAGCAACTTGGAGTATTTCGATCTCCGTTGGAGTAATATCTTGGTCACATTGTTTTTCGTCTATCAACTGTTGTGGTATGCCGATAGCCTGTCGCAGCAAGATTGGTTTGCCGGGCAGGAAGGCGGTTGCAGCCTGATTTTTGACTCGGTCTATTGCCTCATTTCCATTGCTATAGTGCTGTATGTCATGCATAAAATCATCACACAGAAAGTGTTTGTCTTGGAAAATCAGGGTGACAAGGATCCTTATTATAAAGCCTTGTTTTCAAAAGACATTGAACAGATTATACACGAAAAGCAATATTATCGCGACAGCACGCTGACATTGCAGAAGTTGGCGCAACAGTTGGGTACAAACCGACAGTACCTGAGTAACTATATCAACCGTGAGCGCAATATGACTTTCTACGAGTACATCAATGATTTCCGCTTGGAAGAGGCCAAAATCATGCTGGAAAGCAAAAATTCTGAAAGCCAACAATCTATGGAGGATATAGCCGTCATGGTTGGCTTCAACTCATACTCCACATTTTTGCGCTCGTTCAAGAGTAAGTACGGAAAAACACCATCGAAGTATCTGGTTGAAAAGAGTGCTGGTGTTTAAAACGGTTATGTCATCCATCGGTCGATTCCCGATAATTAGCTGAAAAATTACAAAAAATTTTTATTTATTAAAAAACTAAAGTCTAAGGTCTAAAGTCTAAGGTCTTTTTGCTAATTTTGCCGTCGTGAAAGAAAATCCTGTTTCATATTATAAAGACGACGCCCGCATCTTGCAACTCGTTGATTATCTTAATGATAAGAAAGACGTGTTTTGCAAAGGCATAGTCGGTTCGGCGAAGGCTTTTGCTGTGGCTGCGGCGTTTGAGAAGCTCGGAGGACAGCATTTTGTGGTGTGTCCCGACAAGGAGAGCGCGGCTTATTTCTACAACGATTTGGAAAATATCTTCGGCGAGCGCGAGCAGGACTACGCCAAGAAGATGATTTTGTTCTATCCGACCTCGTACAAACGTCCGTATGAGCCCGAGAAGCCCGATAACACCTATATTTTGTCGCGAACCGAGGTTCTGCAAAGGGTTTCGACATCCGAACGTAAGACGATAATTGTTTCTTACCCTGAAGCTTTGAGTGAGAAAATCGTTACTCGTAAGATATTGAGCAAGAACACTTTAAAGCTTACGGTTGGCGAGAAAGTAGATATGGATTTCGTCACCGACACCTTGCTGGAATATAACTTCGAGCATGTTGATTTTGTGGTTGAGCCGGGTCAGTTTGCCATCCGAGGCGGCATAGTCGATGTGTTTTCATTTGCCAACGACTATCCTTATCGTATTGTTTTCGATTTTGACGAGGTGGAGTCGATCCGCTCGTTCAATCCCGTCGACCAACTCTCGATCGAGAAGCTGCAACGCATTGTTCTGTTGCCGAATCTTCAGGATCATAACCTCTCGGAAGAACGCGAGACTATATTCCAATATCTTCAGAAGCAGACGGTTATGTGGCTTGACGAGACCGATTTTCTGAAGGAGAGAATCGATGCCGAGTATAAAAAAGCTGTCGATGCTTACGAAAATTCTGAAGAAAATGATAATCTGAAATCGCCCGATACTTTATTCGCGCAAAGCGATGAACTTCTGACGCAACTTGATGATTTTAAATCGGTTACGTTTGAAACATATTCCGATTCGGTGGGGAAGGAGATTGTAGAGTTCAACATCACTACTCAGCCGGTGTTCAACAAGAACTTCGAGATGTTGCAAAGCACCATTAACTCGTTGAAAGACAGAGACTACCGCATACTTTTCTTCTCCGAAAGCAAGCGTCAGCTCGAGCGAATCCAAAGCATTTTGAACGATTTGCAGCAGAAGGACGAATCGAATCACGATTTCACACCTATATTATATTCTATTCAGGCAGGTTTCGTCGATAACGACCAAAAACTCTGCTGTTTCACCGACCATCAGATCTTCGAGCGTTATCACCGCTTCCATCTCCGTGAAGGTTTTGCGAGCAGTCAGGCGCTGACAATCAAAGAGTTATATGATTTGAAACCAGGCGATTACGTTACTCATATCGACCATGGCATCGGGCGTTTTGATGGCTTGGAAATCATCGACCACAACGGGAAACAGCAGGAGGCGCTGAGACTTATTTATCAGAACGGCGATTTGCTTTATGTGAGCATCCATTCTTTGCATAGAATCTCAAAATATTCCAGTAAAGATGGAGCGGAGCCTTCG
Organism: Bacteroidales bacterium; assembly: GCA_017616735.1. Lineage (GTDB taxonomy): Bacteria > Bacteroidota > Bacteroidia > Bacteroidales > F082 > Limimorpha. The sequence continues at coordinate 3,348 of JAFZXP010000067.1, forward strand.
TTGAGTAAACTCGGTTCGAATGCTTGGAACAAGCTGAAAGCAAAGACAAAGAGCAAAGTTAAGGACATTGCGCGCGAGCTCATAAAACTCTACGCTGAGCGCAAGAACTCGCAGGGGTTCCAGTTCATGCCAGATACTTATTTGCAGACCGAGTTGGAGGCTTCGTTTATGTACGAGGACACTCCCGACCAGCTGAAGGCAACCATCGACGTGAAACGCGACATGGAGAAGGAATCGCCGATGGATCGCTTGGTGTGCGGTGATGTGGGATTCGGAAAGACCGAGGTGGCAATTCGTGCAGCTTTCAAGGCTGTCAGTGACTCGAAACAGGTGGCCGTTTTGGTGCCGACTACGGTGCTCGCACTCCAGCATTTCCACACGTTCTCGAGCCGTTTGAAAGGCTTCCCGGTCACCATCGACTACATGAACCGATTCAAGACAGCCAAGGAACAGAAAAAGACCCTCGAAGAGGTCAAGGCAGGTCGTGTCGATATATTGATAGGAACACATCGCATCATCAGTAAAGACGTGGAATTCAAGGACTTAGGTCTGCTAATCATCGACGAGGAGCAGAAGTTCGGCGTTTCAGCAAAGGAGAAGCTGAAACAGATGAAAACCAATGTCGACACCCTCACTTTGAGTGCTACGCCTATACCCCGCACTCTGCAGTTTTCAATGATGGGTGCCCGTGACATGAGCATAATAACCACTCCGCCGCCAAACAGATATCCTGTCGAGACCGAGTTACGTTCGTTCTCTCCAGACGTCATCCGCGACGCTATTCAGTACGAGTTGGCGCGCGACGGACAGGTGTTTTTCGTGCACAACCGCATCCAAAACATCATGGAGGTTTACGACATGATCGTGAGCTGCGTGCCGGGTGCGAAGGTGGCTGTGGGTCACGGACAGATGGAGGGCGACAAGCTCGAACAGATAATGCTCGACTTCATCGACGGCAAGTACGACGTGCTTCTGTGCACCACGATTATCGAGGCTGGGCTGGACATTCCGAATGCCAACACAATCATTATCAACGACGCGCACAAATACGGACTGAGCGATTTGCACCAACTGCGCGGCAGGGTGGGACGTTCAAACAAAAAAGCGTTCTGTTACCTTTTGACGCCACCGATGGCGATGCTCAGCGACGAGGCTCAGAAACGTCTGCGTGCCCTCGAGGAATTCTCGGATTTAGGCAGCGGTTTCAACATCGCGATGCGCGACCTCGACATCCGTGGAGCCGGCAACCTGCTGGGCGCCGAACAGAGCGGATTCATCAACGATATCGGATTCGAGACCTATCATAAAATCCTCGACGAGGCCATTATGGAACTCAAGGAAAACGAGTTCAAAGACCTGTTTGAGAAGCCCGAAGAGGAGAAAAAATACGTTCGCGAATGCGCCATAGAGTCGGATTTGGAGATATTGTTGCCAAACGAATATGTCGACTCATCGGCTGAGCGTATCAGCCTTTACAACGAGCTCGATCATATTGAAAATGAAGAAGGTTTGATGCGCTTCACCGACAACCTCATCGACCGTTTCGGTGAACTTCCGCCGCAGGCAAACGACCTTTTGAATACTGTGCGTTTACGTTGGATTGCCCGCGATCTCGGCTTCGAGAAAATCGTTCTCAAAAAAGGTGACATGACTTGCTATTTCCTTCAAGATCAGGAGTCGGAATACTTCAAAACCGAGACTTTCAACAAGATTATCAGATACGCTTCCGACCATCTCAAACGTTGCCAGTTTAAGGAGCAAAACGGCAAAAACATATTGATTTTCAAGGTTGTTGACAGGGTGAAAGACGCTTTGGATTTATTGCGAGAAATCGTGGGATAATCGATTTTAAAAGAATAATTTGGAGATTTGAAAAATATTTCGTATATTTGCAAGATTAATATTTGAGATATGACAACATTATTTTTAGGCGGTATCGGAACCGGTGAAATACTTCTTATCGTGCTGGCTATTTTGCTGCTTTTCGGCGGCAAGAAACTCCCTGAGCTGATGCGCGGAATGGGTAAGGGCGTCAAGGAATTTAAAGATGCCATGAACGAGCCGACAGGCGATAAAAAAGAAGAAAAACCAGAGGAGAAATAGCCTCAAATGGCAGACGTTCAAATGACTTTCGGCGAGCATCTCGATGAGCTTCGTAAAGTATTTGTGCACATCGGGATTGCTTTTGTTTTGCTCTTCATCGTACTATTCACTTTTTTCAAAGGCGATATCATCAATATCGTTTTTTATCCTTCCGAAAGCGATTTCATTACAAACAGATTATTTGCGAAACTGGCCGATTTGACTGGCACTGAGGCATTGAGAATCAATGCCAATCCACTGCAAATCTACAACACCAAGATCGCCGGACAGTTTATGCTTCACATCAAAGCATCGGCGGTAGGTGCATTAGTCATTGCGTTTCCTTACATCATCGGGCAGCTGTGGGGCTTCGTGAAGCCGGCTCTCTCGACAACGATGAAACGCCGTACTCGTTTGATAGTCTGGAAGATAGTGTTTTGGTTCTTCCTCGGTGTGGCGTTCAGCTACTTCATTATCGCGCCTCTCGGAATCAACTTCCTCGCAAATTACGAGGCCAACGGAAGCATACAAAACATCATCGACGTGAGTTCGTATGTGAGCACGGTTTTGGGTGTTTGTCTCGCGGCCGGACTGGTGTTTCAGCTGCCGTTACTGATAAGACTGTTGGCATCTATTGGCATCATAACCTCAACTTGGCTGAAGAAAAACCGCAAAATCGCCATCGTTGTCATCTTGGCACTTTCGGCACTTATCACGCCGCCCGACATCATCAGTCAGCTGCTGATTTTTGTGCCGTTTTACATTTTATACGAATATGGGATTAGCATAGCAAAAACAATTGAAAAGCAAAATGCAGACAGATAGAACAAGGGAATTGGAGACTAAAGGCATTGGCGCTCTGTTACTTATGTACGCCTTGCCGTCGGTGGTGAGTCAGGTTATATCATCGGTTTACAACATTTGTGACCGTATTTTCATCGGACACGGAGTGGGCGCGCTCGCCATTGCGGGATTGGCCATCACTTTACCTATCATCAATATCATCCACGCATTCGGCGCTTTGATTGGCGTTGGAGCAGGGGCTAGAATGTCGATAGTTTTGGGTAAGAAAGACATCAACTGGGCTGAGAATATCCTCGGCAACTCAGTGATTTTCACCGTCATTTTGAGCGGGCTGGTGATGCTGTTTTCGTATATCTTCCTCGACAGAATCCTGTTCGCTTTTGGAGCTACAGCCGAAACCGTCGCGTACGCCCGTGAGTACATGGTTATCGTGCTTCCGGGAATGTTTCTGACGACCTTGGCGTTCAACCTCGTCTCGCTGATGCGTTCGTCGGGCTATCCCAACCAGTCGATGATAGTGCTCGTGTCGGGTGCGGTGCTCAACATCGGTCTCGACGCCTTGTTTATCTTCGTTTTCCACATGGGAATAGCAGGTGCAGCTTGGGCTACCACCATCTCGATGGCTTTTGCGTCGGTTCTTGCTATGCTGCATTTCCTGAAACGTGACTCGTTCATCCGTTTCCATCGTCACGGATTCCAGCCGAAAGGTTATATCTTCAAAAACATTCTGTTGATAGGCTTGAGTCCGTTCCTGATGAACGTGGCGGCTGCCGGAGTGGTTGCTATTCTGAACAAACAACTCATAAAATACGGCGGCGACATGGCAGTGGGCGCATACGGCATAGCCAACAGCTACATCCTTATCATGATAATGATAATCCTCGGAGTGTGCATGGGAATGCAGCCAATTGCGGGCTACAACTACGGTGCCGGTCACCCCGAGAGACTAAAACGTGTCTATACCCTGACGATGAAAGTCTGCGTTCTGTTAGGAATTGTGACTGCCATCATTGGTTGCACTATGCCTCGCATCATCTCGATGGCGTTTACCAGCGACCAGATTTTGCTTGACATCTCACAGATGGCGTTGCCTTATATCACAGTGATGACGCCACTCATCGCCTTCACAATCGTCAATTCCAACTTCTTCCAGAGCATTGACAAACCGTGGATTGCCATTGTCACCAGCCTCTCGCGACAGGTCATCTTCCTCATCCCGATGATGTTCATCGTCCCAGTCATCTTCCAGAATATGGGCATCGACAGCCTCCAAGGAGTTTTTGCATCATGCACAGTATCAGATGTTTTCGGCGCGGTACTGGCGCTGGTATTGTTGCTCACCCAGAGAAAGGTGTTCAGATATATAGCATAAAAAAAGAGACGTCAAATGGCGTCTCTTATAAGCATTCATGTCTATAATCTATTCTTCAACGTTATATGTTGCGCTGAAAGTAAGTCTGTCAGGATGTGCATTGAATAAATTTATCATATTCTCTTTTAATCCATCAAGATGTTTAGTATTTAAATATGGATTGTTCTCGATTTTTGAAAGATCGTGAGCCCTGCAGAAACATACTGTGTCAGGCATATCTTCTTCATTGTAATAAATGTGACCTTCCAATTTTGCCTCAAAAGGAGCTGTTACGGTAATGGATTTTGTCCAAGGCAATACAGCATCTTCAACGGTGACAGTGCTACCGTCTTCGTCTGTATAAGTGAATGTGAAATGGAAACAATCTGAACCTGTGTGGCCTGACACCATGTCATAATTGCTGACCGTATAATACAATGTTGTAGTCGTTGGTCCTGGAGGAGGTGTAGGTGTAGGAGTAGGATCGCTGTCGTTGTTTTTCTTGCAGCCAGTGATAATCATTGCAAATGCAGCAAACAAAGCAATGAACAAAATGCTTTTTTTGGTAGTTGTTTTCATGTTATTAAATGTGTTAAGGTTAGTTTGTGGAGGATACCGGACTATCTTAATACAAATATGATATTTTGTCAACCATAGCACTATCAGTTAAAAACACGTATAAATAACTGATATACAATATTATATAAGGTTTTTACAATTTGTGTACTATTGCATACAATTTTA
>JAFZXP010000068.1 GCA_017616735.1 Bacteroidales bacterium
GCATCAAGTCTTTGATAGGTGACAAGATGTCCATGAAGATGTAGGCGCAGAACATTGCCAACGCCAACAGCAGCAACGCAGTCCATCTCATGGCCGCATTGTCGCGTAAAGTCTGAATTTTTTCTGTCATAACAATATTTATTTAAACTATCATTTTTCCAATGGAAGCTGAACGACTTCTTTCTTAAAGCCATTCATCACCTCTTTAGCGAAATCGGCGATGGTCTGAGTAGTGATGCTCTTCACGATCTCGTCGTATTCAGCCACGATGTTGATGTTGTCTTCTTCGTAAGTCTCGATAGCATCAACCCAGAAGTCGTTTTCTTCGAGGTTTTCTGCGCGTTTCTTGTAAAGATTCTCAACGACTTTTGTTAAGTCTTCCTGTGACGGACCGTTTGTTGCGACGTCGTTGAGTCCTTCATAAACCTTGCCGAGAAGTTTCTCGTACATGTCTTTGTTGGTGTCAAAGCCTACAAGGAACAAGAATGCGTCTTTCGGTTTGTCGGAAACTTGTCCCATGACGCCGACGCCGTATGTGCCGCCTTCTTCCTCACGGATAGAACGTGTGTAGTAGATATCCATGATGTCGCTTAATGCCTTCATATAGAGTTGGTTGCGATAGTTGTACTGCATCTCGCCAACGATGATGGTATAGACAGTGGCTTTAGGATTCTGCATCTCTTTTTCGTAATGGCAGATGTACTCATACTGAGGGATGCTGAGGTTGATGTCTTTCCATGACTCTTTACGTTTGTTCTTCTTCAAAGAAGCGAGGTACTGCTCAACCAATGGCTTGAATGTGTTTTCATCGATGTTTCCGACGAAATAGAAAGTGAAGTTGTTAGGATCGGCGAAACGGTCTTTGTAGAGTTTAATCGATTTTGCGTAGTCGATCTTGTCAACATCGTCAGCTTTCACTCTTGTGCGTAGCGGATGGTTGTTGTATAACACCTTTGTGATAGAATCTGAAAAGGTCATCATTGGGTTAAGTTCCTGATTCTCAATAGCTGCCTTTGTGCGCTGCACGAATGACTGGAATGCTTCTTCATCTGAACGTGGTTCTGTGAAGTACAAGTAGATGAACTGCATCATTGTCTCAAGGTCTTTTGGTGAGCAGCTGCCGCTCATGCCTTCTGCGTAGCTGTCGATCCATGGAGTCACGCTGAGACGTTTGCCTGCGAGAACCTTAGGAATGTCGGTTGAGCTGAATTTGCCAACACCACCGACTTTCATCACGCCGTTGAGTTCCTTCAAAGTGATGAAGTCTTCTTGTTTGAGTGCTGAGAGACCACCGTCGCTCTGTGCAGCGAATCTGATCTCGTCTTCCTTGAAGTTGGTCTTCTTGTATATGACCTTCATGCCGTTGCCTAACACCAACACTGTTGCGTCGAATTCAGGCATTGCTGTCTCTTTCTTGATTTTGCCTGGCTTTGGCATGTTGTCGACGATTGGGCCGTCGAATGACTCTTCCTTGTAAGGCTCGACTTCAGCGGCGTTAGCTGCTGCATAGATTGCGAGGATTTCTTCCACTGTTGGGAGTGTCTCACCTTCTTTCTTAGGTGCTGTCACAGTGATGACGAGGTTGTCGTCGTGCACGAGCTGCTGTGCCACCATGTTGATGACTTCGAGAGGAAGGCTTGGCATAATCTGCTGATACAGAGCGTATTCAGTCTCGATGCCCATCATAGGCTCGTTGGTGAGGAAGTTTGCTAAACACTCTTCGACGTAAGCGTCGTTTTCAGTATTGTTTCTTTCATTGTATTGATTTTCAATACGTTTCATGAAGTCGGCCTTGGCACGCTCGTATTCTGAAGCGGTGAAACCGAACTGAGCCATACGTTTGTTTTCTTTCACGAGGGTTGTGATAGCCTCATCGATGCCGGCGGCGTCTTTAGCCATTGCCATGCTGCACCATGCATCCTCTGTAGGAGCAACGTAATAGTTGGAGTAATAGCTGTAACCGTAGACAAACGGAGGATTAGCTTTCTTTGTGATGTCCTGCAAACGGTTGACTTCCATTGTGCTGATGATATTGAGCATGTATTGAGCCATCCAATAGTTGAGGTCGTTCTTCAGTGAATCAGGTGTGGCCTCTGATTTGTAATACAGATTGACACTGTAGCGTGTAGCCTCAGGGTCTGATGCGATAGCCACGATTGGCTCGACATTGTCCTCAATCATGAACTGCGGTCTTGGTGCCGGGTTGACCGGAGCCTTGATGTCAGCAAACATCTCTTTGATGCGTGCCTCGATAGCATCGACATCGATGTCACCGACGATGACAAGACCCTGAAGGTCAGGACGATACCATTTGTGATAGTAGTCGCGGAGTGTCTGATACTCGAAGTTGGCGACAACTTCCGGAAGTCCGCCTGGCAGACGGTTTGCGTAAGGGCTGTTAGGATACATGACAGGAAGGATTTCCTTCATGATACGCTCGCTGGCGTCTTCGCGTGTGCGGAGCTCCTCGAGGATGACGCCGCGCTCGTTGTCGATTTCCTCTTCCTGGAGTGCGATAAAGCTCGACCAGTCGTGGAGGATGAGCAAGCATGTGTCAACGAGACCCGGCAGGTTGGTCGGCACGTTGGTGACCATATACACTGTCTGGTCGATGCCTGTTCCTGCGTTGAGGTTCTCGCCGAACTTGATGCCGCGGCTCTGCAAGTATTCGCGGAGCATCATGCCTGGAAGGTTGGTGGTTCCGTTGAAAGCCATGTGCTCGAGGAAGTGGGCCAGACCGCGCTGGTTCTCTTCTTCCAACACCGAACCGACTTTCTGTGCGATGTAGAAGTCGGCACGCTGGGCCGGTTTCTCGTTGTGACGGATGTAGTAGGTAAGTCCGTTGTCAAGCTTTCCGATTCTGACGTTTTGGTCAATCGGGCAAGGCTGAGCCATCTGGGCCAAGCCAGTCATCGCCATCATGGCAATGAACAAAACTGATAAGAATAACTTTTTCATTTTTTTGAATTATTTTAACATTAAAATTGCATTTTTATATTGTACAGACGGTCGGTCGACCGTCTCTACGTTATCAATACAAATGTATTACGTATTTCTCAACGAAATAGGGCTCCTCGTACCATTTTGTAATCGAAGTGCTCTTGCGTTTCCAATTTTTCGGCACGTTGCGAAGCTCTTCCTCTATGTCGCCGCCTTTCAGATAAAGAATGCCGCCAGCTTCTATGTCGTTGGTTATGCGCAACTTGTTGTTGCACCATTTCACAAAATCGGGCAGCTGGGTGACGGCACGGCTCACAATCACATCGAATTTCTCTTTGATGTTCTCGGCTCTCTCCTGCAAGGCTGTGACATTTTGCAAATTGAGCTTTTCAACCACATCCTGCACCACTTTAATCTTTTTGCCTATGCTGTCGACCAATAAAAATTTTGTCTGTGGAAACATGATTGCCAGAGGAATCCCCGGGAAACCTCCGCCAGTGCCTATGTCGAGCACCTTCATGCCTGGCAGCAGCTCAAAGTATTTGGCGATGGCCAACGAATGCAGCACATGATGCTCATAGAAATTGTCCATGTCTTTGCGCGATATGAGGTTGATCTTGCTGTTCCAATCTTCATACAAAGGCGCAAGCTGCTCGTACTGAGCCATTTGCGACTCAGACAGCTGAGGGAAATATTTTTTTATGATCTGAGAATTCATTTAAATCAGATTCTACATTAATCTTGCAAAGATACAAAAAATAGTTCATTCCTTATTAATAATGCTAAAATTGTGAAAAAATCTTTCGGCAAATACATTAAATTTGTAATTTTACACGTTTTATTTGACGATTATGACTCGGATTTTGAAATATTTCATCGCTTTATTGTTGATAATCAACAGTATAACCTTGTTTTCGCAAAGTAAGCAGAAGAACAAGGATGTGCTTGATTATATCGATCAATATAAGGATGCCGCGATGACTGAGATGGTGAAATACAAAATTCCGGCATCCATCACTTTGGCTCAGGGAATATTGGAGTCGGGCAACGGCAAAAGCAAGCTGGCGCGGCAAGGCAACAACCACTTCGGCATAAAATGTCATTCCGACTGGAAGGGCAAGTCGATGCGCATGGACGACGATGCTCCGAATGAATGTTTCAGGGTGTATAAAGACGCGGCCGAGTCGTATCGCGACCATTCGAAATTTCTGAAAAACAGCCAGCGTTACGCTTCGCTTTTCGAGCTGAAAATCACCGACTACAAAGGCTGGGCCAAGGGCTTGAAAAAGGCCGGATACGCTACGCTTCCCACATATGCCAACGTCTTGATCAGCTACATCGAAACCTACGAGCTGACGCAATACGACCAGATGGTTGTCAAAGGCAAATTCAAACCTAAGAAAAAGAAAACCGAGGCTAAGCCTGCGGAAGAAACCAAGCCGGCAAAAGAGTCTAAACCCGAAAAGCCCAAAACCGAAAAGCCGGCAAAGAAAAACGCCAAGGGCCGCGAAGTGCCGGTATTGGCCGACTGCCCTGTGGTGGAGATGACCGCCGACCATCACTACATCCGTGAAAACTTCGGCGTGAAATTTATCATCACCAAGTCGGGCGACAACGTAAAGTCGCTGGCAAAGATGCTGAAAATGTCGAAGCATCAATTGGTTAAGTATAACGACATCAGTGCCGACGCCACATTCTCGGATGGCGAGGTGCTGTATATCGGGCCTAAGCGCCGTCGTGCCGCGGCAGGCTACAACAAGCATGTAATTCAGTCGGGCGAAACCATGCGTCAGGTGTCGCGACTCTACGCCGTCAAGTTGCGACGACTGTATACGATGAATGGCCTTGATGAAAATTCTGTTCTACAAATAGGTCAGGAGATTAAGCTTCGCTAGTCTTTAGTCTTTAGTTACTAACGACTAGCGACTAACGACTAACGACTAACGACTAACAGCTAACGACTTCCCGCAGATATCTCGCGGTGTATCCCACGTTTTTCTTCACTATTTCCTCGGGCGTTCCCTGGCAAAGTATCATGCCGCCCCTGTCGCCGCCTTCAGGACCCATGTCGATGATGTAATCGGCCATTTTGATGACATCCAGATTGTGCTCGATAATAAGCACGGTGTTGCCTTTGTCAACCAGTTTGTTGAGCACTTCCATCAGCACTTTGATGTCTTCGAAATGCAGTCCGGTGGTGGGTTCGTCAAGAATATAAAGTGTTCGTCCGGTGTCGCGTTTGGCCAGCTCGGTGGCCAGCTTCACACGCTGAGCCTCGCCGCCCGACAGAGTGGTTGAAGGCTGTCCCAGCTTCACATAGCCCAATCCGACATCCTGCAATGTCTTGATTTTCTGTAGAATACTAGGGAAATTCTGGAAAAACACCACAGCCTCGTCGATGGTGAGGTCGAGCACGTTGTTGATTGATTTGCCTTTAAAGCGCACCTCAAGCGTTTCTCTGTTGTATCGTTTGCCTTGGCATGTCTCGCACTGCACCTGCACGTCGGGCAGGAAGTTCATTTCGATGACACGCACGCCGGCTCCCTGGCAGGTTTCACAGCGTCCGCCTTTTACGTTGAACGAGAAACGCCCGGCTTTGTAGCCTCTGATTTTCGATTCGGGCAGCTCGCCGTAAAGCTTGCGGATGTCGTCGAACACCTTGGTGTATGTGGCAGGGTTGGAACGAGGGGTCTTGCCAATCGGAGCCTGGTCAATTTCAATGACCTTGTCAATAAATTCAAGCCCTTCGATGCTGTCGTAGGGCAGAGGATTGCGTTCCGAACGGTAGAAATGCTTGCTCAGGATGGGGTAGAGCGTCTCGTTGATTAGGGTCGACTTGCCTGAACCCGAAACGCCTGTAACGCACACCATCACGCCGAGCGGCAGATCCAGAGTGACGTTTTTCAGATTGTGTCCGCTGGCATTATTTAAAATAAGGTGTTGTCCGACAAACGGTTTGCGCCGCGAGGCGGGCACTTCGATACGTTTTTTGCCGCTTAGGTATTCGCATGTAAGCCCTTTGCCGTGCATGGCTTCGGCCGGGGTGCCTTGAAACACCACCTCGCCGCCGTTGACGCCTGCGCCAGGGCCAATGTCGATCAGGTGATCGGCGGCCAGCATGGTGTCTTGGTCGTGTTCAACCACGATAATGCTGTTGCCGATGTCGCGCAGTTGCTTGAGCGACTCTATCAGTCGGTGATTGTCGCGCTGATGCAGACCGATGGACGGCTCGTCGAGAATGTACAAAATGCCTGTCAGCTGTGAGCCTATCTGAGTGGCCAGCCTGATGCGCTGCGATTCACCTCCCGACAGGCTCTTGGCCGGGCGGTTCATGTTCAGATAGTCGATGCCGACATTAAGCAAAAAGTTGATTCTTTTCTTTATTTCAATGAGAATATCGTGCGAAATCTCCTTTTGCTTGGCGTCGAGATGCCGTGGAAGTTCGTCGAGCCAATTTGACAGCGCGTTGATGTCCATCTCGGCCAGTTCGGCAATGTTTTTGCCGTTTAGTCGGAAGTAAAGCGCCTCTTTTTTTAGCCTATGTCCATGACATTCAGGACATTCGGTCTCGTTCATGAAGCTGTTGGCCCACTTCAGGATTGATGCCGGAGCATTGTCGTCGTTCTGCTTTTTGATTACGTTGACTATGCCTTCGAAAGGCATCGAATAAGTCGACTTTGTGCCCAGATATTCTTTGGTGACGGTGAACGACTCGCTGCTGCCGTAAAGTATTATGCTCAAAGCGCTTTCAGGTATCTCGCTGATCGGGGTGTCGAGAGTGAAGCCGTAACGCGCTCCAATCACCTCCAGCTGGCTGAAAACCCAGTTGTTCTTGTATTCGCCCAGAGGCGCGAGGCCTCCTTTGCGCAGGCTCAGGCTGGGGTCGGGAATGATTTTCCGCATGTCGACCGTGACAATGGTGCCAAGCCCGTTGCATTTGGGGCAAGCGCCATAAGGCGAGTTGAAACTGAATGTGTTAGGCTCGGGATCCTGATATGCTATGCCTGTGGTGGGGCACATCAACAGCTTGCTGAAATAGCGCACATCGGTGCTGCCTTCCTCTTGAACCAAAAGCATGCTCTTGCCTCGGCGGAAAGCCGTTTCAACCGATTTAGCCAGACGTTCTCTGATGCCTTCGCCAACCAAAAGACGGTCGACCACAATCTCGATGTCGTGTGTCTTGTATCGGTCGAGTTGCATGCCAAAGGTGATTTCACGGATTTCGCCGTCGACACGCACTTTTAAATATCCTTGTTGACGTATTTGTTCGAACAGGTCGCGGTAATGGCCTTTACGGCCTCTTACTATCGGAGCTAATATATTGATTCTCTTGTTTTTATATTGCTCCATCACCATGTCTGTGATTTGCTCTTCGGAGTAGCGCACCATCTTTTCGCCGGTGTTGTACGAGAAAGGCTCGGCCGCGCGGGCATACAAAAGCCTCATGAAGTCGTAAATCTCGGTGATTGTGCCTACTGTTGAGCGAGGATTGCGGTTGACCGATTTCTGCTCAATGCTGATAACGGGGGAGAGTCCGCGGATTTCGTCCACATCGGGGCGTTCCATGCTGCCGATAAACTGGCGCGCATAGGCCGAGAACGACTCCATGTAGCGCCGTTGGCCTTCGGCATAAATAGTCTCGAAGGCCAACGACGACTTGCCCGAGCCGCTCAAGCCTGTTATTACCACAAACTTGTCGCGCGGTATGCGTAAGTTGATGTTTTTCAGATTGTTCTCACGCGCGCCGTAAATCTCGATGAACTCATCCTCCGACCAGATCACAGATGCACCACCTCTCCGTATGCCGCGGCTGCAGCTTCCATGATGGCCTCCGACATGGTCGGATGCGGGAATATGTTTTCGATAATATCACGTCCGGTTGCGCCGAGTTCACGTGCCAGCACAGCGCCGGCCACCATCTCGGTCACATTGTCGCCAACCATGTGGCAACCCAGCCATTTGTTTGTCTTGGCGTCGAACACCACTTTTACAAAACCGTCTTTGTTGCCTGCTGCCGCTGCCTTGCCTGAGGCTGTGAACGGGAATTTGCCCACTTTCACCTCGTAGCCGGCGGCTATGGCCTTGGCTTCGCTCAAGCCTACTGAAGCGATTTCAGGAGTGATGTATGTACAACCAGGGATATTGTTGTAGTTCAATGGTTTAGGATCCAATCCGCAGATCTTCTCGACGCAGATGATGGCTTCGTGCGATGCCTTGTGGGCCAAAGCCGGGCCGTGGACGATGTCGCCGATTGCGTAAATTCCAGGGACGTTGGTGCGATAGAAGTCGTCAACGGTGATTTTGCCGCGCTCGTTGGCAATGCCGAGGTTCTCCAGACCAAGGTTTTCAAGGTTGGTCTGTACTCCGACTGCCGAAAGCACGATGTCGGCTTCAACGACTTTGTCGCCTTTTTTGGTGTTGATGGTGCAAACGCACTTGTCGCCTGTGGTGTCCACATTGGTAACCGAAGCCTCGGTCATTACTGTCATCTTCATCTTCTTGAAGCAGCGCTCCACCTGTTTCGACACTTCCTCGTCTTCGTTAGGCACCACATTTGGCAGGAATTCCACCAAAGTCACTTTCACGCCCATCGAGGTGAAGAAGAAAGCGAACTCCGAGCCTATTGCACCCGAGCCGACAACCACCATTGTCTCAGGCAGTTTGTCGAGCACCAAAGCCTGACGGTAGCTGATGATTTTCTTGCCGTCGATAGGCATTGCCGGCAGCTGACGCACGCGTGAGCCTGTGGCCAGAATGATATGATCGGCTTCGTATTCGGTTTCAACGCCCTCGGCATCAACCACTTTCACTGTCTTGTTGGCTGTGAGCGAGCCCAAACCGGCTATCAGTTCGACATTGTTCTTCTTGAACAGATACTGCACGCCTTTGCTCATGCCATCGGCAACAGCACGGCTGCGAGCCACCACCGCCTCCATGTCGGGATGAACTTCGCCTTCAAACTTAATGCCATAATTTTCAGCGTGTTGCATATAAGTGTATACTGCAGCGCTCTTCAGTAGGGCTTTGGTAGGGATGCAACCCCAGTTAAGACATGTGCCGCCAATTTCTGCTTTTTCGACAACAGCGACTTTCTTCCCGAGCTGTGAGGCTCTGATGGCAGCCACGTATCCGCCAGGACCGCTGCCTATGACAATAACATCGTACTTCATGATAATCAATAGTTTATGTTTATTTTAAATTTTTTTTCAAAATCTGCGTTTCGAGGGGCGAAATTACAAAAATTTTTTATATCTTTGCAACATTGTTAGTGAAGAGTTTTTCTTCATGTTAATATGGCCGGAATCCTTCCGCCTTTTAAGTTTCACTTTTAATTTATTGTATTATGACCCAAAAATGGTACGAAGTGGCTCGTTCCCGCGACAACCGCTTTTTGAAAAGAATGGATGTATTTATGTATTTATCAACCACTTACGACAACGCTTTCGAGTTGTTGTACGTTGCAGTTGACCAATTTAACAGGCGTCTGACACGCTGCTACCGCGGCAAATTCCTGGTTAGAAAAAAAGGCAATTTCATCATCATCTGGCATGGATTGTGCCGCAAAAAACTCGTTGTGATGGATTACAACGAGGATGCAGGCCTGGTGGCCATCGCCAACCGAAGAAAAACCAGGGTGTGCATACTGTCGCTCAGGCTTCCTTTCGACAAAAATGCATTTGAATTGATGAAAAACAATGTTGAAAAACAAGGATTTGAGATCAGTATAGCGGAAATTTACCGTTAAGATGCCAAATAATTGCTTACCTAATTGATTTTATTCATATCTTTGCAAGTTAAAACGCTTGCATTAAGAGATGAATATTTCAGAATTAACCGCTATCTCGCCTGTAGACGGACGCTATCGCAAAAAAGTGGAACGTCTTGACGAGTATTTTTCAGAGTTTGGACTGATTCGCGCCAGAGTGATGGTGGAAGTGGAGTATTTTATAGCACTCTGCCAGCTTCCGTTGCCTCAACTCGAAGGTTTTGACCCAAAATATTTCCGCAAACTCAGGAATATTGTCAAAAATTTCAAAGTGTCTGACGCTCAGGAAATTAAGGAGATTGAAAAGACCACCAATCACGATGTGAAGGCTGTGGAGTATTTCCTGAAGCGTCATTTTGATGCCATGGGGCTTGCAAAATACAAGGAGTTTATCCACTTCGGCCTGACTTCGCAGGATATCAACAACAGCGCTGTGCCTTACACCATGATGCAGGCACACAACGAGCTGGTGCGTCCGGCATTTGCCCAGATTGTCGAAAAGCTGAAAAACCTGGCTGCAGAGTGGCGCGACATCCCGATGCTGGCTCACACTCACGGTCAGCCGGCCAGTCCGACACATCTCGGCAAAGAGATATATGTGTTTGTCGAGCGACTTGAAAATCAGCTTGACGAGCTTGACAAGATTCCGTTTACCGCTAAATTCGGCGGAGCCACAGGCAATATGAACGCGCACAAGGTGGCTTATCCTGAAATCAATTGGAAAGATTTTGCGGCGAAGTTTATCAAGAAACTTGGTTTGAAACGCCAAACGACAACCACCCAAATCGAGCATTACGACGTAATGGCCGAATATTTCGATGCGTTGAAGCGCCTCAACACCATACTCATTGATCTTTCGCGCGACATATGGCTTTACATCTCGATGGATTACTTCAAACAGAAGATTAAAGCCGGCGAAGTGGGTTCTTCGGCTATGCCTCACAAAGTGAATCCTATCGATTTCGAGAACGCCGAAGGCAACCTTGGCTTGGCCAACGCCATTTTCGAGCACCTGAGCCGCAAGCTGCCTATCAGCCGTATGCAGCGCGACCTTACCGACTCGACTGTGACACGCAATATTGGTGTGCCGCTGGCTCATACGCTGATAGCTACAAGTTCGCTGTTGAAGGGTTTGGATAAACTTATTTTGAATGAAGCCAAGCTTCGCGCCGACTTGCAAAACAACTACGCTGTGGTGGCCGAGGCTATCCAGACAATACTTCGCCGCGAACAGGTTGAAGGCGCTTACGAGCTTCTGAAGGGTCTTACCCGCACCAACGAAAAGGTGACACGCGAGTCGATCGATGCCTTCATCGACCAGCTTCCTGTAAGCCAATCGGTTAAGAAGCAGATGCACGCTATAACACCGGAAAATTACACCGGCTTTAATTACGAAAACGATTAAAAATGAGTAAAAAAAGAAATTTTCGCAGGATAATGCATTACGTTAAGCCATACTGGTTTAGCGTGATGATGAATATTTTCTTCAACATATTGGCGATAGTGTTTTCGCTGTTCTCGTTCTCGATGATAGTGCCGTTTTTGAACCTGCTGTTCAATCCCGAAAAACTTGTAACTGTCAAGCCTGAATTCGCTTTGGACACCGACTCGCTGTTGGCTATGCTTGATTATTACGTGAGCTATATCATTCAAATGAAAGGACAAGAAACTGCGCTGATATTCATCTGCCTGCTGCTGGTGGTGGCGTTCTTCCTGCGGAACATAACCACTTATTTTGCCTTGTATTTCATGGTCGGAGCACGTGCCGGCACCATCAAGGATATCCGCAACGACCTGTATAAAAAGATTATGATATTGCCGCTGTCGTTCTACAGCAACCACAAAAAAGGCGACATCATGGCCCGTATCACCACCGACGTACAGGAAATCGAAGTGTCAATTATAAGCTATCTGGATGTTTTCATCAAATCGCCTCTGACTATAGCCGCCTACTTCGCTTATATGCTTGGAGTTAGCTGGCGTTTGACGCTGTTTGTGGTGCTGTTGCTCCCGATTGGCGGTCTCATTATAGGCTGGATCGGAAAATCGCTGAAAAAAGACTCGCTCGACGGTCAGAACCGCTTTGCGGGCATGCTGGCCACCATCGAGGAAACCATAGGCGGCTTGCGCATCATCAAGGCTTTCAATGCCATAGGCTATTCAAGCGATAAATTCAACGAGCAGAACGATAAATACACTAGAGTGATTAAGTTTGTCAATCGCAAACGCGATCTCAGCTCGCCGATGAGCGAATTTCTCTCGTCCATAATCATTTCGATAGTGATTTGGTTTGGCGCCACCCTGATTATGAATGCGGCAAGCAATCCTGATGTCGTGCCAAGCATTACGGCGGCCAATTTCATAGCATACATTGTGGTGTTCTCGCAAATTATATCGCCGGCCAAGTCGTTCTCGCAAGGTTTCTACAGCCTGCAGAAAGGTATGGCTTCGGCCGACCGTATCTTCGAAGTACTTGATGCTGAAGAGATTATTGTTGAAAAGGAAAACGCATTGCGCCTGACCGATTTCCACGATTCTATTAAATATGAAAATGTCAGTTTCCATTACAACGAAAATCCTGTGCTGAAGAATATCAACGTCACCATTCCTAAAGGCAAGATGATTGCTTTGGTGGGTGAGAGCGGCGGCGGCAAGTCGACAATGGTCGACCTATTGCCTCGATTCTACGACGTGAGCGCAGGCCAAATCGAGATTGACGGGCACGATGTGCGTGACTATTGCATCAGCGACGTGCGCGGATTGATGGGCATTGTGTCGCAGGAGAGCATTCTGTTTAACGACACCGTATTTAATAATATAGCTTTCGGACTTGAGCACGCCACGCGCGAGGCTGTCATCGAAGCTGCCAAAATCGCCAACGCCCACGAGTTTATCATGGAGATGGAGAATGGCTACGACACTTATATCGGTGACCGTGGAATGAACCTCTCGGGCGGTCAGCGCCAGCGTATCAGCATAGCCCGCGCTGTGCTGAAGAACCCTCCGATTCTGATTCTCGACGAAGCCACCTCGTCGCTCGACACCGAGTCGGAGCGTCTGGTGCAGGAGGCTTTGTCGAAGGTTATGACCAACCGCACATCTATCGTCATTGCCCACCGTCTGTCGACCATTCAGAACGCCGACGAGATTCTGGTGCTGGTCAAGGGACAGATAGTGGAGCGAGGCAAACACGACGAACTGATAGCGATGGGCGGCGTTTACAAGCGTCTCACCGACCTGCAGTCGTTTAATTAGTTGAAAATCAATATAAATTAGAAAATATTTAAACAAATTTTAAAAAAATGGATTTAAGTAAAGTTGTAGCCATTTCTGGCAAACCGGGTCTTTTCCTTGTCACGACAAACGGCAACGGAAAGCTCATCGTTGAGTCATTGATTGATGGAAAGCGCATGCCTGCTTTCGCAAACGATAAAATCAGCTCATTGGAGGAAATCAGCATCTTCACAACAGGTGAGGACAAGCCTCTGAAGGAAGTGTTTATGAGCATTCACGAGAAAATTGGTGACAAACTCGATTTCGACCCAAAGAAGGCTTCACCGGTCGAGCTTCGCGAGAAATTCTTGCTCGTGTTGCCTGATTACGACGAAGACGCTGTGTATCAGTCGGATATGAAGAAGGTGTTCCAGTGGTATCAGCTGCTCAACGACAAAGGTCAGCTCGATTTCACCGTTGAGGCCAAGGAAGAAGAGAAGTCCGAGGAAGCTCCGGCTGAAAAGAAAGAGGTGAAGAAGGCTCCGGCAAAGAAAGCTGCTCCAAAGGCTGCTGCAAAAGAGAACGTAAAGGCTGCAGCTGCACCTGCGACAAAGTCGACAAAGAAACCGAAGAAAGTGTAGATGAAGAAAATTATTGATTTTGAAGTAATCGAGAAGCGCTCGTTTCCGAGGGCGGCGTTGTTGAAGTTAAAATCGACGACGCCGTTACCGGAAATAGGCGGAGGCCAGTTCGTGAACGTGCGCGTTGACGGCTGTGACAAAGCCTATCTGCGTCGTCCAATCTCCATCCATGATGTTGATTATCAAAACAACAGCATCGATTTGCTTATCCAGGAGAAACACGAGGGCACCAAGGCGCTTTGCGCTTTGCCTGTTGGGGCTAATGTTAACGTGGTGTTGCCTTTGGGCAATGGTTTCACAATGCCCGACAAAGACGACAGTATCTTGCTGGTGGGTGGCGGCATAGGCATTGCTCCATTGTTGTATTTTGCGAAAAAATGCAATTATTTGCAAAATGTGAGTTTCCTGCTTGGCGGCCGAACTCAAGACGATTTGATGCTTTTGGACCGTTATCAGAACGAAGGCGAGCTGTTCATCACCACCAACGACGGCTCGATGGGAGAGCAGGGCTTCGTGACCCAGCACTCGCTCTGGAATACAATGAAAATCAATAAGATATATGCTTGCGGCCCTATGCCTATGATGAAAGCTGTGGCAAAGGTTGCAAGAGAAAAAGGCATTTGGTGCGAGGTGTCGCTCGAAAACCAGATGGCATGCGGCATTGGCGCCTGCTTGTGCTGTGTGGAAAACACCAAAGAAGGCAATTTGTGTGTTTGTAAAGAAGGTCCGGTATTTAATATTGAGAGGCTGTTATGGTAAAGACTGAGATAAAACTCAAGGGCTTGACCCTGAAAAACCCCGTGATGACTGCTTCGGGGACTTTCGGCTACGGCGAGGAATACGCTGATTTTGTTGACCTTTCCGAGCTTGGCGGCATCATTGTTAAAGGCACCACTTTGCATCACCGCGAAGGCAATCCTTATCCGCGCATGGCTGAAACCCCTATGGGAATGCTCAACTGTGTCGGATTGCAAAACAAAGGCGTCGACTACTTCATCGAGACAATTTATCCAAGAATCAAAGATTTTGACACCAATGTGTTGGTGAATGTAAGTGGTTCAAACATAGATGATTACGTCACTGCAGCCGCTAAGATTGATGCGCTTGACGGTATTCCGGCCATCGAACTTAACGTTTCTTGCCCCAATGTGAAACAAGGCGGAATGGCATTTGGCGTGACATGCTCTGGCATTGAACAGGTTGTGAAGGCTGTTCGCGAGGTTTATCACAAACACTTGATGGTGAAGCTTTCACCAAACGTCACAAACATCGCCGAGATAGCGCTTGCAGCCGAAGCCGCTGGCGCCGACTCTGTCTCATTAATTAATACATTGCTCGGCATGGCTATCGACGCTGAGAGTCGTAAACCGATTCTTTCAATGGTAACTGGCGGATTGTCAGGCGCTTGCGTAAAGCCAGTGGCTCTGCGCATGGTATGGCAGGTGTCGAAAGCCGTGAAGATTCCGGTGATCGGCTTGGGCGGCATTTCATCAGCCACCGATGCCATAGAATTCCTACTGGCCGGAGCCTCAGCCATTCAAATCGGCACAGCCAACTTCATCGACCCCTCAATATCCGCCAAAGTCGCCCGTGGCATAGTTGAATACTGCGAGAAGCATGGCGTGGAGGATGTGAATGAACTTATTGGAGGGATGATATTGTAGAAAAACTTTTAAAAATTTTCTTGTTTTCCACATTTTTAATAAAAATAATTATTACCTTTGCAATTGGAAATAATTAAAATATAAAGAAATGGAAAAAACAGAAATTAATAAAAAGAACCTCATCCAACGTCTGCTTGAGTTTAAGCGTGACATGAGAGAGTGCATCAAGAACGGAGCTGACCCAAAGGAAATGAAACGAATAGCAGATGATCATGGCTTCCAGTTCGCAAAACCCATATAATGTTATAGAGGGGAATCCTTTTGACTATACTTTTGTTAACAGGGATGGTATAAACTATCACTTGTATTTTACTCCAATTAGTAGTGTTTATCCAGGTTTGGTGAATACCTATTCTTTCAGTATTGAACGTGAGGGTACAAATCCTCATCCGCTTGATTTGCGTATTGCTGCAACAGTCGTTGAAGTACTGCGTCGTTTCTTCCAAAATGTAGAGAATGCAATGATTATGGTGTGCGACAGCATCGATGGCAAGCAATTTAAGCGTCGCAACCTGTTTGACCGCTGGTTCCATTACTATAATGACGGATCATTAAATGCTATAAATGCTGAAGTTGGAGAAGGTGACTATGAATTACTGCTCACAATATATTTCAAGAAAGACAACCCATACAAGCAACAATTGATAAGGGCTTTCGGCGATTTGCTTAGCCAGGATGTTTATGGAATTGGAGTTTAATCCTACAGCACAAGTATTTGTCTTAACTGACTCCATTAGACCGAGTTTGCTTCAGAACAAAAATCTTCTAGAAGTTTTTTATTATTTTTGTGATTATTATAAAAATAATTATTATCTTTGCAATAATTTAAAAGATAATAAAAATGGGAAAATTAAACAATCCTTTTGTGATAGGAAACTATGCTGGAAAGCACTATTTTTGTGATAGAGTATATGAAAGTAAAGAATTGATTGACAATATTTTAAACGGCAGGAATGCGGTTCTTGTCTCTCATAGAAGAATTGGCAAGACAGGTTTGATTTGTCACTGTTTTGAGCAACCTGAAATCAGAAAAAAATACAATGTTTTCTTTGTAGATATACTCGCAACTATGTCGTTGCAGGAGTTTGTTCTGGCATTAGGAAAGGAGATTATCAAAAGATTAAAGCCCAAAAGCAGCAGGTTTTTTGATTCTTTAAAGAATGTTTTTACATCTTTGAGAGGCGGTTTTAAGATAGATACACAAACTGGCGATCCTGTTTTTGAAATTTCTTTGGGTGATATTGACTCGCCGGAGACAACTTTGGATGAGATTTTCAGATATTTAAGCACGTCTGAAAAACCTTGCGTTGTGGCAATTGATGAGTTTCAGCAAATTGGCTATTATCCTGAAAAGAATGTTGAGGCGCTTTTGAGGACAAAAATCCAACATTGTCCGAACTGTAAATTCATTTTTGCAGGAAGCGAAAAGGATATGTTGATTAATATGTTCAACTCGCCAGACAAGCCGTTTTATCAGAGTGCGACATTCATGCAGATTGGTAAGATAGAGTTGGACAAATACAAAGAATTTGTCGTTGGTCTTTTTGAAGAAAACAAGAAAAAAATCGCAGAATCGTTTATCGAAACCGCTTACAATTCAGTGGATGGGGTTACTTTGTATATTCAGTTTATTATGAATGAGTTATATCAGATAATACCTCAAAATGGAGAGGTTACGCAAGTGCTTTATGACAAATCGTTAGACATTCTACTCAACAAGCAGTCATTTGTATATACCAATACTCTTTCGGAGTTGACGGTTCGACA
The DNA here is from genome assembly GCA_017616735.1 of Bacteroidales bacterium. Classification (GTDB taxonomy): domain Bacteria; phylum Bacteroidota; class Bacteroidia; order Bacteroidales; family F082; genus Limimorpha. Next base: position 16,992 of record JAFZXP010000068.1, read on the forward strand.
AAAAGAAGTCTTATTTGCATTGGCTAAAGAGGATGAAAATTTTGAGGTCACATCGGCTGGGTTTATGAAAAAATACAATTTGGTTTCAACAAGTTCAATTCAAGCGTCGCTAAAAGGCTTGACTGCCAAAAAAATAATTTCTGTGGAAGATGGAAGATACGTTGTTTCAGACAGGTTGTTCAGGTTGTGGATGCGTAAATTGTGATTTTTTTCTTGCAATTTTAAATCTTTATTTCTATCTTTGCAGTCGCATAGTAAAACAAAATAACATGTAGACAAAAACAAACATACATAAAAAATAGCGTTTGTGCTATTCCTTGAAGCTCAATTTCCACAAGTCTTTACAGACAGACCAATCAAGGGGTGGTTCACAAAC
>JAFZXP010000069.1 GCA_017616735.1 Bacteroidales bacterium
CGCATTCCGGACATCTCTCTTTCCTGTTTTTTGCCATAAAAAAGTAACTTTGATGAAAACGTTTTCATCAAAGTTACTCCTTTTGCTTGAAAAATATGGTATTTACAAAAATTTTACCAACTACTTTTGTCTATTATACCACAAAAATTAAAGAAAAAATTTCAAAGATGTAAAAAAGAGACGGTTTACAAACCGTCTCTACATAAAACTGTACACTTTAAAACTACTCTAAATTCTACACCCTCAACTCTACACTATTTCTTTCCTCTCTTCTTCGACGCATTATCCGGATTGTTCACAATATCCAAGCAATCCTGATAACTCAAATTGTTAGCGTCATAATTGCGCGGAATCTTGTAATTTGCCTTTTTATACGAAATGTAGATTCCGAAGCGACCGCGAAGAACCATCATGTCTTTGTCTTCAGGGAATGTCGCGACCACGTTGTCGGCATCCGATTTACGTTTGTTCTCAATGATTTCGACGGCACGCTGGAATGTCACCAACGACGGGTCGTCGAGCTTTGAAAGGCTGTAGAAAGCGCTCTTGTGCTTGATGTACGGACCGAAACGACCGATTGCCACCTGAATCTCAGCGTCTTCATATTCACCCAATGAACGTGGGAATGCGAACAAATCCAAAACCTCGTCGAGTGTGATAGTCTCGATGCTTTGGTCTTTGTGTAAGCCTGCAAATCTAGGTTTCTCCTCCGATTCAGTGTCGCCAATCTGTGCCACAGGGCCGAAACGACCGATCTTCACATATACGTTCTTGCCCGAAACAGGGTCAACACCAAGAAGCTTCTCACCGCTGAATTTGCCAGAGTTGTCTGATGTTTCGGTGATTGTCTTGTGGAAATCTTTGTAGAAATCCTTAATCATCTTGTTCCATTCGCAGCGGCCTTCGGCGATCTTATCGAATTCCTTCTCAACATTAGCTGTGAAATTGTAGTCGACGATAGTCTCGAAGTAGCTGATTAAGAACTTGTTAACCAGAATTCCGATATCAGTCGGGACGAGTTTTGCCTTCTCGTATCCGATGTTTTCCTTGCCGGTCTTCTCGGTGATTTTGTTCTTTTTCAGAGTGTAAATTTTGTATGTGCGGGTCTCGCCAGCGATGTCCTTCTTTTCGACATATTCTCTCTTCTGAATGGTTGAGATTGTCGGGGCGTAGGTTGAAGGACGGCCGATGCCGAGTTCTTCCATTTTCTTAACTAGAGAAGCCTCGGTGTATCTGAAAGGCTTGCGTGCGAAGCGCTGCTGTGCCTCCATCTTGTCGAGATCCAAGACCTGCCCGACTTTCATTGGCGGCAGCATGCTGTTGACGTTTTCGCCATTCTCGTCGTCGACACTCTCGATGTAAACCTTAAGGAATCCGTCGAAGAGCACCACCTCACCTGATGCAACGAAGTCCTTGTCAGAGTTCGAAACATCAATGTTGACCAGGGTTTTTTCTATCTGAGCATCAGCCATTTGCGATGCTATGGTACGTTTCCAGATGAGCTCGTAAAGCTTGCGTTCGTCGGCTGTACCTTTGATGGTCTGCTGATCGAGATATGTCGGGCGGATAGCCTCGTGAGCTTCCTGAGCACCCTTCGATTTTGTTGTGAACTGGCGTGTCTTCACATACTGTGCGCCATAAAGATTTTCAATCTCTTTCTTGGCTTGGCCAAGTGCGAACGTCGAGAGGTTCACGCTATCGGTACGCATGTATGTGATCTTTCCTGATTCGTAGAGCTGCTGGGCGATTCGCATGGTGTTGCTCACTGAGAAACCGAGCTTGCGTCCGGCTTCCTGCTGCAGCGTTGAAGTGGTGAATGGAGGAGCTGGGCACTTCGAAACAGGCTTCTTCTCAACCGCTTTGATGGTATATCCGGCGCTCTTGCAGTCCTCGAGGAATTTATAAGCATCTTCTTCTTTCTCGAAACGATTAGGAAGTTCGGCAAAGAGCTGATATTCATGGTTTTCGATGGTAAACGAGAAGTTGGCTGTTATGCGGTAGGCGCTGCTGTTCTGAAAGTTTTTGATTTCTTCCTCGCGTTCAACTATAAGACGCACCGCCACGCTTTGCACACGACCGGCCGACAATGCTGGTTTTACCTTCTTCCAAAGAAGTGGTGAAAGCTCATAACCAACCAAACGGTCAAGCACGCGGCGTGCCTGCTGAGCGGCTACAAGGTCCATGTCGATCTTACGCGGGTTGTCGATAGCATGCAAAATGGCCGGTTTTGTGATCTCGTGGAACACAATGCGGCGATATTTATCCTCGTTCAATCCCAATGTCTCATAAAGATGCCATGAAATAGACTCTCCCTCGCGGTCTTCATCGGAAGCCAGCCACACCATCTCGGCGCCTGCCGACAATTTCTTAAGTTCGGCTACCAGACGTTTTTTATCGTCAGGAATCTCATATTCCGGCTGAAAACCGTGTTCCATATCCAAACTGAGGTTAGATTTATTCAAATCCCTCACGTGACCGTAGCTTGATTTTACCGTAAAATCCTTCCCCAAAAAGCCTTCAATTGTCTTAGCCTTCGCCGGAGACTCAACTATCACTAAATTCTTTACCATAATGTTAAAATTTCAGGCTGCAAAATTACTACATTATTATTTTAAAAATGAAGTAAAAAAATAAAAAAAATTCAATACACTTGATAATCAACAATTTTCAACCTTCAACTATTATCATCGACTCCAAACTATGCGAAAAGCCGCAGGCTTATTTTCCAGCTCACGCAATGCCTGCTATTTTTCGCATAGTTTTCCGTCTTTAATACTTCAATATTATACATCATACAGTTTGACTCCAAACTATGCGAAAAGCCGCAGGCTTAATTTTTCAGCTAACGCAATGCCTGCTATTTTTCGCATAGTTTTCCGTCTTTATATCTTCAATACTTTATAAACTTTTAAACTAAATTCGTATTTTTGCGCCATGATTATCATCGACAACGTAATAGTAACCGACGAGTTTTTGAACGCCCGTTTCTGCTGCCAATTGGCACGCTGCAAGGGCGAGTGCTGCGTGGCTGGCGACGCCGGAGCGCCTTTGGAGCCTGATGAAGTCGGCATCATAGAGGAGAACATAGAGAAAATTAAACCTTACATGCGCCCCGAAGGCATTGAAGCCATTGAGAAAAACGATGTTTATGACTACGACGACTTCGGCGAGATGACCACTCAACTTGTGAATGGTGCTGAATGCGCATTTGTCTATTTCCACGAAAACGGAACCGCTCTCTGTGCCATCGAAAAAGCCTACAAAGAAGGTAAAATCGACTTCTGGAAGCCGATCAGCTGCCACCTCTACCCCATCCGCCTGATGGAGAAAGACGGCTTTACACACATAATGTATCACGAGTGGAGCGTGTGCGTGCCCGCGAAGAAATTTGGCGAAAAGGAAGGTATTCCGCTGTATAAATTCTTGAAAGAGCCTTTAATAAGAAAATTCGGTGAAAATTGGTATCAAAGGTTGGAAAATCAAATTTTTTCAAAAAAAGTATGAATTATTCAAAAAAATTTGCTTAATTTTGTAAGTTAATTTTCGACTTAAAAAAATGAAGGTATTATTTATCCACCAAGAAATCACACCCTATCTTAAAGAGACTCCGATGTCCTTGATTGGCAGATACTTACCGCAGGGAATTCAGGAAAAGGGCAAAGAAATTCGCATCTTCATGCCAAGGTTCGGCAACATCAACGAGCGCCGCAATCAGTTGCATGAGGTGATACGTCTTTCGGGCATGAACATGATCATCAACGACACCGACCATCCCCTGATTATCAAAGTGGCTTCCATTCAAAAGGCGAGAATACAAATATATTTCATCGATAACGACGACTTTTTCACAAAGAGAAAATTCACCGTTGCCGAGAAAAACGAAATATTTTACGAAGACAACGACGACCGTACGGTGTTCTTCTCGCGCGGCGTGATTGAGACCGTCCGCAAGCTCAACTGGCCGCCTGATGTTATCCACTGCCACGGCTGGATGTCGTCGCTGGTGCCTCTCTACATTAAGAGAGCCTTCAAAGACAATCCTCTGTTCAGTGACTCAAAGGTGGTTTATTCGTTATACGACGACGATTTCAAGGAGTCGTTCCGCGACGGCTACGACAAAAAACTCAAGATGCCGGGCATCAACGCCAAGGAGATCAAATGGCTCAAGACACCGGTGTATGCCAACATTCAAAAGTCGGCTCTCGATTTCTCAGACGGCATAGTGATAGCCAGCCCTAACGTCAACCCTGAGGTGGAAAAATACGCCAGATCGTTAAATAAACCTATTCTCGAATACCAAGGAGAAGAAAATTACGTTGATGCTTACAACGAATTTTATGACAAGATAGTTAAGTTATGACAAAGACACGTGTTTTAACACTGATATTGTTATTGAGTCTGCTTAGTCTGGCGTCATGCAGAAAGACACCTGAAAAGATAGGAAACAACCTGCAGCCAACCACCACCCTTATCACAGTGGCGTTCGACGATGCGCAGGATATCATGGCGGCCACCTACGAAATTCCGAAAGTTGCCACCACCAATCTCAACTATGCGTTGCTTGGCAATATGAACGATCCGGTTTTCGGAATCACCAACTGCGATTTCTACACACAGATATCATTGAGCACCGAGAGTCAGACATGGGGCGATGGTGCCGTGACAGATTCGGTGGTCTTGTGCCTCACTTACAACGGTTATTACGGCGACACCACAGAATATTTGAACGTGCGCATCTACGAGGTGACTGAAGAAATGATTGATGCCGACTCAGTTACATACTACTCCAACACCACTTTGGAATACGATCCTACGGTGTTGGCCGACCTCTCGTTCCGTCCAAGGCCGCATACCGCTCCCGACACTGTTTTGGACCGCGGAGTGTTGCGCATACCGCTTAATCCGTCGCTTGGTGACTATTATATCGAGAACGAGGACAGGATGACATCCAATACTGAATTCAAGGAGTTTTTCAAGGGTTTGTATGTTGACTGCGAGCAGACCAATGCCGAAGGCTCGGTATGCTATTTCAATCTCACTCACAGCTACACATATCTGAGAGTCTACTATCATAACGATACCGACACTCTCTATTACGATTTCGATATCAACTCTTCGGATGTGAGGTTTAATCATTACGAGCATGATTATGCAGGTTCGGAGATTGACTTTTACGACACGGTCAACAATCAGAAGCTTTATGTGCAGGGTGTTGGCGGTACCAGAGCAAGAATCAAATTCCCGGCATTGATAGAATGGGCCGACTCGCTGAATACCAATGTGGTAATCAATGAGGCAAAGCTCATACTCACCGGCGCTGTCACCGACACTGCTGAATATCTGCCACCTGTTTCGTTGGTTGTGGCCGGTGCCAAGATGGCCGACACCACGGCTGTAATACTTCCCGATCAGATGGTCAGTTCGGATTATTACGGCGGCGTTTACAATGCTGAAACAGGCACTGTTTGGTTTAGAATATCGCTGTATGTGCAACAACTGGTGTCGCATGGCGGATATAACGACACAGACGGGCTTTTCATCTATGTCAACAATGGTTCTCTTATGCCCAACCGTTGGGCTTTCTACGGTCCGCAGGGCGAGACTCCGGTTAAATTGGAAATTGTTTACTCAACGTTAAATGATTAGAATTATGAGAAAATTATTATTAATACTTTGCATTTTTTTAGGCATGGCAACACAAGCACAAGAAGAGACCAAGGTCTTGATCAAGACTAATTACGGTGACATCACAGTGATGCTTTACGACGACACCCCGCTGCACCGTGACAATTTTATCAAACTTGTAAATGAAGGATGGTATAACGGCTCGCCATTTCACCGTATCATTAAGAATTTCATGATACAGGGCGGTCAGAACGCCGACGGACGTCAGGATCCCGGCTACCGTGTTCCGGCTGAGTTCAAATCCAATCATTTCCACAAGAAAGGAGCACTTGCCGCCGCGCGTATGGCCGACCAGGTGAACCCCAAGAAAGAGTCGAGCGGCTCACAGTTTTACATTGTGCAGGGTAAGGTTTGGAACGAGACAGAACTCAATGTGTTCGAGTCACGCTACGGCAAAGTATTCAACGCCAAGCAGCGTCAGACTTATCAGGCCATTGGCGGCTCACCTCACCTTGACGGTGACTATACTGTGTTCGGCGAAGTGACCGAAGGACTTGATGTCGTGGATAAGATAGCAGCTGTAAAGACTGGCTATATGGACGTTCCGGTTGAACCGGTTACAATAATTTCAATGGAAATTGTGAAATGAAAGAGAAAATAGAGAAAATACTCGAGGAAGTAAAATCGTTCCACGCCGACAGCAAAGAGGCTCTGGAACAGTTCCGCATTCAATATCTCAGCAAAAAAGGCACCATAACAGAGCTTTTCACTGAATTCAAGCAGGTGGCTCCTGAGATGCGTAAGGAAATGGGAATGCGCCTGAATGAACTGAAAAACACCATTCAGGATATAATTGACGAACAGTATAAGCAGTTTGAGACAAAGAGCGAGGGCAAAACAGATATCGACCTCAGTCTTCCTGTAGAGGCCATGAAGGGCGCCCGTCATCCTTTGTCGATAGTGCGCGAGGAGATTAACGACATTTTCCGCCGTTTAGGTTTTGTGGTGGCAGAAGGCCCTGAAGTGGAAGACGATTTCCATGTGTTCGCGGCCCTCAATTTCCCTCCCGATCATCCGGCACGCGATATGCAGGACACTTTCTTCATCAGCAAGTCGCCTAACGAGAACAAGCCAACTGATGTATTGCTGCGCACCCACACGTCAAGCGTTCAGGTCAGAGCCATGGAAAACAACAAAATGCCTATCCGTATCATAGCTCCAGGCCGCGTGTTCCGCAACGAGGCAATCTCAGCCAGAGCACACTGCATATTCCATCAGATAGAAGGCCTTTATATCGACAAAAACGTGTCGTTTGCCGACTTGAAACAGGTGCTTTATCACTTTGTTCAGGAATACTTCGGCGAGGGCACAAAAGTGCGTTTCCGCCCGTCATATTTCCCGTTTACCGAGACATCGGCCGAGATGGATATTTCATGCAATATCTGCGGCGGCGAGGGTTGTAACATTTGTAAGCATACCGGTTGGGTTGAGATTATGGGCTGCGGTATTTGCGACCCAAACATCCTCAAGGCTTGCAACATCGACCCTGAGCAGTACACAGGTTTCGCATTCGGAATGGGAATAGAGCGTATCGCAATGCTGAAATATCAAATCAACGACCTGAGATTGTTCTTCGAGAACGACTTAAGATTCTTAAAGCAGTTTGAAAAAGCTTAAATGCTAATGGCTAATAGCTAATGGCTATTAATGATGTCGATTTCATGCATTTCTATGTCTTCCAGAAGTGCATCAATCTTTGTGTTCATATCCAAATCGACAAGGTAGGCATGGGCTACGCCTTCTATGCTTTTTAGTTTGGTTACAAGGCTGTCCAAACCTTCGTCGTTGATGAAGTTGCGTATGATAAACAGATAGTCGGTAGGCGGGAAAAAGTTAACCCAGCGACCTTCGGCATTGGCTATCTCCACAAGGTTATAGGTGTTGCAGTTTTCACCTCCGTCATAGAGGTAATAAGAAAAAGCCATCTCCTCTTCGTTGATGATATCGTCATATTTTATGAGGTTGATATTCAACAACTTGTTGATGTGCCAGGCGAGTTTATAATCGGCCAAATGGGTACAGATGCCTATGATTTTAATATCATCGAAGGGTTCGACGACAAGTTTTTTCTTTTTTACCATAATCTTTTGATTTTTAATTGTTTTCAGCTTCTTTTTCCTGCAATAGATGCCACGATTTTTCAGCTGCCAGCTGTTCGGCGCCCTTGATTGAATAATCGCAGGCTTCGGCATATTCCTCGTCGTCGATTAACACTTTGACAACATAGAGTTTGTCGAAATTCGAGCCTTTGGTGCCGACAATCCTAAACTCGATGTTGTGCTTGTTTTTTTGCGACCATTCAAGAATCTTGCTCTTGAAATTGATATCGTTTTTCTCGATATCGTCAATGTCGAGATGCAGTTTTATGATGCGTTCGACAACGATATTGTAGGTGAATTTATAGCCTCTGTCAAGAAAAATGGCGCCGGTGAATGCCTCGAAGGCGTTACCTCCAAGCGAGCGGAACTTTGAGTGCTTGTCGTTGGAATGGACGTAGACAACCATTTTCTCAAAACCGAACTTCATCGAGAGTTTGTTGAGCGATGCACGGCTCACTATCCGCGAGCGCATCTCGGTGAGAAATCCTTCTTGTTTGGTTGGGTATTTTTTGAAAAGATATTCACCCACAATGGCACTCAGCACCGCATCGCCCAAGTATTCCAAGCGCTCGTTGCTTACGGTGATGCCATTCATCTTTTGGCTCAACGACTTATGTGTGAATGCAAGCTGATAAAGCGCTATATTGCGGGGGTAGAATCCAAATACATTATTAATATATTTGGCCAATTCTCTCTCGGCCCGATCGTGATAGCGCAAAAGCCTGAGCATTATCAATACTTCTTGAAAATGATACTGACGTTGTGTCCTCCGAATCCGAAAGCATTGCTGATTGCGTAGTTGACGGTTCTTTGCTTTGCTTTCCAGAATGTGAAGTCGATTTTCGGGTCGATGTTAGGATCGTCAGTGAAATGGTTGATTGTAGGCGGCACTATGTCGTTTTTGCAGGCCAAAACTGTGGAGATGGCTTCTATTGCGCCCGCACCGCCCAGCAAGTGACCTGTCATCGACTTGCCTGAATTGAAAGAGATATTGTAAATGTGTTCTCCCAATGCAGCTGTGATGCCGCGAATTTCGGCCACATCGCCTGTCGGTGTAGATGTACCATGGGTGTTGATGTGGTCGATTTTATCGCCGGAAATGCCAGCGTCTTTCAGAGCTCTGTTGATGCTCAATACGGCGCCGAATCCTTCAGGATGAGGCGCTGTAATATGGTTGGCGTCGGCTGATACGCCGCAACCTACCACCTCGCCGTAAATCTTGGCTCCACGGCGAAGCGCGTGTTCCAGTTCCTCAAGCACCAGGCAGCCACCGCCCTCACCCATCACAAAGCCTTCACGGTCGGCGTCGAACGGGCGCGAAGCCGTGGTCGGATCGTCGTTGCGTGTTGAAAGAGCGCGCATGGCTTCAAAACCGGCAACGCTGATAGGGCAGATAGGAGCTTCAGCACCGCCCACTATCATGACTTCATTCTTGCCGTAATGGATATAGTTGAAGCCGTCGACAATTGAGTGTGCCGATGATGCGCAGGCCGAAACGGTGCAATAGTTGGGGCCTTGGAAACCGTATTTTATTGAAATATGTCCGGCGGCGAGGTCGGGCAAAAGTTTCGGAATGGTGAAAGGATTCACACGTGGAGTACCGTCTCCGCGTGCATAGTCGACATTTTCAAGATAGAGACTTTCAATGCCGCCAATACCAGACGCAAAGATAACTCCGACTTCAACGAAATCGGTGTTATCTCTGCTTATACCTGAATCTTTGATTGCTTCGTCAGCAGCCACAAGGGCGTACTGTTCGTACAAATCAAGTTTGCGGGCTTCTTTTCTATCGAAGTAGTTTTCAGGGTTGAAATTCTTAACCTCACATGCGATGCGGGATCTGAATTTCGACGCATCGAAACGTGTTATCATTCCCGCTCCGCCAACGCCTTTGCAAAGGCTGTCCCAATATTCCGGTACAGTGTTGCCAATTGGCGTGATAGCACCTAAACCGGTGATGACTACACGCTTCAACTCCATATGTTATGCTTTATGTTCTTCGATATATTTGATAGCGTCGCCAACTGTCTGGATGTTCTCTGTCTGATCGTCCGGGATAGATACACCAAATTCTTTTTCAAAGTCAAGAATCAATTCGACTGTGTCAAGTGAATCAGCGCCTAAATCCTGTGTAAAGTTAGCAGTTTCAACAACTTCTGATGGATCCACACCTAATTTGTCAACGATGATAGATACAACTTTCTCTTTAATTTCTGACATTTTCAATAATTTTTAATTAATAAATCTTTTTTCTGCTCTAAAGAAAATCTGTTGCAAAAGTAAGGTATTTTTTTGATGTAGCAACAAAAATTTTGTCTATTTTGGGGTTTTAAATTGTAAAATATTGATATACAAGTTATTACAAAACACCTTTTTTGATAAAAAACTTTGCGTGTTTAGACAAAATCACTTTTTTTAAGATAATCGGTTGAGAATTGACTGAAATTGCTTAATTTTACACATTATTAATATGGCAGGATATGATCACTCAAGATAAGGAAAAAATCTTCCTTTTGGATGCATACGCATTGATTTACAGGGCATTTTTTGCTTTGAATAAAAACCCGCGGATGACGTCAAAAGGTCTTAACACGTCAGCGATTATCGGATTTTTAAATACGCTGTATGAGGTTTTGAAAACAGAGAAACCTTCACATATCGGAATAGCATTCGACCTCGGCGCACCTACCCTACGCACTGAAAGCTTTTGTGATTACAAAGCAAACCGTGAGGAGATGCCACCCGATTTGAGGGCTTCGATACCTTATATCGTGAAGATTATTAAAGGTTTTAATATTCCAATTTACGAAGAGGCAGGTTTTGAAGCCGACGATATAATCGGAACTTTGGCTAAAAAAGCTGAAAAGGCTGGATATCTCACTTATATGATGACTCCCGACAAGGACTTCGGTCAGCTGGTGAGCGACAATATTTTCATTTACAAACCTGCCAAATTCAACGATCCGGCAACTGTGATGGGGCCTAAAGAAGTTTGCGAAAAATATGGCATCAACACTCCAACGCAACTTATTGATATTCTTGGACTTTGGGGTGATGCAGCTGATAACATCCCAGGAATTCCAGGCGTTGGCGAGAAGACAGCATCTAAATTTGTGCAGGAATACGGCTCGCTTGAAGGCTTGCTTGAGCATACCGACGATTTGAAGGGCAAGATGAAGGAAAATGTCATCAATTTCGCCGATCAGGGAAGATTGTCAAAGATGTTGGCAACCATCAATACTGATGCGCCTGTTGACTTTAATGCCGAGCAGCTAAAGGTGAAACAGCCGAATTTGCCTGAACTGCTTAAGATTTTTGAGGAATTGGAGTTTAGAACTTTTGCCAAGAGGCTGGTGGCTGATTATGGAAAGAACGAGATAAAAGTTAAAAGCGAGACGGAAACTGTTAAAAAAGCAGTGACAACTGAAACTGCGCCGCAGGAACCGGATTTGTTTTCACAGCTGGCAGAAAGTGCAGATAACTCAGAGTACTCATTGTTTTCTTCAAAGGATTCCGCATCATCAGTGCAGCACGATTATAAAACAGTTTCAACGGAAAAAGAGCTTGATGATTTACTGAAAAAGCTTGAAAAAGCTGAGGTTTATGCGGTTGATGTCACTGCAAACTTGATTTCGTTCACAGTAAAAGCGCACGAAGTGTATTCCTGGCATTTCGAGTGGAGCGAAGCGGAATCGAGAAATCTCATGCAAAATCAGACGGAGATTTTTTCACCGAAGGTGAAAGCTCTCGCTCCGCTCGGGTCTCCACTCCCTGCGGTCGGTCGAAATGACGGAGAGGAAAACGCCAGTCGAAATGACGGGTTACAGCTTTTTGCAAAAGTCTTTAATGATCCTTCAAAAACCATCATCGGTCACAACCTGAAATTTGTCATTTCTATCCTCCGTCGCAATGGTATCGAGCTGAAAAACAAGCTCTTCGACACCATGATTGCGCATTATCTCATCGAGCCGGAGCAGCGTCACACCATGGATTATCTCGCTGATGTGTATTTGAACTATACTGTCACAAAGAATTCTGCAGAGAATGCTGACATTGCATATCAGTTGTATGATAAATTCAAACCGATTCTTGTTGAAAATCAATTGGAGAAGCTGTTCAATGAGATAGAAATGCCACTTGTTCCTGTGCTTGCAACTATGGAAGCTAACGGCGTGAAAATCGACAGCGAGAACTTGAAACAGATTAGCGAGCAGCAAGCTTTGGAGATAAAAGGCATTGAAAATCAGATATTTGATGCGGCAGGAACAGAGTTTAACATTGCTTCTCCAAAACAACTTGGCGAGGTTTTGTTTGAGAAAATGGGGATAAAAGCACCTGCCAAGAAGACAAAAACAGGTCAGTATCCGACTGGCGAAGAGGTTCTTCAGAAAATTATCAATGTGCACCCAATAATTCAGCAAATCCTTGATTATCGCGGACTTACAAAATTGAAATCGACTTACGTTGATGCGTTGCCGGCTTTGATTAGCAAAGAAGACGGATTGGTGCATACCTCTTATAATCAGGCGGTTACGGCTACTGGAAGATTGAGTTCGACTAATCCGAATTTGCAGAATATCCCGGTGCGTACCGACAAAGGTCGTGAGATTCGTAAAGCTTTCGTACCACGTGATAAAAACCACATCCTTTTGGCGGCTGATTATTCGCAAATCGAACTTCGAATCATCACGCATCTGAGCGGTGATCCTGCGATGAGCGAGGCTTTCCGCGAAGGACTCGACATCCATGCGGCAACTGCGGCTCGTGTTTATAAAGTGCCGATTCAGGAGGTGACAAAAGACATGCGCCGTCACGCAAAAGCGGTGAATTTCGGAATCATCTATGGAATGTCGGCTTTCGGATTGGCTGAAAGACTAGGCATTTCACGTTCGGAAGCGGCATCGATTATTGAGAATTATTTCAAGGAATACGTTGGTATTCAACAATATATCAAAAACAACATCGAGTTTGCACGCCAACATGGATATGTGGAAACGATGCTAGGAAGACGCCGTTATCTGCGCGACATCAACGCTCATAACAGTGTGGTGAGAAACTTTGCTGAGCGAAATGCTGTGAACGCACCAATTCAAGGAAGCAGTGCCGACATGATTAAAATTGCTATGTCAAACATCTATAAAGCGATGAACAACAAGCAGTTACAATCGAAAATGATACTTCAGGTACACGATGAACTTGTTTTTGATGCGGTAAAAGATGAATTGGATACATTAAAAGAATTAGTTAATGATAAAATGGTAAACGCGCTGCCGCTGAACATCCCGGTTGTGGTGGAATTGAACACGGGGACGAATTGGCTGGAAGCGCATTGATTTGAGCCATTAGGTATTAGCCATTAGCCATTAGAAAAAACATTGCTAATGGCTAATGGCTAGCGGCTAATGGCTAACAACTAAAGACTAAAATGGCTGAACACAATGATTTAGGTAGATTAGGCGAGCAGCTGGCTCGCGACTTTCTGATTGCCAAGGGTTATAAGATTTTAGAACAGAATTGGAGCTGCGGTCACAAAGAGATCGACATCATTGCGATGGATGGCAAGGAACTTGTGATTGTGGAGGTGAAAACACGTCGTGTGACATTTCTTGTAGAACCCGAAGAGACTGTCGACAAAATGAAGCAACGTTTTTTGATTTGGGCTGCGGAGTCGTATGTTGAGCGCAACAACCTCGATGTTGACGTGCGTTTCGACATAGTTGCTATTGTGGTCGATAAAAATAACGAACATCGGATAGATCACATTGAAAATGCGTTCTACCCGATGTTAAGTCGTCGCAGATAATCAGCCGATTATCCCACGTTGCAGCCAGGTGCCACCATCTGGCTCGGAGTGACCACG
>JAFZXP010000070.1 GCA_017616735.1 Bacteroidales bacterium
ACTATCAGAATTATGTCAAATGGTATCTTTATTTTAGGGCTGAAGCGTCCAAAAAAAGATAGGTAGCCAGGGCTATTTTGAGGAGCCCGCCACCTATCTTTTTTTTACCTGTCACCAACTATTTTTGGCAACATTACCTTAAAAATATTAGTATTTTCAGTGTTTCAGGACAATTAATATACGAAACACCCACAACAGGCGATACATTCGAATATGATTTTGGCAAACATGGAGCTGGAGTATATCTCGTCAAAATCGAAACCGCAAAAGGTATTGTAACGAGAAAAGTTACGGTAAAATAACTATTTACTGTTCATCATCCACAAAGGATGTCGAAAACGGCATCCTTTTTTTGTTAATCATTATTGTGATAACCTGTCTGAATAGTGAGGAATTTCAGTTTCAGTTATCTCGATAAGGCGTTGTAGCTTCTTGTCAAAGTCTGCTTTAGTTATGTTGCGCCAATTCTTTCGTTTTGACGTTTCTCTAAAACCAAAACCTGTCAATTCAATATGTTCTTTTCTGTATTTACGGTCAAGTTTGTATTTCATCGCCCAAATACCCGATGGATTACTGACTAAAGTGCAAAAAATTTGTGAACTATTGCTCCATAATATAAATTTAAAATTGTCTTTTTGAACAATAATCTTGCTTTCGGGATAATGATTCTTATTGTCTAAATTCTCGGTTAACAAAAAGATTTTATAAGATTCAATAATATCTTTGGGAAGATTCTCGATAATTTTATATGAACGTTTTGTGATTTTGAAAGACGATGTGATGGCCAATAGCCAAATAAATACCGCAAAAAGATTTCCCAATAATATGCAAACAGCACAATATAGGAGATTTTTTAGGAAAGGAGATGATGATGACTCTGTCAATAAATAAATTACACAAAAACAAACTGAAAATATCACACCACAAATTCTCAATAGATATTTTGATGTTGCTCTTGTTTTTTCTCTGTATTCTTTAAATGTTATCATGGTTATTATTTTGATGCAAAAATACAAATTAAGTTTAAATTTGCAATTCTATTTTCTATTTTTGCGGTGTTTTACTTTGCAATTTTGTGGTATATTGCTTTGCAATTTTGCGGTAATTGTACCAGCTCGGAAAAACAATCTTTTGCGAAAAATTAAAAAGTCTGGAAAGATATACAATCAATCAGCCGATAACAAATCATCTTGGTTTCTCGTAAAATAAATTACGAACAAATTACGAGCAAATTACAAGCAAATATTATTTAAATTACACGAAATCAATGGCAAAAAAGAAAAAATTTTCCTATTTTGGCAAAAAATAAATGCCCGATATGAGCCATAAGCAGATAGTGAGTCCGGAAGTGGAGCTGGGGTCTGTGACGATGGTTTTGGTCAGCTTCAGAAAATTTAAAAAATAGCGTATAGCAAAAAAAGTTTTTTTTATTTTTGCGCCTTTAAAATTTAATCGTATGACACGATACATCTTTGTGACGGGAGGCGTTGTTTCCTCCCTCGGAAAAGGCATTATTTCAGCGAGTATTGGTAAGCTTTTGCAGGCTCGCGGATATAGCATCACCATCCAGAAATTCGACCCATATATCAATATCGACCCGGGGACGCTCAACCCATACGAGCACGGCGAGTGCTATGTGACCGTCGATGGCACCGAGACCGACCTCGACCTAGGACACTACGAGCGTTTCACCGGCATCCGTACGACGCAGGCCAACTCGGTGACGACAGGCAAGATTTACAAGGCCGTCATCGACAAGGAACGCCATGGCGATTATCTGGGCAAGACCATCCAGGTGGTTCCGCATATCACCGACGAAATCAAGCACCGCATCATGTTGCATAACGACGAGGTTGACTTTGTCATCTCGGAAATTGGCGGCACCATTGGCGACATCGAGTCAGCGCCGTTTTTGGAGGCCATCCGTCAGCTGAAGTGGGAGCTCGGCAACCGTGCGGTGTGCGTGCATCTGACATATGTACCTTATCTTAAGGCTGCCGACGAGCTGAAGACCAAGCCTACGCAACATTCAGTTAAAGAGTTGCAAAGTGCTGGTATCCAGCCGGATGTGCTGGTTTTGCGCACCGAAAAACACTTATCAGACGGAATCCGTCAGAAAGTGGCATCGTTCTGTAATGTTGACCTCGAATGTGTGGTGCAGAGCGAGGACATGCCGAGCATCTACGAGGTGCCAGTCAGCATGCAACGACAAGGCTTGGACGCTGCCATCTTACGTAAGTTGGGCGTGCCGGTTGGCGAGACACCGAAGATGGAGTCATGGCATCATTTCCTCGAGCTGCAGCAGTCGGCCGAGAAGGTGGTGCGCATCGGATTGGTGGGCAAATACGACCTTCAGGACGCATACAAGAGCATTCGCGAAAGCCTTTCATTGGCCGGAATCTACAACCATGTGAAGGTGAAAATCGAGTTCATCAATAGTGAAAATATCACAAAAGCAAATGTGGCGGAAAAGCTTTCGGAAGTGGCAGGAATTTTGGTTTGTCCGGGCTTCGGTCAGCGTGGCATTGAAGGTAAAATCATTGCGTTGGAATATGCGAGAACACACGACATGCCGGCGTTTGGCATCTGCCTCGGAATGCAGATGATGGTCATTGAATTTGCGCGTAACGTGTTGGGATACAAAGACGCCCATTCAAGCGAGATGGCCGACACTCCGCATAACGTCATCGACATGATGGAAGACCAGAAAAACATCACCAACATGGGAGGTACTATGCGTCTTGGCGCTTACGGTTGCGAGCTGCGCAAAGGCAGCAAGGTCGCTGAAATCTATGGGGAGCAGAAGATCAGCGAACGCCACCGCCATCGTTACGAGTTCAACAACAGCTACAAAGACGAATACGAGAAAAACGGCATGCAGTGCGTCGGCACCAACCCGGAAAGTGGTCTCGTGGAGATTGTCGAGATACCAAATCTGCGTTGGTACATCGGCACACAGTTCCATCCCGAGTACTCAAGCACCGTGCTCAAGCCACATCCGCTGTTTTTGAGCTTCGTGAAAGAATGCAATAAATAATTGGTTTTCAATGTTTTACGAAAAATATTAAAAATTTTTCAAAAATATTTTAAATTTTTTGTAGTTTATATTATAAACTTGTTTATCTTTGCAGCGTCGTTTATGACACAAAGTGCACTTATAATTAATTAAAAAGGTAAACTAACAATTTAAAATTTAAACTATGGAAAACAACATTGAAAACAAAGAAATGACGGCTCAGCAGAGCCTCGGAATCATCACCGAGATGATTAACAACAGCCGTCGCACAATCCTTCAAAACAGCGCAAAGCACTTCCTTCTTTGGGGTATTCTGCTTACCGTGACATCGCTTGTCATCTATGAACTCTGGCATGTCACTGGCAGTCCAATTTGGAATTGCGCTTGGTTTGTCATGCCTGCATTAGGTTTCCCTATTGTGAGAATCCTCGACGGAAAGCACTCCGATGTCCCACAAAATGAAATCAACAAGCAACTTGGCCTGATATGGCTAACCTATTGTATTTTTGCGGTTATTATCAGCGTCATCGCGATGCTGGCAGTGCCAATGAACATTTCGCTCGTCATTGCAGTGCTCTTGGGTTTTGCCGAGTGCATCTCCGGATTTCTGCTGAAAAACTGGACTATCACAATCGGTGGGTTAATTCTGGGTATTGGTGGAGCCGTGGCAACTTCATTGATTTATAACGAAGCACAGCTGCTTATTTTCACTCTTGGCGGAATTATTCTCGTGGTTACAGGTCTGATTATTAAATTTCAATACAAGTAGTTATGTTTCCGAAACTTGACCCATTATTGCATTCCGAGCTGCGGCTGGCGGTGATGTCGATTCTGGCGGGTGTCGACAGTGCCGAGTTCAGCTACATCAAGAAGCAGACAGGTGCCACGTCGGGCAACCTCAGCGTGCAGCTCGACAAGCTCAGTGCGGCGGGATACATCAGTGTCGAGAAAGGCTTCAAGGGGAAGGTGCCTTGCACGACATGCAAAATCACGCCTACAGGACTCACGGCATTCGAAAACTACGTCAACTCATTGAAAGAGTACCTAATTTAAAACTTTATATCTATGATTTTCAAGGGGATAAATTCAATTTGTCCCCTTTTTAATTTTTTAAAATAATTTTTGTATTTTTGCGTTCAAAATACATCATTTAAAATAAAACTATGAAAAAACTATTATTATCAATCGTGGCGGCCTTGATAATTTTCAGCGGCTGCAACAAATCCAACCAATTTAAGGTTCGACTTAACATCGAAAACGCCGACGGTCAGACCGTTATCCTCATCAAGAGTCTCGACGGCAAAAAGCCGATTATCATGGACACCGCTGTCTTTGCCGACAATAAAGCAGTTTTTACCGTTGAAAATGACGACCCGCAGGCCTTGTATATCTTGGCTTTCAAAGAGAAACACGACCAGATGCTTCTGTTACCGGACAACAAGGATGTTACAGTGAGCGGCGATTTGGACGACTTCCTCCATCTCGAAGCTACAGGCAGTGCCACACAGAATGCTTTTAATGAGTATCATAATGGTCTTGTGCCGTTCATGGAAGCGTTTATTCCACTTGAAGCCGCGGCTAATGAGGCATACGAGAGCAACGACAGCTTGAAATATGAGGAAGTCAACGCCAAGATGCTGGCGATCTGGGACGAATATCATGCGTATCAGTTCGACTATATCAAGAACCATCCCGACAGCTATATAGCCCATTACATCCTCGATGATTTGAAAACAGATATAGAGCTGGCTCAGGTGATAGAGTTAGCAGAATTACTCACTTGCGAGTCTGTCTATCGTGATAATGTCAACAATTTTATCGAAAGCAACATGCGCGTCGAGCTCGGTCAGCCTTTCATGGACTTCACTTTGCAGACCAAAGACGGCAAAGATGTCAACCTCGCTGAAGTCATTAAAAACAACAAGGTTACGATGATTGACTTCTGGGCTTCGTGGTGCGGACCATGCCGCAATGAGAACCCTGTCGTGAAAGCCGCATACGAAAAATATCATGCCAAAGGCTTGGAAATCATCGGCATCAGCGTTGATAGAAACGAGGCAATGTGGCTGCAGGCTGTCGAGGAAGACGCTTTGCCATACATCCAGGTGCGCGATGCTGAAGGCGATGTTGGCGATGACTACGCAGTGGTTTACATCCCGAGTAACTTCCTTTACGACCAGAACGGCGTAATGGTTGCCAAGGGTTTACGTGGCGAAGAGCTTGAAGCTAAGCTGGCTGAATTGCTGAAATAATTACCAATCAATTTCTTTTATCTCACCTTCAGGTGAGCGGAAGACATATCGTAGGGGCGAATCATCATTTGCCCTTATTCTCTCTTTAAGATTTAAATAAGTGCAATAATCATTGATTTCAACATTGTTGACGCGTATCAGATAGTCGTCGGTGCGGATGCCTTTTCGGTAAGCGTCGCCGTCTTTTCGCGCCACAACTTTAATAATGCCGAGGGTATCATTTTTGTCGGCAAGGAGAAACTTCACTCCTCTTTTATCCTCGTTTCCGTAATACTGCACTCTGTTGCCGTCGTGAGGAAGCAAAACCAAACGGCGTTTATGCCCGTCGATGATAAGGGAATTCTTTTTCAATATCGAAGAGCCCACTTTGCCGGTAAGATTGTCGGTCGACACCCACACATCGGTGAATGTGATGCCGCCCATCTCCACCTCCGGGCAATGGTAAATCCTGTATGGAACCGTGTCGTTACGACGGCCGAATAATCCGGCGGAATTGTAAACTGTAGTGTCTCTCAACGCCGTATATTCATCCATCTTACGTCCCAACTCAGGATCATCTTTAGCCCAAATGCTCATAAGATACTCCGGCAAATCGAAATCACCGCCTATTGCTCCGGAGTCGAACATTATTTTGATGCGATGGAATGGAAAATTCACCCAAACTTGCGGGTTTGTCTTATGATACCTCTTGTATTTAAGTGTAGGCCGACCTTTTTCTTCCTTCGAGAAAAAACCTTTGCGATCGGTCACTATCATCAGGCTGTCTTTGGTGTCGAACTTGAACAAGAGTCCGTGAACCACCAAGTCGTAGCCGAAAGCGCCGTCAATTTTGTCGCAAACGTAATCCTCCAAACCATTGTCGGCCACCACTGTATAGTTTTCGATGGTGATGTTGCCCATCTTGACAGGCGGCAACTTCATAACAGCCTTTTTTTGGCGTGTCTTTTGGGAATCTACAAAAGTTATAGTGTTGCCCGACGGTGTCATCCAATCCTCCTCCTCGCCAATCCAGAAACCCATTTCAGCACCGGTGTCGAACATCAGATTTTTCGTCTCCCCGTTGATTTTCACAGGAATGATCACTGCTCCGTCCCAGATCTTGATTTTTATCGTATCGACAAAGTTTCGTTGTGAAAATGTGAAGCCGTCATAAGGTTTTTTCTGCGCTGATGCCTGCAAAAACATCAAAAAAACAAATAAAATGGCAATAATTGTTTTAATAATTTTCATAGAATTAGTATTTCTTTTTCGTCAGGTCTCGACTCCACTTCGTTGCGCTCGAAATGACGAAGACATAAAGTGAACGCAAAATTATATAATTTGCTGCATGATTTTTCAATTTTTTTATATTTGCATAATTAAAATTTCATGATATGAAACAGCTTAGAATTATACTTTTTGCGGTAGCTTTAGTGTTTGCATTCGGTTGGCAAAACGTCAACGCACAATCAAAAAACAGGTCAAAAGCAGATGATCCGATAAAAACAAGTGGTGACTATTTTTGGGGTGAAAGCAGCAATACCGGCAATCAAAAAGAGGCAAGACAGCAGGCTCTTGACAACTTGATTGACAATATAAAAAACAACTACAAGAGTCAAGCCTACCTGCAGCCCAACATCGCAGAAGAACACTATAATTTGATTTACGAATCATTTAAAACCGAACTCGACGAAATATCTACAACCAAATGCACTGGTTCTGATAATACCGAATTGATGAGATATATAAAAAAATCGGAGTTCGACTCGCTGTGTGAAGACAGACAGAAACAGATTTTCAGCGCCATACAAAGAGGTCTCGACAACGAGGAAAGGGAATCGACAGGCGACGCTTTGCGCGCATATTACAAAGCCCTGATGCTCTGCTATTCCCATCCGAGAAGCAAGGCGATAAAATACACGACAGAAGACAACATCGAGCATCCCGTCATAAACTGGCTGGTTGAAGACAAAATCGACGGCGATAACGGCATTTTGAAAAACATAAACGTGGTTGTAAAAAGTTGGATTAGATACAAAGACCACTCAGATGCCAATATTGCGATATTCAATAATCATAAATTAAACAATATCAGGTTTAATTATTTCGATCCGGTTAATCAAAAAATTATAAACTACAATATTGAAAACGGTGAAGCCACCTTGAAGTTGGCAAAAAAAGCCAACGAATCATATATAAAGATTGATTTCTCTTATCCGGAATTCAAAACAAGCGACCCTGTGGCCTATTTCATGAACGAAAACCTCATTGACGAAGTCTTTTTTCATAATTCCACATACAGCATTAAAAAACCCAAAAACAAAGAAATTGTCATTATTGACGACATACCCAACGACAACGACATTATGCAGTATCTAACTGACAGCAAGTTTCAGGTGAATTTGACAACCATGTCGGAATGCGAAGCTGTAATGAAAAAAGTACAAAACGCGATCAACAATCAGGACATTGAAGCAATAGCGCAATATTTCACCGAAGAAAGTTTCCATTATTTCAAGCAAATGCTAGGATATAATGACAAACCTGAAGACCGTCCGATTTACAAAATTATTGACAACAACTGTAATTATTGCTACATAGCTTATGACGACGAGATTATCTGCCGAAGCATCCCCATGCAATTTGAATACCGTAACAACTTAATATTCACCAAAAGTCTTTCATTCAGATTAAACAAATCGGACAAAACCATCAATTCAGTGGTGGTAAGACTGCCGGAATCGGTTGAAAATGATATCTTTTCACAATCACCATACAAACAATGGGATGCAACCGTCAGAATCAATCTAATGAATTTCCTTGAGGATTTTCAGACAGCATATATGACGAAGAATATTGATTGTCTTAACAATTTCTTCGATAACGATCCGCTTATTATTATTGAACATACAATAAGAAAAAATTCCGAAAACAATAAAAACATAAGTGAAACACTATCAAAAGAACAGTATTTCAAAAATGTCGAACGGTCTTTTAAACATAATAACGCCATCAACATCAGATTCTCAGATATTAATATTGAAGATTCTAAAAGAGCAAGAGGCCTGTTTGGAATCAATATGTTACAAGAATACACCAACCAATCATACACTGACAACGGCTATGTGTTTCTTTATGTTGACCTTAGATCCAAACCAATCATCTACGTCAGGGCATGGCAACCTGAGAAAACAGCTTACGAAGATATATTTACCATAAGAGATATTCATTAAAATCAATATAGATTTATGAAAAAATCAATTTTTATCATGGTTATGATGCTGTTTGCCGCATGGCAGACAGCTATTGGACAAGAAACATTCACCAGTCCCGACGGGAAGCTGGAGCTTCAGTTTGAAGTGGTTGACGGCGTGCCGTATTATGCCTTGAACCGCGACGGAAAGCCGGTGGTGCTGCCTTCGAAGATGGGCTTTACCCTCGAGTGGCGTGACGATTTGGCGCATGCTTTCGTGCTGAAAGATGTGAAATTTGACACTTTCGACGAGACATGGGAGCCTGTTTGGGGCGAGGAAGCGCAGATTCGCAACCATTACAACGAGATGCTTGTGACGCTGGAGCAGCCAGTCGGCAGCGTGGAGAGCATGGACCACTCGACGGAGAAAAAAGCGACCGTGATGCTGATCCGCTTCCGTTTGTATGACGACGGATTGGGCTTCCGCTACGAGTTCCCGATGGAAAACGCCTTGGTTTACTTCTGGATTAAGGAGGAGCTGACCGAGTTTGCGATGACCGGCGACCATACTGCGTGGTGGATTCCAGGCGACTACGACACTCAGGAATACAACTACACTGAGTCGAAGTTGAGCGAGATTCGCGAATTATGGGACGACAGCCACAAAGGTGGCGGCTGGCCATGGACCGCGTTCTCTAAAACCGGTGTGCAAACCGCCCTTCAGATGAAGACCGACGACGGCTTGTATTTGAATATTCACGAGGCCGCAGTTTTGGATTTCCCGACAATGAACCTCGATTTGGATGATGAAAAGTTCGTTTTTCAAGTGCATCTTTCGCCAGACGCCACAGGCTATAAAGGCCGCATTCAGACACCTTGCCACACACCTTGGCGCACGGTTATGGTCTGCGAAAAAGCCACCGACGTGTTGGCCTCCCGACTGATTTTGAACCTCAACGACCCTTGCGTCTTGGACGATGTCAGCTGGATTCATCCTGTGAAATACATGGGCGTTTGGTGGGAGATGATTTCAGGCAAGAACACCTGGAGTTATACCGACCAGTATCCATCGGTGAAGCTGGGCCAAACCGACTATGAACATGCCAAGCCTCATGGTCGTCACGCCGCCAACAACGAAAACGTGCGCCGATACATTGATTTCGCTGCTGAAAACGGCTTCGACGCCTTGCTCATCGAAGGTTGGAACATCGGTTGGGAAGACTGGTACGGCAAGCAAAAAGACTACGTCTTCGACTTCATCACTCCCTACCCCGACTTCGATTTGCCGGCCTTGAACAAATACGCTCACGAAAAAGGTATTCGCTTAATTATGCATCACGAAAGTTCCTCATCCACAATAAATTACGAGCATTGGCTGGAGCAGGCTTACACCCTGATGAATGAATACGGCTACGACGCCGTAAAGAGCGGCTATGTGGGCAAAATCATCCCTTACGGCGAGGGACATTACAGTCAGCCGATAATCAACCATTATCATTATTGCATCACCGAGGCGGCAAAACATCATATCATGGTCAACGCCCACGAGGCAGTGCGCCCGACAGGTCTCTATCGCACCTGGCCTAACATGATTGGCAACGAGAGCGCTATGGGCACCGAATTCCAAGATAGAATCAAGCCAGGGCACACTACCATTTTGCCGTTCACACGCCTGCAAGGCGGACCGATGGACTACACACCAGGCATCTTCGAGACCGACATGGGAAAAATCGTGCCTTGGGGCGGAAAGATGAACATCACCATCTGCAACCAGCTGGGATTGTATGTCACCTTCTATTCGCCACTACAGATGGCAGCAGATTTCCCCGAGCATTACGCCCAATTTATGGACGCCTTTCAGTTTATCAAAGATGTGGCCGTCGACTGGGATAAAACCATTTATCTCGAGGCCGAACCCGGCGCCTACATCGTGACCGCACGCCATCCGAAGATTTCGTCGTTGAACAAGGCAGCCGAAGGCGTTGGCGAGCTGGAAGATGGGAAAACTGGCGTGATTTCAGGTGCAATGCGTTACGTTTACGCTATTCCCGATTCCGTACAGACGATGTGCACATCGTCTCTACCAGAACCTCGCGATGTTTGGTATGTTGGCGGCATCACCGACGAAAACGCCCGCGAGGTCAAGGTGAAACTGGATTTCCTGAAACCTGGTGTGAAATACGAGGCAATAATTTATGCCGATGCGAAGGATGCGAACGGTCTGGCAGGAGATGGTTACAATCCGCAGGCGTACACCATCACAAAGAAGAAGGTGACATCGAAATCGGTGTTGAAGATGAAGATGGCCCCGTGCGGCGGGTTCGCAATATCTATTCGTGAAATTCCTAATTAAAACGGAAACACCCTCAACAGCGCATACCCCAGCACTCCGCCGACAACACCTAATATCAACCCGACTTTCACCATCTGGCTGGTTTTAATCATGCCGGTGGAGGCGGCGATGGCATTAGGTGGAGTGGAGATCGGTAAGGTCATTGCCAACGAGCAGCAGATTGCCACGTAAAGTATCAGTGAAGCGGCGCCTCCGAGAGCTGTAAGCTCTCCCTTGATGGCGGTGGAGACGACAGCAAGCACCGGCATTAGCAAACTGGCTGCCGACGAGTTGGAGATGAATGTCGAAAGCAGGTACATGATTAAGCCTGCGCCGATAATCACCAGCACTGCCGGCCACTTTGTGAACGGAATCGCATTGATTAGTACGTTTGCCAAGCCAGTCTGGTTCAAGCATGTGCCAAGAGCGAAACCGCCAGCCACCATCCACAGGATATGCCATTCTATCTTTGAGAAATCCTCTTCCTTGAAGACGCCAGTTATCGCGAAAACCGCAAACGGCACCAGCGCCACGATGTTCGAGTCGAAATGCGTCCAGCCTTCGGTCACCCACAGCAAAATCGTGACAGGCATGGTGATTGCCACAATCCAAAAGTCGCGGTCAAATTTGGCGTTCGACTCAATTTCTATCTCCAATTTTGACATCTTCATTGGGAAGAAAAGCATCAGCACAACCCACGCAATCAGTAGTAAAACCAACACAAACGGCACCATATGAACCACCCACGAGCCGAAGCTGATATCGATGCCCACTTTGGTCAAGGCTCCGAGAGCGATGGCATTAGGCGGCGTGCCGATAGGTGTTCCCAAGCCTCCGAAGTTGGCGGCAATCGGGATGGCAAGTGTCAATGCCGCAGGCGCCGCACTGTCTTTTGGCAAGTTTTTCAATACAGGAGCCATAAACGCCAGCATCATCGCGGCGGTGGCGGTGTTCGACATAAACATCGAGAATGTGCCAGGAACCAACAACAGTCCAAGAAGCACATATTTTGGCTTGCTTCCGAACAAATGCAACAAAGCTTTAGCCAAGTATGCATCCAAACCAACTTTGCTTGCTGCGATTGCCATCACAAAACCGCCCAAAAACAGCATGATGACCGGGTCGGCAAACGATGCCATGATTTCTTTAAAGGCGACGGTAGTTCCTGCACCATCGACCATAAATCCTTTGTTCGACACCGCAAAAAGCAATCCAACTATGGTGGTGACTGATGTCGCCCAAGCTGGGATAACCTCAAACAGCCACATCAGGGCGGCGAAGACGAAAATCGCCATGGTACGCTGTTGTATCACCGTCAGTCCGTCGATGCCGAACGACTCGGTCGGCATAACCCACAACACAATGGTTATCAACAAGATAACTATCGAAAGAATAAGGTTTTTTGTGCTAAACTGTTTCATTGTTCGCTATTTCATTCTAAACTCCAACACTCCACCTTCCATTATCTGCTGGTTGGTGATGATATAATCTTTGACCTCTTTACCGTTGAGTTTCACGCTTTTCACGTGAACTTTGTCAGCTGTTTTGTTCGGCGCCGTAATCACGAAATCTTTACCGTTTTCAAGATGCAATGTAGCTTTTGTGAACAGCGGAGTGCCAATGACATATTCTGCCGAGCCGGCATGGAACGGATAGAATCCGAGGCTCGAGAATATATACCAGGCGCTCATCTGACCGCAGTCGTCGTTGCCGGCATAGCCGCAAGGCGTGGCACGATAAAACTCTGAGCGAACCTGCTCCACCAACTCTTGCGTTCTCTCTGGCTTTCCAGCGAAATTATAAAGATAAACCGTGTGATGGCTCGGCTCGTTGCCGTGCGCATACTGTCCGATGAAGCCGCTGGCATTACCGTCGACATCACCCGAAGTGGCTGTCAGACTGAAGTTTTCGTCCAATTTCTTCAAAAATGCCTTTTTGCTTCCGAAAAGGTCAATCAAACCTTGAGGATCTTGCGGCACAAACCACATATACTGCCAAGCGTTGCCTTCCACAAAGCACGGTTGATTGTAGCTTAGCGGGTCGAATCCCTCAAGCCAGTTGCCGTTCTCGTCTTTCGGACGGAAAAATCCTGTCTCGCGGTCAAACAAGTTCTTGTAAAACATGCTGCGACGATAGAAACGCTCGTAATCGTCGGTTTTGCCAAGTTTTTTGGCAATCAAAGCCACACAAGCATCGTCGAAAGCCTGCTCCATAGTGATACTGACGCTCTCATCCTGAAGAGTTTGTGGCATATAACCATATTTCTCCCAAATCTCGAAAGGCGAGTTGTAATGGCTGCGGGTGCTGCTTTCGACCATCGCCTGATAAGCCTCCTCCACGTCAATGCCTGGGATTTCGCACATGATAGCGTCGGCCAGCACTGGAATGGCGTGGTTGCCAATCATGCAGTAGTTGTCCTGTCCCCAGAGGTCCCAAATCGGCAGATAGCCGTAGGTTTTGTGGTGAATAATCATATCTCTCACAAACTGGGCGGCAATGTCAGGAGCAATCAAAGTGTAAAGCGGATGCGCGGCGCGGAAAGTGTCCCACAAGCTGAAAGTACTGTGATAGGTCTGTCCTTCAGGCATCTGCTTGATTTCAAAATTGGTGTCCATATAACGGCCGTCAACGTCGCTCATCGTGTTAGGCTGCATCAAAACATGATACAGACCTGTGTAGAAAATGGTTTTCTGCTCGTCGGTGCCCTCCACGTCGATGCGGCTCAACTCGCGCTGCCAGGCATCGTGCGCATCTTGCACATACTTATCAAAGTCCCAACCGGTAGCCTCGGCAAGCATATTTTTGCGGGCGCCGTCGTTGTCGACAGGTGAAATCGCCACTTTCACTACAAGTTCCTGTTCGTCGGCTGAGTCGAAACTCAAGGCAGCGCGAGGTGTGCGACCGTTCACCACGTCGCTGTTGCCAACATTAAGGCCGCCGTTCATCAAAAGATGAC
Source organism: Bacteroidales bacterium (assembly GCA_017616735.1). Lineage (GTDB taxonomy): Bacteria > Bacteroidota > Bacteroidia > Bacteroidales > F082 > Limimorpha. The sequence continues at coordinate 13,729 of JAFZXP010000070.1, forward strand.
CGCTGATAGGCTTTGAAAACTCGGCGCGGAAATAAATCTTGCGCAACTTTGCCCATCCGCACACCACGCGGTAGCCTTCCACCGTGTGGTCGTCCACTATTCTTATCTGACCTTGGATGATGTCATAAAAACGGCGTCCCGAATAATAAGCGTCCTTACGGTACACGCCACGATCCATGTCGAGGATGACAGTCTGCGGTTTGCCTGCAGGGAAAGTATATTTTGTGATGCCGGTTCTTACAGTTGCCGAAACCTCAACGTTGACGCCACTTTCCTGCAAAAACACCTGATAGTATCCGGGTGTTGCCGCCTCCTTTTCATGGCTGTAATGCTGTCCAAAGTCGGCATTATTCAGTTGTTCTGGAGTCACTTCGGCGCTCCATGGCATCAAACTCACGTCTATCAAATCGGTGCAGCCCGTGCCGCTGAGGTGAGTGTGGCAGAAGCCATATATAACATCTTTGTTATAGTCATAGCCCGAGCATGGATCCCAAGTGACCATCAGCTCGGTCTCGGGGCTTAGCTGAACCATGCCCTGAGGCAGCGTGGCGCCGGGGAAAGTGCTTCCGCTAAGCGCACCGGTCTCATCGGTCTGTGTGCCGATAAAAGGGTTGACAAATTTAGTGTAATCATTGCTCTGCGCAAACATCAAAATCGGCATAAATAATGCCAAAACCAAGGTTAAATATCTTTTCATAGCGATTAATTTTTCGATGCACAAAAATAGAAAAAAATATGTATTTTTGTAAAAAAATAAAGCTATGGCATTTATTTATGATTATCCCCGTCCCGCCGTCACAGCCGATTGCCTCGTGATTACTCGTGAAAATCACCCGAAGGTGCTGCTCATCGAGCGCGGTCACGAGCCTTTCAAAGGCTGCTGGGCTTTCCCGGGCGGTTTCTTGAACATGGACGAGACCACCGAGCAATGCGCCATTCGCGAACTCGAGGAGGAGACAGGATTAAAAGTCACTGATATTCACCAGATTGGAGCTTATTCAAAGGTTGACCGCGACCCCCGAGGCCGCACAATCACTGTGGCATATCTGGCTTTTGTCGACAAACCCTTGCCGGTCAAAGGCCAGGATGACGCCGCCAAAGCTCAATGGTGGCCGATAAATGAATTGCCGCCACTGGCTTTCGACCATGAAGAGATAATGAAAGACGCTATCTTGAAAGCTAACAATTTAAAACATGATTTTATGAGTACAATATATCTTGCCGGCGGCTGTTTTTGGGGCACCGAGCATTATTTCAAAATGATTGACGGCGTTGTCAAGACCAAAGTCGGCTATGCCAACAGCATCAAGGAAAACCCGACATACAAAGAGGTGTGCAGCGGTTCGACCAAAGCCGCCGAAACCGTCATGGTGGAATACGACCCGTCGAAAATCAGCCTCGATTTCCTGCTCGACATGTATTTTCATGCCATCGACCCTACCAGCGTCAACCAGCAGGGCCACGACGTAGGATTGCAATACCGCACTGGCATCTACTACACCGATACCAATGATTTACCTACAATTAACAAGGTCATGGCAGAACAACAGTCAAAAATTGAGGGCAAAATCGCCGTCGAGGTGATGCCTTTGCAAAATTTCTACACCGCCGAAGATTATCATCAGGATTATCTCGAAAAGAACCCCGACGGATATTGTCATTTGCCGCTGGAGCTTTTCGAATTTGCAAAAAAATGCCGTGGAAAATAATCTCCACGGCATTCTCTATTAAGCTATTAAGCTACTAAGCTATTCCGCTGATTCTTCAACAATCACCTCAACATTTTCGCATTTGGCTTTGCTGCACGGTCTCTTATCCTTAGGGATGATGAAATAAACCGCCACGCAGAGGCAAACAATGATTACAAACCATCTCAAAATGCGTTTCCACAACGGAGCTTGTGTTGTGAACGGGTCTTTTGTCTTCACTATCGGATATTTGGCGATGCTTGTCAAAGTGGCACCAAACCTAGTGTTGACAAGAATTCTCTGGTTCAAGGCCCAGCCGTTGGCGTTCAAAACAGGGGCTAGGTTACGCTTGCGCAGCTTCAGCCATGCCATTATCATTGAAGGACCTGAAATCAACACTATGATTGCAGCGAACATAATAATCCAGTGATACCAGTGAAGTCCGAGCCATGCGAACAATCCTCCGACAGCCGATGCCACCAAGCCTAAAGCCAAGCCTATAGCGGCGAAGATGCCGGCGAATTTGGCGATGTCGAACGGAGGCTTCACCTCTGCCGGTTTCGAGCCGTCAGCCGGAATTTCAGCGTTATTAATCTTCGAGTTGGCGTCAGCCATCACCTTGGCGTCTTTCTCAGCGGCGCGTTTGTTGATCATATCCTCAACCGACTTAGCCATCTTGCGGTAAGGCGACCAGAATGCCTGACGGATGCTGATCGGGTTCTCGATAATCTTGGTCACCGTAGCGTTCCAGCCCAGACCGTCGCGGTCGTAGAACACAGCATGTTTGCCCACCATGATTGCTCCGACGTCGCCATCGGTCACAACGGCTGCGATGTTCATAGTGCCAGGCTTGCTCTTGCATGTGCAGTCGCAATAGAGAATGTACATGTTGCTCAGCGGCGCCATAGTGCCCTGTGCTCCCATATCGCTCACCTTGATACAGAGATCGCAAGCGCGCTCGTCGATGTATAATGTTCCGGCCTGGAAGATAGCGCGTTTCTCAGGCGAGTAGAAATCGCTGAATGTCACGAAGTTGGTCAGCAATGTGTAGAAGTCTCTGTAGAGATGCAACAGCTTGTCAACCTGGTCGATGGCGTTCGACTTGCTCTCCAAAGCCTTGTCCTGTGCCACGAGATCCAGCAAAGCAGCCTTCTTGTTCTCTTCAAGTGCCTTTACGACAGCGTCATAGCCCAAGCCCTCGACAGCGGCGCCAGCCTTGGCACCCATCCAAGCGTTATAGGCATTGAACTTAGATACGATAGCAAACCACTGATCCTCAGTGATATACTCAGCATTCGGATATTCTTTGTCGATGACCAAAGCCTTCAATGTCGCCATTGCGCCAGCCCATGCCGGGTTCACCTCCTTGCCTAACGGCAGCTTATGGTCGGCATTGACGCGTGCCAACGGATATGTGGCAATTTCAGCGGTGCTTGCAGCGAGGTTGTTGCCACTTATCTCACCAATCTTAGCTGACGACACGTCAAGAACTGAAGCGCTGTCAGTGTTGAACGAAGCAAGTTTGCAGCGCATGAAGAAGTCGTCGACTTTATCTTTCACTGCCATCACGGCTGCCAATGCCGCCGCGGTGTCTTCGTACGGGAAGATGTTGGCTTTGTCAGCGTCGCCAGCCTCTTTCCAAGCCTTGAAGTCGGCCAAAGCAGTGTAGAAAGCCTCAATTTTGTCGGTGTCAATGCCCGGATCGCCGCTACGGTCGGTAACTCCGCCCATGCAGTCGATTATGCTTTTGATGAGAGCCTTGACAGCTTCGTCGTCGGCTGAGTTTTCGGTGATGATGCCGTCGCCGTTGAAACGTGTCTTGGCGAAGATTGCCAGACTGTCAGAAACATCAGCGATAGAGATTTCTTTTTTGTCAAGTCCAAGATTCTCAATGATTTGTTTAGATGTCTCAAGCAAATGCGCACCATCCACGCTGGCGGTGTTGAATGCCGTGAACGGGATGAACGCCTCGCGTTTCAACAAAAGTTCAGGGTCGTTGATGACCGATGTGAGCCATTTCGATGCTGCCACAATCTCTTCGATGTGGATTTTGCCGTCACCGTTGGTGTCGAGCATCGTCATGGTTTTTTCATCAATTTCAAGGTTTTTCAAAGGGCAGCTCAAGGCCGTCCAGAGTTTTCTGTCAAGCTCATCCAAATGCAGGATGTCCTGTCCCGACTCGATGTTCACTCTTGTGACACCGCCGACGGTCGAAAACTTCCAATCGTAATTGCCATTTGATTTCATAATGATTATTTTTAATCTACATTTATAAATTCATAATTTATGTTATTTCCAACTGTCAAAATTGTGTAAAACGCTTGCGGATAATGGTCTTCCAACGCATCAACCCTCAAATAGACCACATCCTTGAATGTTGTCAGGTCGCGCGAATGCGAATGACCCTGAAGCACCAGCGAAACATCGTAACGGTCGAACAAATCCATCAGGTCGTATGTCTCTTCCAGATTGAAGTTGCTGGTGTGTCCTTGCGAAGTGTCTTTCTTGAAGAAATGTGTGTGCGTGAACACTATGATATGCCTGAATCCTTGATTCTTCTTGGTTTTCAGCACATCTTCCAGCCAGTTTCTCTGGTCCACGCCCAAGGTCCCGCTTCCCGATTCAAGCGCAATGTACAAATCCTTGAATCCGCCAACTGTATGCACCTCAAACCAATATGTCGACGAACCGAATTTCGAGAAATATTCTTTCCACTGGTCGAAATACAAGTCGTGGTTACCGACGCAGTAATATATCTTCTTTCCGGCATCGGCCACTGGCTGCACATGTTCCAGAAAATAATCATAATGGCCCGTGGCGTTAATCAGATCGCCAAGGCAGAGCGAGAACGGCGGAGCCACCGTGTCAGCAAGATAATCCGCAACAAACCTGTCGAGATTCTTTGTCGAGAAATCCACATGTATGTCGCTCATCACATACACCCTGTAATCATCCGGCACACCTGCAACCGTATCATAACCATGCTCGGCATTGTACTGCATCGATTGCTCGAATCTTTCGTTGGGCGACTCGTTGAATGTCATGAAAATGCCTAAATAATCGATGTTTTTCCCGCAAGATGTCATCATCAGCACCAAAACGACTGCAGACGTCAATTCGACCGACCGGCGGAAAAAGTTCACCCGATTATGTTTTATACTATCTTTCATCTGATTATTCTTTTATTTTGTAAACCACCCCTGCTCTTATTGTCATTTCATAAAACTTCACCGTGCCGTGGAAAAGTCCGGCAGGCTCAAGCGTTCCTTCGGCCACCGCACTCCAACGGTCCTTGAAATCCCATCTGCCTCCAAGGCTGAAAATCGGCTCCCACATGCGCTCGTATTCGTATTCGTTGTAATTGGCCAGCACAGCGTACACATCCCACAGATGGTCGAAGCCCATCACGCTGACTTTCACTTTATACAGCAAATTGAACGGCTCGGTCACATAATTATCCAACGAATGCCATTCTCTTCCAAACGCGTCGATTGTTCTTGAAAACAAACCGACTTGTGCCGAAAAATGGCGCATCCTGAATCCGACGCTGCCGGCATACACGAATTCATAAGTCTTGTAGCATGCAAAGATTCTCGAATGCAAAGTTCCGTCAAAGAACAGGAAACCGTTTTCACAAAGTTTGAAAGCCGGAGTCACTGTCAAACCGGCGGAATACACATTGGCTGTCAAAGCCTCCAAATTCATGGCGAAGTTGACATTGTCGACCGTGAAATTACCTTTCAAGTCAAGCCCGCCATACCACTTGTAAGTGCTGTTGTAGCCTGCCAATCCCTGCGCTGAGACATCCGCTGAAATGTCGTGTTTCGCCTCATTCTGAGCACTCAGCACGGCTGCGCAAAACACGCAAAAAGCCATCAAAACGACTATTCTCTTTCCCATTTTCAACCAATCGTTATTATCATGGCAAATTTATAAAAAAAACAATCTGAATTCACATTAAAATTTTTAGTATTTTTGCTTTCTAAAATTTTCAGATATGAAAGACTTGAAAGACTATGTACGTTCAATACCCGATTTCCCGAAAAAAGGGATAATGTTTCGCGATATAAGCACTTTGCTCAACGATGGTGAAGGCTTTCATCAAGCCGTAGACGACATGTGCGATAAGGTAAAAGACATTGATTTTGAAGTAATTGCAGGTGCCGAAGCCCGCGGATTCATTTTCGCGGCAGCCATGGCATACAAGCTTAACAAGTCTCTTGTGCTGATTCGCAAGAATGGCAAACTTCCATCCAATGTCATCTCCCAGGATTACGAATTGGAATACGGTGTCGGACGTCTTGAGATTCTCACTGATATCTGCAAGCCGGGTTCAAAAGTGCTCATAGTTGACGACCTTTTGGCCACAGGCGGCACCACCAAAGCCATCACACAACTGGTTGAAAAGGTTGGCGGAACAGTGGCAGGCATTAGTGTCCTAGTCGAACTTGTCGACCTTAAGGGACGCGACAAACTTACAGAGTATCCCGTATTCAGTTCGATAACCTTCGAAGGAGAATAACCGATGTACGCCCTTTTTAAGAAAGAGATAAACAACTTTTTGAGTTCCCTCATCGGAATCATGGTGGTGGTGGTCTTCCTGCTCATCACCGGGCTGTTCCTGTGGGTGTTCCGCAGCGATTTCAACGTGATGAGCTACGGCTACGCCAGCCTCGACAGCCTTTTCATTCTGGCTCCATGGGTGTTTCTGTTTCTGGTTCCGGCAGTCACCATGCGTTTCTTCGCCGAGGAAAGGCGCACCGGCACCATCGAGATGCTGCTCACCAAGCCCCTGTCCGACTGGCAGATAGTGGGTGCCAAATACCTTGCCGGCGTTGCTTTGGTGCTGCTGGCTCTGATTCCGACTTTAATCTATTACATCTCGGTTTCAAGCTTAGCGATGCCTGCGGGCAACATAGACCACGGCGGCATATGGGGCTCTTATATCGGACTGTTTTTCCTTAGCGCGGCATTCGTCTCAATAGGCGTTTTCTGCAGCTCAGTGACTAACAATCAGATACTTGCGTTTATACTTTCGGTGTTTCTCTGCGGATTTTTATACATCGGATTTGAGTTTATCTACTCGCTGTCGATGTTTGGCAAAGTCGACCTATTCATCCAGCAACTGGGCATGGCGGCGCATTACAGCTCGATGAGCCGCGGCGTTATCGATACCCGCGACCTGATATATTTTCTCAGCGTGATTGTTTTATTCTTGAGCCTGACAAAGCTGACTTTGTCGAGCCGCAAATGGTAGGAGGTGAAGATGGAAAACAAGAGAAAAAATATCAAGAAAAACGAAATCATCTCATTGATTGTCACTTTGGCGGTCATAGTGCTTGTCAACATCATAGGCTCGTTTGTCTACACACGTCTCGACCTTACTTCCGAAAAGAGATACACCCTTTCGAACACATCCAAGGAGATTCTGAAAAACCTCGACGATTATGTCTACGTTAGGGTTTATCTGGAAGGCGATTTTCCGGCTCCATTCAAAAAGCTCCGCAAGGAAACCAAGGAGATGCTCGACGAGTTTCGCGCCTACAGCAAATTTGTCGATTACGAGTTTATCAACCCTTCGGAAAGCCCCGATCCGGCCGAGCGCCAGGAAACTTACAAGATTCTGTGGCAAAGCGGTTTGAACTATTACACCGAGACTGTGCAAACCAACAACGGCATGCAGCAGATAATGGTGTGGCCGGGCGTCATTTTGAGTTATCGTGAAAACGAAATGCCTATCGACCTTCTTTCGGGCGAGTCGGGACAAACTCAGGAAACAGTGCTCAACAATTCAGCCCAGGACCTCGAGTACAAGCTTATCAGCGCCATCAAAGACATCTCGACCAACAGCCGTCAGACCATAGCCTTTGTCGACGGTCACGGTGAGCTCAGCGACAATGAGGTTTACGATATAGCCAACACCCTTTCCAAAAAATACAACATCAAACGCGCTACGCTCAACGAACAGGTCACAGCACTCACCAAACGTGACTTCGACCGCGACAGCAACATCGTCATCAAGCCGGCCTTCGACGCCATTGTGATTGCCAAGCCGACCATGCCGTTCTCCGAAAAAGACAAATTCATCATCGACCAATACATCATGTACGGCGGCAAGGTGATGTGGCTTATTGATCCCGTCAACGCCTCGATGGACAGCCTGCAGAGCGCCGAGTCGACCATGGGTCTGGCTCTCAACCTCAATCTCGACGACCAGCTATTCAAATACGGACTGCGACTGAACCGCAACCTCCTTCTCGCCTATCCTTGCGCGCAGATTGGCCTGGTTACCGGGCAGGGCACCAATTTGCAGAGCATGCTGCTGCCGTGGTATTATTTCCCGCTGCTCAGCGCCGCTACGGATCATCCCATTGTCAGAAACATCGAGGCTGTTAAAGCCGATTTCGTCAGCTCTTTGGAACCGACCACTTCGGCACCCGAGATACAAAAGATTCCTCTTCTGAAAACCTCCGACTACACCAAAGTGTCAAGTGCGCCTGTCTATATCTCGCTTGATATTCTCAACCAGCGCCCCAACGCCCAGATGTTCCCGCAAAAAGGACTCCCCACAGCCTTCCTGCTCAACGGAGTGTTTTCATCTCTCTATGAAAACCGTATGCCGGAGGCCATTATGGATTCTCCCGAGATAGGATTCAAGACTCATAGCATACCCACTTCGATGATAGTCATAGCCGACGGCGACATCATCCGCAACCAGCTCGCCCAGCTTGACTATGCCAAAAAGAACAACAAAAAAGTCGGCTCGCCATTGCCTTTAGGCTACGACCAATACACCAACAACACATACGGCAACAAGCAGTTCATCGAGAACGCCATGAGCTACATGCTCGAAGGCGAAGGCTTGATCAGCGTCCGCTCACGCGAGCTCAAAATCAGGCTTTTGGATATGAACAAAGTCAACGCCAACCCTATACTCTGGCAAATAATCAACGTGGTGCTGCCATCGGCCATCATGATACTTTTCGGGATAGTATTAGCCGTTTTAAGAAAGAAAAAATTCACGAAATGAAAAAAAGAAACATCATCTCAATAATCATAGTCGCGATTTTGGTGATAATCGCAGGCATCCTCATCGCCAACAACCGCTATCTGAGCACTTTGCACGGTGACGCCGCCGACTTCACGGTCTACGACACCGCATCCATCACACGTCTGTTTTTCGCCGACAAGAGCGGCAACCAGACGTTGTTGAGACGCACCGACAAAGGCTGGACGGTCAACGATGAGCACCGCGCCTCGCAACGTGTAGTCAACGATATGCTTTACACGCTTAACCGTATGCGCATCAAAATGCCTGTATCAATTAAGAAAAGCGACAACATAATCACCCGCATGTCGGCCACCAACACCAAAGTTGAGGTTTATCAAATGATGCCGCGCATCAATTTATTCAACAAAGTGAAGCTGTTCTATCACGAGAAACGTTCCAAGGTGTTTTACATTGGCGATGTCACCCAAGACAACACTGGAACTTATGTTCTCAAGGAAGGCGGCGACAAGGTTTTTGTTGTCTTCCTGCACGGCTTCAGAGGTTTCATCAGCGCGCGTTTCTCGGCCAACCCCATGGACTGGCGCGACCATATCATCTTTGCCGAGCCTATGGGCAACATAGCATCTGTGAAGCTTGAAATCACCGACGATCCTAATAACGGATTCATTATCAATGAGAAAGATCGTTATCAATATACCATGACCCGTCTCAACGGACAGTCTGTCGACTTCAGCGACAACAAGGTGCTCACCCTGATGTCGTCATTCGGTGATGTGCGATTCGAGGCATTTCTGAACGATGTGGATCCTGCGCGCCGTGACTCCATCATCAACTCGCCTTTCCAGCAGAGGCTGACACTCACCACCAAAGACGGCCGCAGCCGCAGCGTTACCACTTTCCGCATGCGCGCAAATGCCGACTTGTACGATTATAGTGAAGAAGATCTCGATGATTTCCACGATATGATCAACGACCCTGACCACAAATACGCGCTTCTGAGCGAAGGCAACGAATTTGTGCTTATCCAGGATTTTGTTTTCGGGAAATTATTAAAACCTGCCGATTTCTATAGCAAAGACTACAAAGATGAAATACCGCAGGTTTATTACAAGGAACTGGAGACAGTTGAAAGTTACTAGTTACCAGTTAGCAGTTAGAAGTTAAAATCAACTGCTAACTGCTAACTTCTAACTAATAATTAAGGTATAATAGACAAAAGTAGTTGGTAAAATTTTTGTAAATACCATATTTTTCAAGCAAAAGGAGTAACTTTGATGAAAACGTTTTCATCAAAGTTACTTTTTTATGGCAAAAAACAGGAAAGAGAGATGTCCGGAAT
>JAFZXP010000071.1 GCA_017616735.1 Bacteroidales bacterium
CACTATCAGAATTATGTCAAATGGTATCTTTATTTTAGGGCTGAAGCGTCCAAAAAAAGATAGGTAGCCAGGGCTATTTTGAGGAGCCCGCCACCTATCTTTTTTTTACCTGTCACCAACTATTTTTGGCAACATTACCTTTTTTAGTTTTTAGTCGTTAGTTTTTAGTCGTTAGACAGGAACCACTAACGACTAAAAACTAACGACTAAAAACTAAAAACTATTTCAGATAGGTATCAAGCCAATTCTTGAATCTGCGTTGCCACAGAATTCCGTTTTGAGGCTTTAAAACCCAGTGATTTTCGTCAGGGAAGTATAGGAACTCGGCCGGAATGCCACGCAATACGGCTGCGTTGTATGCCTGCATGCCTTGCGTGAAGCAGATTCTGTAATCCAAACCGCCGTGAATCACAAGGATTGGAGCTGTCCACTTGTCGACAAACAAGTGAGGCGAGTTGGCGTACGATTCTTTGACACCCGGTTTGTCGGTCTCCCAGTATGCGCCGCCCAGATCCCAATTCACAAACCACATCTCTTCAGTTTCAAGATATTGGGCGTCGAGGTTGAACATGCCGTCGTGGGCGATGAGAGCCTTGAAACGTCCGTCGTGGTGGCCGGCGAGCCAATACACCGAGAATCCGCCGAAGCTTGCACCGACTGCGCCAAGTTTGTTTTCATCAACAAAAGGCTCTTTGGCCATGGCGTCGATGGCCGAGAGATAGTCTCTCATGCACTGTCCGCCGTAATCACGGCTGATCTCCTCGTTCCACTGCTGACCGAAACCTGGCAAACCGCGACGGTTAGGAGCCACTACGATATAGCCGTTTGCAGCCATTTGCTGGAAGTTCCAGCGATATGACCAGAATTGGCTGACTGTGCTCTGCGGACCGCCTTCGCAGTAAAGCAGAGTAGGGTATTTCTTGTTTTTGTCGAAATGAGGCGGATAAATAATCCAAGTAAGCATCATCTTGTCGTCGGTGGTTTTGATCCAGCGCTCTTCGACTTCAGCTACAGTCAATTGCTTGAAAATGTTGTCGTTGACATGTGTTATAGGCTTGAATTCACCGCTCTTTGGATCGATACTGTAAAGCTCGGTCGGATGGCTCATGGATTGCTGTCCGCCAATGAGTTTGTCGCCAGCTACGGCAAGCGACACGAAGTTGTGTTTGCCTGTGGTGATTTTGCGGATGGTGCCGCTGTTGAGGTTGAGTTCGTAAATCTGGTCGGTGGCGTGGATGTCGCTGATGAAGTATATGGTGGAACCGTCAGCCGACCATGTCAAATTGGTTGAATTCTGGTCGAAACCAACGCTGTAGTCGGTTTTTTCGCCTGTGGCAAGATCCATCACGAACAGACGCTGTTTGTCGGCTTCGTAGCCGTCGCGTTCCATGCTTTCCCAAGCGAGTTTGTTGCCTGTAGGTGCCACGCTAAGGTTGAGGTCGTAGCCCATCATGCCTTCGGTAAGGTTGGCTGTCTGGCCGCTGGCAAGGTCGTAGCGGTAAATGTCGGTATTGGTTGATGTGGCGTAATCTTTGCCGGTTTTCTTGCGGCAGCAGTAAAGAAGTGCGCGGCTGTCTTCGGTCCATGCCACCTGTTCCATGCCACCCCAAGGTCTGACCGGTGACTCCCATGGCTCGCCCTGAAGAATGTCGATGCCGTTGGTAATCATATCGTTACCTTTAGTTGCGATAAACAAATGACTAAATGTGTCAACCCATTGGTCCCAATGGCGGTACATCAGGTCGTTGTTGATGCGTCCCGATGAGAGCGGCAGGTCGGGGTAGACGTCTGCAACGGTTTCTTTGATTTTAACCTCGGCTGAATACACTATCTGGCTGCCATCCGGGCTGTATTTGAAGCCTGTTATTCCGTCTTTTATGTCGGTGATTTGCTTGCGGTTCTGTCCTTGCATGTCCATTTCCCATAGCTGCATGTCGCCGCTTTTGGCTGTCATGAAGGCTATGGCGCCCGATGGAGTGAAAATTGGGCTGTACTCGCTGTGCTTGCCTTTGGTGAGGCATTTGAGATTGCTGCCGTCGGCATTCATGATGTAGATTCTGGAGAAGCCTTTGTTTTGGTCGACGTAGTAATCTGTGACACTGTAGATGATGTGCTGACAGTCGGCTGACACTGAAAATTCGCCGATTCGGCCCATGCTCCAAAGAACTTCCGGAGTCAGGATGTCAGATTGCAGTTGGATTTTTTCGCGTACCGGAGCCTTGGGCTGTTTGGTATCGCCGCATGAATGTAACATTAACATAATCAATGCGATAGGTAATAATAATCTTCTCATTATAAATGAATATTAAATTTCATATAGATTTTGCAAATTTACAAAATATACTTAACTTTGCAGAAAAATTTTCACTATGAAGCATACATTATTAATTATGTTGACGCTTTTGACGACATTGACGGTGTCGGCTCAACAACGCCTTGTTTACCAATCATATATGCTCGGTTCTGATAGCGGCGATACAACCTTCCGTGAGGTTCTGCGTTATAAGAATCAGCTTAGAATCAATGATATTCAAGAGTTTACGGGTAAGCTTATTGCTGGCGTCTCAACCGATTACACCTATGTTGACTACGACAACGACTCGGTTTATCATCAGATGAATTATCAGGATGGTGAATCGTATTTTTATGCTTATTCATTGAAAAACAGCGGAGTGGAGTTTGAGGAAAAGGGCGAGGAGGTTGTAAAAGGCTATCGTTGCAAGAAATACAAGACTTCAATCAATTCCAACACAATAGAGGTCTGGATGACAGAAGACCTTGGTTATCAGGCAACTCCGACCACGGCAAGAGGCTATCTGAAGGGCGTGATGGTGCGCCAGGCGATTAACGGCAACCGTGTTATGGATTTGAAAACAATCAAAAAAGACAAGAAGCTGAAGAAGAACTTGATTCCTGATAATCTGGGAGTTAGAAAGACGGGGAAGGAGCTTAACGCAATTAACAAGGAAAAACTGATTGTACGCACCAAGATATTTGACGATGAGCAGATTCATTTTGCCAAGATTGACAAATTCCGTGGCGAAATTCCGTTTGATACGGTGCTGCATTACTCGTGGGGAACCATCATTTTGAAACGCGTCAACTTGCCGGTTTTGCCGGAGCATTATCAGCTGTTTGCCGAGCTTCACCAGCGCTCAAACGGCGATGCTTACGACCGCACAGGCTCGGTTTTTGTAATCCCGATGGATAGAAAACTATCTTTAAGTAATGCTTTAATTGATAGTATTGAAGTTATTCCTTATCAATTGGATAAGAATGGTAAAAAATACCAAGGCATACGGCTTGAAGACGATTATATGCCTGTTGTGGAACTGATGCGATTCTTCACTCCGTTTGGCGTGAATCATTTCAACGACAGAGTGAAAATTGATGGCTTGGAATGGGAGGATGAGGCGTATTACAAAATGGAAGTCTCGGAGCTGTCGGACCGTCTTTCGGGCGATGTTTTGATAGGCGCTTTCATCGGCAATTATGACGGCGGCGGGCATAAAGTGTCGCTTGATTTGGTGGCTTATCCGCAGGATTATGACGGCGATATTTCTAAAAACAATCGCTGGAGCTTGCCGCTTTTCAATACTTGCAATGTGATGGAAATGTCGGGTCAGAATTATGGACGTTTGTTCCAGACCGACAGCCTGACGGTGGAATTTGATATTCCTGAAGGTGTTGAGAATCTTAGACTTAGATATATCACCACAGGCCACGGCGGCTGGGACGGAGGCGATGAGTTCAATCCTAAGGAAAACACCATTATCGTTGATGGCGAAAAGATCTTTAAATACACTCCATGGCGTTGTGACTGCGCGACTTATCGTGAATTAAACCCGGTATCAGGCAACTTCTGGAACGGAGTGTCATCGTCCGACTTGTCGCGCTCAGGTTGGTGCCCGGGAACTGCGACAAATCCTGTGTATTTCAACTTAAGTGATTTAAAACCCGGACATCACACCATAACCATAGCAATTCCTCAGGGTGCTGACGAAGGCGGCAGTTTCTCACACTGGATGGTGAGCGGGGTTTTGATAGGAAACAAATGATAATCACTCAATTCCGCGCAAATCTTTGTAGAGCTGCACAGCATAGAGATCGGTCATATTTGAGATATAGTCGAGGACGACTTGTATTTTAGAGTACAGGTCGTCTTTTTCTGTCTTGAACTGATCGGGAATGATGGATATCAAACGTTTGTGGTAGCCACTGTCGGGTTGCAGCACCGCGTCGATGAATTCCTTCATCAGGCTGCCGATGATGTTGTAGCCTCTGACTTCAATTTTGACAACCGATGGATGCTTGTAAATGTTTGGTACTGAGAATGATCTGCAGGCTTCCAGAGCGTCGTTTTCGAGTTTCGGAAGGTGAGATATCAGGCTGTTTTTAAATGTTCCAGCCATGATGTCGTCGTAGTTTTCGATAAACACATGCGCGACACAGTCGACCAACTTGTTGATGACGGTGGCTCGTAAGAAGGCCATGCGCTCGTTGGCGTCGGTCACGGTTTTGAAAATCTGCTCGCGGCGCTCGAAGAACCATGCTTCCTCGGGGCGGCTGTCGCTGAAGAAAGCCGTGAAATGACTGTCAATGTCGGCGGTCTGGATGATGCCGCGTTTGTGTGCGTCTTCCATGTCGAGAATGAGATAGCATATGTCGTCGGCGGCTTCCATCATGTATGACAGGGGATGACGCGCGTAAATCGGCTTGACGCTGTCCAGACGCGGGATTCCGCAGCCTTCCATCACTTTTTCGAATTGTTCGATTTCGCTGTTGAAGACGTTGTATTTCTTGCGGTCGCCTTTGTCGTATGAGGGATATGGGTATTTGATCAAAGTGGCGAGCGAAGCATAGGTTAGCGACAGTCCGCCTTCACGACGGCCGGCAAACTGATGTGTCAACTGGCGGAAGGCGTTGGCGTTGCCTTCGAATGAAATCAGGTCGGACCACTGTTCAGCAGGTATCTGGCTCTTTAGCGCCTGGCCTTCGCCGAATTTGAAGTAGCTGCTCATGGTTTCCTCGCCGGAGTGCCCGAAAGGAGGGTTGCCGAGATCGTGGGCGAGACAAGCTGTCGAGACTATGGTGTCGATGTCGAAGATGACATCATGAAAATCGGGACCGTATTTATCGATGAGAAATTTCGACGCTTTGCGCGCTATGGAGCGGCCGACGCTGGCCACTTCGAGACTGTGTGTCAGTCGGTTGTGCACCAGCTTGGCGCCTGGCAACGCGAAAACCTGCGTTTTGTTCTGCAGACGATGGAAGATGTTGGAGAAGATTATTCGGTCATAATCTCTCTGAAACTCGTTTCTGATGTCGGCTACGCTCTGCGCGCGAGCTTCACGCCTTGCTGATAATAACGATTCCCAATTCATGCTTCAATTTTTACATTATACAGTTTGACTCCAAACTATGCGAAGCCTCACTTCAGGGTGAGCCCTTGAGGTCTCACATTCGTGATGCTTTCGCATAGTTTTCCGTCTTTAAAACTTCAATACTTTAAACTTATACACTATTAAACTCTTCAACTTTAGACGGTCGACCGACCGTCTCTACTTTTTCAACTACTCTAAACTCTCAACTCTAAACTCTAAACTCTACACTACCGCGTAGCGGTTCTAGCATAAGGAGTCATATCCTGACTTCCGAATTCTCCGCGTTTGTATTTCAGATATCCAGCCACGCCAATCATTGCGGCATTGTCGGTGCTGAACTTGAATTTAGGGATAAAAACATCCCAGTGGTATTTCTTGCCGGCGGCGATCATGGCCTCCTGCAAGCCAGTATTTGCCGACACGCCGCCGGCTATAGCGACTTGCCTGATGCCGGTGTCTTTGGCGGCTTTTATTAACTTTTTCATCAAAGTGTCGATGATGTCTTTTTGGATAGAAGCACACAAATCGGCTTTGTTTTCCTCAATGAAGTTCTCGTTTTCCTTGAGCTTGTCTCTGAGGAAATACAAAAAACTTGTCTTCAGTCCGCTGAAACTGTAGTCGTAACCTGGGATATGAGGCTTGCTGAACTGAAATGCGTCAGGATTGCCTTCCTTGGCTAACTTATTGATTATCGGGCCTCCTGGATAGCCGAGCCCCATGATTTTGGCTGTCTTGTCGAAGGCTTCACCGGCAGCGTCGTCTATGGTCTTGCCCAAAATTTCAAGATCGAAATAGTCGTTGACTTTCATTATCTGGGTGTGACCGCCAGAAACTGTCAAGCAAAGAAATGGGAACTGCGGGACTGGCGTAGGATTGTCGGGTTCTTGCGCAAAAAGTGCCAGCACATGACCGTTGGTATGATTGATTTCAATCATCGGTATGTCCATTGCGAGCGCGAAAGCCTTTGAAAATGAGGTGCCTACAAGCAATGAACCTAATAATCCCGGTCCACGTGTAAAAGCTATTGCACGTATTTGATTTTTTTGTATATTTGCTTGCTTGATTGCGGCATCGACAACCGGAATGATATTCTGTTGGTGAGCGCGCGATGCAAGCTCGGGGATGACGCCTCCGTACTGACGGTGAACCTCTTGATTAGCAATGACATTTGACAAAACTGTCGTGCCTCTGAGGACAGCCGCTGAAGTGTCGTCGCACGATGATTCGATAGCTAAAATATATTCGTCCATAGCATTAAAGAATGCGCAAAGGTACAAAAAATAAAATTATCCACGGCATATTAATTATCATTGTGATAATTATAGCTCTTCTGGCGAGTCTCGTCGCGGCTTTCCGTGATGTCACGCTCCAGACCATGGTGGCGCGTTCTTTGGCTGGCGAAATGTCGAAACGACTCAATTCCGAGGTTAAAATACGTACTTTCTACATTACTTACGACTTGGGCGTTGTGCTGGAAGGCGTGCAAATCAACGATTTATACAATTTCCCTATATTCAAGATAGGTAAACTGTATGCCAAGGTGGCACCCACTGTCGACTATGCCGACATCAGAGTGAGGGATATTTATTTCGAGGATGTTTTGGGAAGCATTGTGAAATATGAAGGTACAGAAAAGCTCAATATAATGGATCTGTTTGGTCAGCTGAGCAGCGGACAGCCAAAAGACGAGCCTAAGGAAGCAAGTGGCGGTGATTTCCATCTGAAGATCGATAATATGCGTCTTGATAACGGGCGTGTGGTTTATTGGAATCAGAACAAACATCATCCCGAGAAGCTGAGCATGGATTGGCATCATATTGACATTGACAGCATCTACGGTACATTTACTGATTTGGAGATAAAGCATGACACCGTTATGTGGAAAGTGCATACACTCAGGGGTAAGGACCGTTGCGGACTGGTGCTCGACGATGGTCATGGCGAGGTGCTGTTTTGTGAGAAAGCGCTCAATATTGACAATCTAATGCTGATCACTGGCGAGTCGAAAGCCGACCTTGATATGCGTTTTGAATACGAAAGCTCAAGCGCTTACTACGAATTCGAGGATTCAGTTAGGATTATTGGAAACATCAGGCAATCAACGATTAAAATCAGCGATTTGAAGTATTTTTCATGGGTGCTTGGCAAGTTGCCCGACACATTTGTCTTTACGGCGTTTTTTGACGGGCCAGTGTCGGACTTTCTGGTGAAAGATGTGGATGCCGACTTTGGTGATAACTCACACATCGTCACTGACGTGGCGTTTAAGGGACTGCCTGAGTTTGAGACGTCTTTCATGGATATTACAATCAGAGAATTAACCACAACACGCGACGATATTGATAATTTTGCCATACCGATTGAGGCTGTAACCGTACCTATGCCTGCAATGCTTGACGGTTTGGGAAATGTTGTTATGACCGGTGAATTCAAAGGATATTACAACGATTTCTACACCAACTTCAAGATTCAATCGGATATGGGTGATGTTGAGGCTTATGTTTATCTAAATACCACCGAGAACTCGGAATACGTTTTCAATATTCAAGCTGACGACTTGAATATCAAGGATATAGCCGGCCTAAAAGATGAGTCGGTTGTGACTTTCGACTTGAGTATGGACGGACGGGGTTTGGATGTGCAATCGACCGATTTCAACGCTGATGTCGAAGTGGAATCGCTGAAAATCAATGGTAACGACTTCAAAGATTTCAACATTCACACGGAATTCGAGAATAAATGCCTGACAGCCGACATGTCAACACGGCAGCCTTTGATTGGCTTGGATTTGTCTGCAGTGGTTGATTTGGAAAAAGAAAAACCTAGATACAAGATTTCGGCTAAGATTGAAGATGCCGATCTGGTTAATCTGAATCTGGCTGATTTTGACAGTGTGATGATGCTGTCGTCGGATGTGAATCTTGATTTTAGAGGTAGCAATATAGATAATATTACCGGAACCGCCGATATTAAAAACACCAAGTATTTCAACGGTGACACATACACAATGCAAAACTTTACCGCCAGTGTGACCGAGATAAGCGGTATTAAGGATGTGACAGTCAATTGTGACTTTTTCGACTTCAACGGCACAGGTATAATTAGCTCCGGCACTTTTGTGGAAGCCTTCAAAAACAGCGCCAGACAGTATATACACATTCCGGCATGGTACGATAAGGAGTCGTGTTACACCGATAAACAAGAATTCTCAATTTCGCTGAATACGAAAGACACACGCCAGCTTTCAAAGCTCTTTATGCCCGAGCTATACGTCAGCAGCGGTACTACACTCAATGCTACGTATACCACCGAATATCCCTATCACGGCATGACTTTGGAATCGCCCGAAGTGGCTTATAATAATTTGAAATTCCTGAATATAGATGTCAGAAATACAGCAAGGCATGATGAATACCTGTCAAGCTTGACGATAGAAGATATTATCATGCGCGACACATCGGAGAAATATACGCAGCGCATCGGATTGGAGAATGTTCAGGTGTACAGCACTATTCATAACGACACGGTTAAATGCCATCTTTTATGGGATGATGATGTGAACGAGGATCACAACAAAGCCCATCTGACATCGACTTTTGTGCCGCATAAGGATGCTGGCGGACTTATGAAGATTGCCGCTGAGCAGCTTGTGCTGAATGATACGCTGTGGCATCTGCATCCAAATTGTCAGATAGATTTCCGCAAAAACAGAATTGGTATCAATTGTCTGGCACTCAATACCGAATCGCAGTCGATGGCGCTCAACGGCTACGTGCCGCAGCACAATAACGATACCATGATGGTGGTGTTTAACGATGTGAATGTGTCGGATTTCGATTTTATAACTGTTGGTGACGGTATCGATATGGATGGTATCATCAATGGTATTGTGCGTGTGTCGGGATTGGATGAGAATCTGTCATTCTTTTCCAATCTGGAACTGCAAAAGTTTTACCTTAACGAACAGGAAGTCGGCGATGTATACGTCAGCACAGTGTGGCATGATCCTGACAAGTCGATTCGTATCAAATCGGAGTTATACAACAGTTTGTTCGGCGAAGAGAAACACGAGGCTGTCGGGCTTGCCGGTTATTATTACCCGTTGCGCGACCACGACAATCTCAAGTTCAATTTGAACTTCGACGAGTTTAAATTGGCAACGTTGTCGCCGTTTATCAGCAATGTGGTAAAGAGAATGAGCGGTCATGCCAGCGGTAATGTGAAGATTAGGGGGTCGTTTAAACAACCCGTTATACTGGGTCAGGTGGCTATGCATAATGCCGGCTGTCTGGTCAATTATCTGAACACTTACTTTACGTTCAACGATACCATTACTCTTGCCAGAGATAAAATAGTGTTTAACGACATCAATATACAGGACACTACCGGACATACGGCTAAGTTGAATGGCATTATCCATCACAAGCATTTGGATGATTTTTACTTTGATCTCAATATCAAATGCAAGGATTTTCTGGCACTTAATATTCCTGCCGAGAATGCCGAAGGCTTCTATGGGACGGCGGTGGCCGACGGAACAGTGAGCCTGAAGGGACCTCTGGATGACATCGTAATGGATATAGATGTACTAAGCAAGAAAGGTACTGAGATTGACGTGCCGCTGTCATCGGCCAGCACTATTTATGATGATTTTATCGTTTTTGTGAAAAGTGCCGAGGAAGAAGACACGGTGGTTGAGAAATATGTGCCCGTTACTAACAAAGACGATAGCCGTTACACCATAAACATCAACACCCAGGTTACTCCTGATGCAGAGGTGAATATCTTTCTGCCGGCCAATATGGGCAGCATTAATGCCCGAGGCTTGGGTAATCTCAGCATGGGTGTTACCGACAATGACTTTACGTTGCGCGGCGATTATCTGATACGCAGCGGTACATTCAACTTTGCGTTTGATGTGGTGCGGCGCACCTTCACCTTGCGTGACGGAGGCACTATACGCTGGGCTGGCGATCCTACGGATGCCGATATTAACATAACGGGTGTTTATCGCACAAAATCATCGCTGAACTCGCTTGGAGCCACGGCTGTCGATACGACGGCACTGACCGACAATATCAACGTTGATTGCATAATCAAGTTGACCGATAAGCTGATGAACCCGACAATCACATTCGGTATTGAGCTGCCAAATGTGAAAGAAGATACCCGCAGTTTGGTATATTCAATCATTGATACCACCAACCAGGGCGTGATGGCGCAGCAGGTGTTCTCGCTCCTGATGCTTGGCTCATTCTCGTATGCCGCCGAGTCGAATATGGCCAGAATCGGTACTACAGCGGGTTACGGCGTGATTACCAGACAGTTGAGCAGTTGGCTGTCGCAGATTTCAAAAGATTTTGATGTGGGTATCAATTACACGCCTAACGACCGTTTGACTAATGAGGAATTGGAAGTGGCTTTGTCGACGCAGCTGTTTGACGACCGACTGATTATCGAGGGCAACTTTGGCGTGATACGTGGCGATAAGGGTACGACCAACAAAGCCAACAACATCGTGGGCGATGTGGATATTTCGTTCAAACTTACCAAACGCCTTAGTGTGAAAGCGTATAATCACACCAATATCAAAAACAACTACTACATTTATTCGTTCGAGAACTATTCCGACTTTACTCAGGGTTTGGGTATATCGTATTCGCAAAGTTTTGATAATGTGAGGGAGATTTTTAATATTCACAAAAAAAACAAGAATAGATGACAAGCGAAGCTGAGAAACCCTTTAAGATTTACAAAGCCTCTGCCGGCTCTGGCAAAACTTTTACGATTGTAAAGGAGTATCTGACCTTATGCCTTGGCGATAATGCCGATGCCTTTAAAGAGATACTCGCGGTTACATTCACCAATAAAGCGGCCAGCGAGATGAAGGCCAAAATTCTGTATTTCCTGTTGGGTGTCATCGAAGAGTCGGAAGAAACTGATATTAAGCAGATGAAGGGATATCTGCTTGATGCGATTAAGATATCTGAAAATGTTCTGATAGACAGAGCAAAGCGTTTGTATGTCAATATATTACATGATTACAGCGATATGTCGGTGTGCACCATCGACAGTTTCGTGCAGCGTTTGTCCAGAAGTTTTGCCCGTGAATTGAATCTGCCAAGCCAATACAGCGTGATACTTGAGAATGAGGATTTGGTGGATGAGATAATAAGGAAGATTTCGGATGAGATAGGCAGAGATACATTCATAACTAAGATGTTGACCAGTTTTGTGGAATACAATCTGTCGGAGGAGACAAAATGGGATGTTAAAAACCTTCTTGGCGAGTTTATTGAGAATCTGCTTTCGGAAGACGCATACAGCAAAGGCGGGAAAAACACGAGTGAAATCGGCGAAAAGGAATACGATGAAATCAAACAGCATATCCAAATTGTTAAAGCCGAATTGGATAAATCCATTCCGTTGATTGTTAAGAAGATAGAAGAAGAGGAGGGCAGTAGGGGAATAACTGATCAGGATTATAGCGGCAAGGCGTCGCGAGGGCTGCCGGTTGTGAAAAAGAAAATGCTTGAGATGAAAAGCAGTGTCACAACCCTCGGCATTGAAAAGATTCTCAAAGGTTACGACTCGTGGAATGACAAAAAGAGTAAAATCACCGACAGCTCGATAGTGGATGTCTATAATAAGGCTATTGAGGATTATAAGTCGTTGTATTCCAAGAAAATAATATATGACACTGTTGAGAAAGACCTTTATTTGTATGTCCTCAGAAATCATATATTCAAGCTGATTAAAGATTATATAGCCGATTCGTCGCAGGTGCATATCTCTGAGTTTAACAAAAGAATATCGGATATTCTGGGCGACTGCACCGTTCCTTTCATTTATGAGAGAATTGGCGAGAAATACAAGCATTATTTCATTGATGAGTTTCAGGACACTTCGATTTTGCAGTGGCAGAATTTCCTGCCTTTGATAGAAAACAGCATTTCGGCAAGAAACATCAGCTTGCTGGTGGGCGATGCCAAGCAGTCGATTTACCGCTTCCGCAACAGCGAAGTTGAGCAGATTATCCATCTGCCTAAGATTTACAAGCCTCAGGCAGGTGAATTCAGTAAACATTGTGAGGCTCAGTTTGTCAGCTTGGCGCAGAAAATGACGCTCAATGTCAATTATCGCTCGTCTAAAAATGTCATTAAGTTCAACAATACGTTTTTCCGTTTTGCTGAGAAATACCTGCCGATTAAGGGTGTTTATGACGACGTCGAGCAGGTCAACAACCCACAAAATGGTGAGGGATTTGTGTCGGTTGAGGTGTTGCGCGGCGATATGAAGCAACATGAGTACAAGGAAAAGGTAAAAGCGTCTATATTAAATCAAATCAATGATTTACATGGTCGTGGAGTCAGATATAAGGACATAACTATTCTGGTCCGTTCGAATAATGACGGCAGGGACATAGCCAATTATCTGGTTGGCAATGGGGTGGGAGTGGTGTCGGCCGAGTCGCTGCTTTTGGAGACATCCGACAAGGTGC
The DNA here is from genome assembly GCA_017616735.1 of Bacteroidales bacterium. Taxonomy (GTDB): domain Bacteria; phylum Bacteroidota; class Bacteroidia; order Bacteroidales; family F082; genus Limimorpha. The sequence continues at coordinate 12,886 of JAFZXP010000071.1, forward strand.
AATTGATTGTGAATACGATGAAGTTGTTGGCCGACGAAGACAATGCCGTGACTAAGAAAGCCGTCGGATATTATGCGTCTAGGATTGACTGTACTGATAAGCCTTTTGACGCCTCAGCAATAGAAAAATCGGGCGGTTTTTATGATTTGTGCATGCAAATATGCCGCCATTACGATTTGAATATAGTTTCGGACGTTTATCTGCAGTACTTCATGAACATGGCGTACGATTGGCAGAGTCATCACGGCACCGGAATAGCCGAATTTATTGACTATTGGGATAAGAAGAAAGGCAAGTTGTCTGTTAAGCTGTCGGGTGACCTTGACTGCGTGCAGATTATGACGATTCATATGGCTAAAGGCTTGGAGTTTAAAGTTGTAATCTATCCGTATGCCGATACTATGTTGCGCTCATCGCACGGCTTGACACAAAGCGAAATGTGGCTGCAATGCGCTGATTATAAAGAATCTGCGTCTATCCCATACCTGGATGCGTTCTTGCTGAAGATTTCCAAAGACAATCTTGCCGGCACCAACTTTGAATCATTGCTGCAAGAGGAGACCAATAAAACCATGCTCGACGTGCTGGATATAATGTATGTGGCGATGACTCGTGCCAAAAACATGCTTTTTATCTATACCAACGATAAAAAACCTAAAACTGCCGACGGATATAATATTTTTACGGATTTCTTTGCGGACAATCTTGGTTATACTGGCAATTTCCTGAAAAACACCGATTTCATAGTTAAAGATAACGATAAAGATGATGTGTCGGTTTATACATACGGTGATTTCGACTCTACATTGCTAACCATGAATAAGAAATCATCGAAATCCGACAAGGTGAAGATTTTGGAGCTGAAGGATGGAGAGCAGGCACCGAAAACGCTTAGATGGTCTGATAAGCTGCATTTGGATGCCGATCCGACCATGATGTGGGCCGAGGAAGGCTCTTTCAGACCTGACGAATGGGGACTTTTGGTACACGAGATACTCTCAAAGATTATTACAATTGAAGATGCCCAGCGAGCTTTGAGGCCGTATGTCAACGACGGAACCATTGACGAGGAGCAGGCGGCGAAGTTGCTTGAGACTTTCCGAAAAGTGACTGAGATTCCTGAGCTTAAGCCGGCATTTTCAAAGGATGCTGTCGTGAAAAACGAGATGGATATTCATTTGGTCGGCGGCAAAATAATCAGGCCAGACCGTTATGCGGAAACGCCACAAGGCACTATTCTGATTGATTACAAGACTGGTAAGGCGCACGAGGAATATTACAACCAGCTGCGCGATTACATGAGTGCGATTATTCAAATGAATCGCATGCAGCAAATCAAGGCTTATCTCGTTTATATAGGAGATGAGGTTGAAGCTGTTGAAGTGAAAATGGACAGACTATTTTAAAATTATATACTATGAAAAGACATTTCTTTATTTTTAGCTTGTTGCTTGCTTTGGGCGCATTGTCGCTGCAGGCACAGAACGAGGCGAAGATGCTGCGTTTTCCGGCTATTCACGGAAACCAGGTGGTCTTCAGTTATGCCGGTGACCTTTACACCGTCGACGTCAATGGGGGAGTGGCCCGCCAATTGACCAACGACCCTGACGGGTTCGAGATTTTCGCAAGATTCTCGCCAGATGGTAAAAATATTGCGTTTACCGGACAGTACGACGGCAACACCGAGGTTTATGTGATGCCTGCTGAAGGCGGTGTGCCTCAACGTGTTACCTACACCGCAACCCTCGACCGCGACGATTTATCAGACCGTATGGGACCTAACAACATCGTGATGACATGGAAGGACAACGAGAACATTGTTTACCGTTCACGCCGTATCACTTGGGACGATTTTGTGGGACAGCTTTTCGTGGCGAACATCAACGGCGGCTTGGGCGAACAGCTCCCATTTGAGGAAGGCGGATGGATTACCTATTCGCCTGATGGACAGAAGATAGCCTTCAACCGCGTGATGCGCGAGTTCCGAACATGGAAATATTATCGTGGCGGTATGGCCGATGACGTTTGGATTTTCGATTTCAACACAAAAGAGTTGACCAACATCACCAACAATGTGGCTCAAGACATCTTTCCGATGTGGGCCGGCGACAAGATTTACTTCTGCTCTGACCGCGACCGCACGATGAACATTTTCTGTTATGACATGAAAACAAAGGCGGTTACGAAAGTTACCAATTACACCTATTACGATGTGAAGTATCCTTCGTTGGGCGATAACGACATAGTTTACGAAAACGGAGGCGAGCTGTATCGCTTGAGCTTGAAAGACAACTCTATCAACAAAATTCCGGTGCAAATCATTGGCGATGGCATTTCATCGAGAACCAAATATGTGGATGCGTCGAAGTTCATCACCTCGTCGACAGTCTCTCCTGACGGCAAACGCATCGCTTTGAGCGGTCGTGGTGATATCTGGACGGTACCGGTAGAGTCAGGAATCACAAGGAATCTCACAAAATCAGATGGAGTTCACGACCGCAATGTGGCATGGTCGCCTGATGGCGAATATATCGCTTACATCTCCGACCGCACAGGCAACGATGAGCTTTACATCCAGAAGCAGGACGGCAAAGAAGATGCAATTCAACTTACTGATCCTAAATCGGTTTCAGAGACTTACAAGTATCAGCCTTCTTGGTCGCCAGATGGCAAAAAGATTGCATGGTACGACAAGATGAACCGCTTGATGATGATTGACGTGGCATCGAAAAAGGTGACGGAAGTTGCCAAAAGCGAGGATGGCGAGATGAGCGATTTCGCATGGTCGCCCGACAGCAAATGGATTGCTTACTCGGATGGAAAAATGTCAGAGTTCAGCCAAATATTTATCTATAATCTCGATTCCAAGAAAGCTGAGCCTGTCACCGACACATGGTTCAATTCGGCAAATCCTACCTTCGACAAGAACGGAAAGTATCTGTATTTCACATCGGAACGCGATTTCAACCCGACTTACAGCAGTGTGGAGTGGAACTACGCCTACCGCGAGATGAGCCGCGTCTACATGATTACTTTGCAAAAAGACACTCCGTCGCCTTTCCTTGCTGAAAACGATGAGGTTACGGTTGACAAAGGTGAGGCAAAAGACGAGAAGCCTGAAAAACCTGGTAAGCCAGGCAAGCCTGACAAACCGGGCAAGGATGGCAAAGGCCCGAAGAAAGAAGATGCTAAGCCGATAAAGATTGATTTTGAAGGTATTATGAACCGCATCATCCCGTTGCCTGGCATCAACACAGCTTATTATTACAACCTCCAAGGCGTCGAAAACGGAGTTTATTTCGGCCAATGGGGTCAGCGTGGCGGCGGACTTTACTTCTTCGATTTGAACGAGAAGGAAGCAAAACGTGTGGGTGACAACGGCAGATTCGAGCTTACTCCTGACGGCAAGAAGATGCTCGTCAACAACCGCGGCAGCTATAAAGTCATTGACGCGCCACGTCGCGAGGCCAAAGGCGGCATGGGTGGTCCTGGCGGCGGCCCGGGTGCTCCCGACAAAGACGGCATCGACCTCTCGAACATGAAGAAATGGGTCAATCTGCATGAGGAATGGGCGCAGATTTACACCGAGGCGTGGCGTCAGATGCGCGACTTCTTCTATGCGCCTAATATGCACGGTAACGACTGGCCGGCGATTCACGACAAATATGCTGTTCTTATTTCTTATTGCGGCGACCGTAACGATGTCAACTACCTCATCGGCGAGATGATTGGCGAGCTTAACATTGGTCACGCTTATACCGGCGGCGGCGACCGTAACATGCCGAAACGTCTCAAACTCGGTCTGCTCGGAGCTGAACTGGAGCGCGATGGCAGCGGATATTACAAAATCAACAAAATTTTGAAAGGGGAGAGCTGGAATGAAGCAACCATCTCACCGTTGACCGCAATCGGCGTGGATGCTAAGGAAGGCGACTTCATCGTGGCAATCAATGGTGTTTCAACAAAAGACATGAACAATATCTACGAGGCACTTGTTGACAAAGCTGGTAAAGCTGTCGTGTTGAGCCTCAACAGCAAAGCTTCGGAAAACGGCGCACGCGATGTCGTCATCGAGCCTATCGCAAGCGAGAATGCACTCTATTATTATAATATGGTGCAGAAAAATATCGAGAAGGTCAGCAAGGCGACCAACGGACAGGTGGGTTACATCCACATCCCGGATATGGGCATGGAAGGCTTGAATGAGTTTGTGAAATATTTCTATCCTCAGCTTACCAAGAAGGCTCTGATTATCGACGACCGCGGCAACGGTGGCGGCAACGTTTCTCCGATGATTATCGAGCGTCTGCGTCGTGAGGCCGCTATGTGGACAATCACACGCAACGGCACTGCAGCTGAAATCAAGCCTAACCAGATGATGAACGGACCTAAGGTGTTGCTGTTCAACAAATACTCAGCATCCGACGGCGACTTATTCCCATGGCAGTTCAAGCATTACAAGCTCGGCACCACCATTGGAACACGCTCTTGGGGCGGTGTTGTAGGTATCCGTGGCAGCTTGCCGTTCATCGATGGCGGCACTTTGAACCGTCCAGAGTTCGCTCCATTCGACCAAAACGGCAACTGGATTATCGAAGGACACGGTGTTGATCCTGATATCGTCATTGACAACAACCCATACGACGAGTTCAATGGAGTTGACGCCCAGCTTGATAAAGCTATCGAGGTAATCCTTGAACAGATGAAAGATTGGCCTGAAGCACCGGCAGTGCCGGAGTGGCCTGATAAGACACACTAGTCTTTAGACATTAGACTTTAGTAGAGACGTTTCTGAAACGTCTCTATTTTTTATTTGATCCAGTAAATGTAATTGTCTTTTCTTGGTCTTGTCACTGGATAATCGCCTTTGATATATCCCAAGATGCAGTTGCCGACGCCGACGTATTTTGTGTCGTCAATACCGAGATCACGCAGGATGGCTTTACCTTCTTCGGTTTCGAACACCTCTTTGGCGCGGTGAATCCAGCATGAGCCGAGACCCTTTGCGTGGGCGGCGTTAAGCAGGTTGCCCATCACCAACGAGCCGTCTTCTTTCCAAGTGAATGCGGCTGTGGTGTCAGCTAAAACCACAAGCACCACCGGAGCTCCGTAAAATGGATCCATGTCGTTGTCTTTGCCGAAAACAGCAGCATTGAGCTTGCTGAGTTTGTCGCGCACTTCGCGGTTTGTCACGGCGATGATAATAGGCGATTGCTTGTTCATTCCTGTAGGGGCGTAAGTACCCGCCTTGCAGATTTCTTCGATAACCTCCATCGGAGGCACTTCGTCGGTGTAGCTGCGCACACTGCGGCGCGTCAGCAGGTCTTCCATAGTAGTATTCATAGCTGTTTCGTTTGATTCGTTAGTTTTGTTGCAGCAGCTGCCAAATACTAGCGCTGTCGCGATGATTAAAAATGCTTTTTTCATATTCGTAAATTTTTGCAAAAATAATAAAAATTAAAAGCCATTAGCTATTAGCCGTAAGCCATTAGTAAATTTTTAAAAACTAATGGCTAATACCTGATGGCTAATGGCTATTTTTTGCTATTTTTGCACTGTTTTTAAAATTGAAAATGGCGATTTCTTTTTACCATATTTTAGGCCTTGTTTTGTCGATACTTCTTATCGAAGTCGTTGGTATTATGTCGGTTAGACGTGTGAAGAACGAAAACGACTTCAATACTGGTGGCGGTAAAGCAGGCACTTGGGTTGTTACAGGAGCTATTATCGGAACGCTGGTCGGCGGACAGTCGACTGTTGGAACGGCACAGCTAGCATTCAGCTTCGGTATCTCGGCTTGGTGGTTCACAATGGGAATGGCTTTGGGTTGTGTGGCGCTGGCAATCGGATATGTGATTCCTCTGAGGCGTAGCGGCAGCACCACGTTACTTGAAATCGTCCGCAAAGAATACGGCAGAAAAGCTGAAATGACTGGCTCTGTTTTGTGTTCGTTGGGTATGTTTATCAGCATCATAGCACAGGTGCTGTCGGCATCGGCGCTGTTGATGACGCTGTTCAGTATTCCGTTCTGGGCGTGCGCAGTTCTTTCCGCAATTATAATGACGCTCTATGTAGTCTTTGGCGGACTCTGGAGCGCCGGCATTGGCGGCGTGGTGAAAATCATACTTTTATGTCTCTCGGCCTTGGTAGCCGGCGCTTTGGTGCTTGTTTTCTCAAATGGCTATTCAGGACTTATGGATGCCATCAATCACGTCTTGCTGAATACTGACGTTCAATCAGTTGACGGGTTGAATACCATTCAGGATGTGAATCATAAGTATCAGAATATTTTTGCAAGAGGCGTATCAAAAGACGTCGGATCATGTTTGTCGGTGATACTGGGTGTGCTTTCAACTCAGACTTATGCACAAGCGATATGGTCGGGCAAGAGTGACAGTGTTGCGCGCAAAGGTGCCATGATATCGGCATTGATTTCCATACCGATAGGCTTTGCTTGCGTGATGGTGGGAATGTACATGCGCGCCCATTATCTCACTATGGATGAAGCGAATGCTTTGGCTGCAGTCGGCAAGGAAATCCCGTCGGGGCTTGGAGTGATGATGAGTTCGGCTCAGGCTTTTCCGGTGTTTGTTACCAATCACATGCCAAAGTTTTTGGGAGGCATTGTGCTTGGCACACTTTTAATAACCATCATAATCGGAGGCTCAGGTCTTACGCTCGGTGCTTCGACAATAATGGTTAAGGATGTTTTCAAACCCAACAACAAACTTTTGGTTTCGCGTATCACAATCGTTGGGATACAAACTGTGGCGGTAATCGTAGCTGCCTCATTTTCCGGGCATTACATCAACGATTTGGGCTTCCTCTCGATGGGATTGCGTACAACCGCAACCTTTGTACCACTCACCTTGGCACTGTTTTTCCCTGGCAGGTTCAAGCCGAAATGGGTGTTTGTCTCGATTATTTTCGGAACGGCTTGCCTTATATTCGCGGAATTAGTATCTTTGCCTGTCGATTCAATCTATTTTGGGTTAATCGGCTCATTATTATGCTGTTTAATAGGATTAAAATATGAAAAGAGGATTCGGTAGTGACAACCATTCGGGCATCAGTCCGGAGGTTTTGAAGGCTATTGCCGATGCTAATGTCGATCATGCATTAGCTTATGGCGACGATGAATATTGCGCTCGCGTCGAGCAGTTGTTTAAAAAGCATTTTGGCCAGCAGGCTGTGGTGTCATTTGTGTTTAACGGCACCGGTGCCAACACTATGGCTATCGACGCTATGGTGCGCTCGCATGAGGCAGTGATTTGTGCGGAGACTGCCCATGTGAATGTTGACGAATGTGGTGCACCTCAACGCATTGTCGGATGCCGCCTGCTCACTGTCGATACTCCCGATGGAAAGCTGACTCCCGAGTTGGTGATGACTCGTATGCATGGCTTCGGTTTTGAGCATCATTCGCAGCCGAAAGCTATCACTATCACCCAATCAACCGAGCTGGGAACCCTCTATACTATCAATGAAATCAAGGCTTTAGCTGATTTAGCTCATCAGCATAATATGTATCTGCATATGGATGGGGCACGTCTTGCAAACGCTGCAGTCGCTTTGAATTGCACCTTCAAGCAGATGACTACCGATGCCGGCGTCGATGTCGTTTCTTTCGGTGGCACCAAAAACGGCTTGATGATAGGGGAGTCGGTGGTGTTCCTGAATCCTGAACTGGCTAAAGATTACAAATATCGTCGCAAACAAGGTCTTCAGCTCTGCTCAAAAATGCGTTTCCTCGCCGTTCAGTTTGAGGCTTATTTCAAAGATGATTTATGGCGTCGCAATGCCGAGCATTCCAATCGCATGGCACAACTATTATATAATAAGGTGAAGGATATCCCGCAGGTGAAAGTCGTCTATCCAGTGCAAGTAAACGGCGTTTTTGTTCAGCTTCCTCGCAAGGTTTGGACTGAGCTCCAGAAGCAGTATTTCTTCTACGACTGGGATATCGATAAAGACGTAGTCCGCTGGATGTGCTCGTTCGACACAACCGAAGACGATATCAATGATTTTGTGAAAGCGCTAAAGTCTTTAGTGGCTAATCTTTAGTCTTTAGTTGTTAGACTTTTTCCCGACAAATCTCACAATAACGGCGAGCATTGCTATCGCTATCGCAAATGCTAACCATGATGGCATTCCTAATGCCGTCGGCAATACTCCAATAAGCAGTGCCACAGCGCCGACTGTCAAAGCATAAGGCATCTGTGTCTTCACATGCTGCAGATGGTTGCATCCTGAGGCCATCGAGCTCATGATGGTGGTGTCTGAAATAGGCGAGCAGTGGTCGCCCATCACTGCACCTGCCATTACTGAGGCAACAACGTTGTAAAACAACGGCATAGTGGTCTCGATGCTTAGCCCTTGCTCTTGGCAAAGCATCCACGAGGCTGGCAGAATCAATGGATATAAAATCGCCATTGTGCCCCACGATGTGCCGGTTGAAAAGCCTATCAAGGCTGCCAAAAGGAATGTCAAAGCAGGAATGACAAAAGGCGACAACGACAGTTTCAGCAAGATTTCAGAAACAAACTCGGCAGTGTGCATATCTTTGGTAACCAATGCGATAGACCACGCCATGGTGAGAATCAGCACTGCATTGAACATCACCTTGAAGCCTTCAATCATCTCTTCCATTATCTTGCCGAACTCTAAAGAACCGCGAAGCAATGTCATGATGACAGCAGCAAGCAACGAGATGAGCGACGACCACAGTAAAGCGATATATGAATTGGCGTTGCCGATGGTTGCCGACAGTTTCGAGAACGTGTCGAGATTGGAATCTTGCCAAACTGATGAATCGTAGCCTGTTACAAACAGTCCGGTGATGGTGCCGAAAATCAAGGTTAAAAGTGGAACCAAAGCGTCAATGCCATGTGCGGAGTTACTATTTTTATCTGATGTTTCTGAACTTGAATCAGATTTTACACGGGCTTCTTTTTCAGCTCTCAACATGGGCCCGAAGTCACGTTGACTGTAAATCAGCATCAACACAAAAGCCAGGGTGAGAATGGGGTAGAAGCTGTATTTCAGCGAATGGAAGAACACCGAATAGGCTGATGCGTCTATGCCGATTACGTTGATGCCTTCCTGAATGTAACTCAGCTCGGCACCAATCCATGTGGTGACAAAAGCAATGGCAACCACAGGGGCTGACGTTGAATCGACAATATAAGCCAATTTCTCTCGCGAAACTTTCAGTTTGTCGGCTACAGGTCGCATGGTGTTGCCAACCATAAGCGTGTTGGAATAATCGTCGAAAAAGATGCAAAGATCCATGATAAACGTCATCAACTGACCTGATCGGGGACCTTTTGCGCGGCGAAGCAGCCAGTTTACAATACCTTGCATACCTCCGTTTGCCGAGATAATCTTGACCATTCCGCCTATTGTCAATGTGAAAACAATGATGGTTACGTGGTCTGAATCGAAAAGCGAGCCGACTATGTAGGTGTCGACCACTCGTAATAGCCCGCTTCCTAATGCTGTTCCGGGTTCTTGTCCGGTGAACAGAGCCATCAGGAAAGTGCCCGAAAGCACCCCGATAAACAATGCCGATATTACTTCTTTAAGCGCCAAAGCCATAATAATGGCTATAAGTGGCGGCAATATCGACAGCCATAGTGGCATGGGGCCTTCCAAATGACCGCAGAAATATAGCAATGCCAAACAAATAAGGATGGCTACGATTATTGTCAGTATTAATTTTTTACTCTTCATGCCATTTTCAGCTTTTCAACAATATCGTTGATTCGGTTCAGCTGTTCCGGAATATTGATGTGTTGCGGACAATGCGATACGCACTGGCGGCATCCGATGCAGTGTTCCACCTGACGGTCGGCCTCAAGCTGCCGGTTGTATTCAATCAAAAAACGACGGCGTGCTTTCCTGAATTCTTTTGCCCCCGAGTCTTCCACAATGCTGCCTTCGTTGACGCATTTGTTATAGAAACTGAAGTTGGTCGGGATGTCGATGCCGTAAGGGCATGGCATGCAGTACTGGCATGCAGTGCAAGGGATTATTGGATATTTCAGGTACAAGTCGGCTATGTGCAACAACAGTTGCAAATCCTCGTCGGAGCATGGCTGCAGCGGACAGTAGGTGCGTAGATTGTCCTGCAGATGTTCCATATATGTCATTCCGCTCAGAACCGTCAAAACGTTTGGATAAGTGCCTACAAAACGGAATGCCCACGATGCCAGGCTGTTCTGAGGAGTGCGCTGCATAAGGGTGTTGGCCAGCACATCGGGCAAGTTGGCCAAACGACCTCCTAGCAACGGCTCCATAATGACGACCGGAATATTCAAATCGGTCAAGCGCTTGTAGAGATAATCGGCGTTAACGTTGTCTTCATCAACGTCGTGTGCATGCTCCCAGTCGATGTAGTTCATCTCAATTTGAACGAAATCCCAGTGGTATTTTTCGTGATTGTCCAAGAGCCATTCGATTACGCGTTGGTCGCCATGGAATGAGAATCCGAGGTTGCGGATGCGACCGGCTTTGCGCTCTTCCTGCACAAAGTCGATCATGCCGTTGTCGATATAGCGTTTCTGGAAGGTGTCCCAGCCGCTCAATCCCTTGCTGCCGTTGCCAACAGAATGCAACAGATAGTAGTCGAAATAGTTGGTTTGCAGCTTCTCGAACGAGTCGCGGTACATCTTAATTGAGGCTTCGCGGCTCCAAAACTGTGGAGCGAAATTCGACAGTTTTGTGGCTAAATAATATTTCTCGCGAGGATAACGGCTCAATGCTATTCCTGTTGCGGCCTCAGAGTTGCCGCGGCAATAAACAGGGGAGGTGTCGTAATAATTCACTCCGTGGTCCATAGCGTAATCCACCAGCTTGTTCACCATCTCCTGGTCGATTGCGTTGTCTTTAAACGGAAGTCGCATCATTCCGTAACCGAGAATCGACACCTTGTCGCCAGTGTTGTGATTGACGCGATATGTCATCTTATCCTTTGGAATGTCTCCGACGGAATAAGTTGTTTCTTTTTCAATGGTATCTGATTTACAGCCTGATAGAGCGACTGCCGACACAGCTGCTGTGGCACCCACAACCTTTAAGAAATCTTTTCTTGATATATTGTTGTTTTCCATAGTTTTCGATTTATTATTGAATCGTAAAGACGATGTGCACATCGTCTTTACTACATTGTTATATGTTATGGTGAACCAAATTACCTTCAACAAATATTGCTGAGAATGGTCTGGCTGGGCAGACGTGTTCGCATGCGCCGCATCCGATGCAGCACTCTTGGTTGACCAGCGGCACTTTGGGCGATTGTTCGTCATCAGGGTCGTAAGGTACCATCGTTATTGCGCCCGAAGGGCAGCGTTTTGCGCAGTTGCCGCATTCCACGCCGTCACGTAACGGGATGCAGTTGCGGTCAATCCACACGGCATGACCGATTTGTATGGATGTCTTTTCTTCTCTTGTCACTTTGCGGATTGCGCCGGCAGGGCAGACTTCAGAGCATTTTGTGCATTCCGGACGGCAATAGCCGCGTTCAAACGACATCTCCGGCTGCATGAAAGTGTCGAGTTTGGATGAGGCTCGCAACACATCATTAGGGCAGTTTTGTACGCACAGTTGGCAACCGGTGCATCGTGATGTGAAGTTGTCATAACTCACCGAACCTGCAGGTTTCAAAGGGGTGTTGCGCTTAGGCGCTTTCTTGTCGACTATAGTTGCCAAGCCGCCATCCACCACCTTTTCTTGAGCTTTTAAAGCTGAGGCCGTGGCTAAAGCCGCAATTGTCGCTATGAATGTTTTGCGCGAGGTTTTACCCTCATCGCCATTGACTTTAGGCTCTTCAGTCGCTTTGTAAGACTTGTAATAACCATATTTCATCGCGCCTTTGTTGCATTTGCTCACGCAGTTGAAGCACGTGACACATTTCGAATAATCTATCTCATGTTTTTTGGCATCGATGGCTGAGCAGCGGCAGTTTTTCTCGCAAAGCCCGCAGCTGATGCATTTATCTTCATCGAAATGAGGTCTGAAAATGGAATATTTTGATAATACTCCCAGTATAGTGCCAACCGGGCAGATGTTGTTGCAAAACCAACGTCCTTTAGCAAAAGCGAATATAGTGATTATTAGGAAGTAAACTATTGCGGTTACAAAAATTGGCAAGCTTTTGATATAGACGTCAACATGGTAGAATGCGTAACTGTCCCAACGTTCGGCAAAATAAGCAAACACATTGTTAATCAATCTATAAATTGGAGCGAACAGATTGGATGCGAATCGTCCGAATATGCTGTACGGTTCGATGAAAATCGCTATTGTGGTATATCCTAAAACAATGAGCATAAAGAAAGCCAAGGCTATGCCGTAGCGGTATTTTTTGCTTCGTTTGAAACTATAACGGTTCTTTTTGCGCTTTTCGGCGATGTGAGCTATGCCGTCTTGATAGATGCCGAGAGGGCAAATGATTGAGCAGTAGATCCGGCCGAAAAGCACTGTGATAATGACGATTCCGACAAGCACTATGATGCTTGACGCCAGAATAGCTGGAATAAACTGCAGCTTCGCCATCCAGCCGAAATAAGCGTGAAGCGCTCCCGAGAAATCAAGGAACAATAACGAAATCAATATAAAACTGACCGTCGCTAATACAATTCGTAGTTTTCGTAACATATTATTAATAGAATAATCATTTCATTATCGACTTCAAACTATGCAAAGCCTCACTTCAGGGTGAATCCTTACGGCTTCACATTCGTGATGCCTTGCATAGTTTTCCGTCTTCATAATTTCAATACTTTTAACATTTACACTTTTAAACTCTTCCACTTAAAACTTTTTCAACTACTCTAAACACTACACTCTAAACTTTAAACTTTCATTATCGACTTCAAACTATGCAAAAAGCCGCAGGCTAATTATTTCCGCTCACGCAATGCCTGCTATTTTTCGCATAGTTTTCCGTCTTTAGAACTATTAACTTTCAACTTTTAACTTTCAACTTTCAACTTTCAACTTTAATCAGTTGTATAAACTCTTCTTCACTTAATATCTTAACTCCCAATGCTTCAGCTTTCTTCCGCTTTTCCGGTCCCATTTTGTCGCCGGCGACCACAAAGTCGGTTTTCGACGAGATGGAACTTGAGTTCTTGCCACCCAAATCTTCAATTTTTTGCTTTATTCCGTCGCGCGAGAAGTTGGCGAACACACCGCTTACGACTATTGTCTTGCCTGTTAGCAACTGATTTTCAGTTGCAATTTTCTTCTCTTGCGAGAACTGCAGTCCGAAAGCTTTCAAACGGTTGATAATCGCGATGTTGCGCTGGTCGTCGAAGAATCGGCGGATGCTCAAGGCGATGGTTTCGCCAACGGTGTTAATCTCTTGCAGTTCTTCCAACGAGGCGTTGATGATGTTGTCGATGCTGCCCATCTTATTGGCTATTACCTTAGCCGTAGTTTCGCCGACTTCGCGGATTCCCAAGGCATAAAGCACTCTGGCAAATGGCACCTCGCGCGATCTTATCAACGAATTCAAAATATTGTTGACGGTCTTTTCCTTAAACGAAACCTTTCTCGTAACCGTTTCCGGGAAGAGGCTGGATTCATCTAAAAAAGTTTCTGTTTTTTCCAGCCCGTAAAGCTGGTCGTAAGTCAAATCGTAGAGGTCGGCGTAGTTATTAATAAGGTGGTTGTCGAATATCACTTCGACTTTTCCTTCGCCTAAACTCTCAATGTTCATTGCCTTGCGGCTGATGAAATGCTCAATTCTTCCTTTTATTTGAGGCGGACAGCCCATGCTGTTGGGGCAGTACCAAGCGGCTTCGCCTTCTTTCTGCACCAAGGCGGCTCCGCATTCAGGACATTTTGTGATAAACTGCACTTCACGACTGTCGTTTTTACGTTTCTCGAGATCGATGCCGACGATTTTGGGGATGATTTCGCCGCCTTTTTCCACTTTCACAACATCGTCGTAGTGCAAATCCAACTGACGGATAAAGTCGGCATTGTTCAAAGTGGCGCGTTTCACTGTGGTTCCTGCCAAAAGCACTGGCTCGAGGTTGGCGACAGGCGTTATCGTTCCGTGTCGGCCCACCTGGAAGTCGATGCTCAGCAGTTTGGTGCTTACCTGTTCCGCTTTAAACTTATATGCAATTGCCCAACGTGGCGACTTTGCTGTCATTCCAAGCTCCTCGCGTTGTGCGAAACTGTTCACTTTTATTACTATTCCGTCAATGTCGAACGGCAGGTTCTTTCTTTGAACATCCCAATAGTTGATAAAATCCTGAATCTCGTCGATGTTACGGCACACTTTCATGTGCTGCGATATGTTGAATCCCCATTCTTTTGCTGCCATAAGACTTTGATAATGAGTTTGATACGGCAGGTTATCCATCATCATGTAGTAGCAGTAGTTGTCCAAGCGACGGCTTGCTGCTTCTTTCGAGTCCTGCAGCTTGATGGTTCCAGCGGTGGCGTTACGTGGGTTCGCAAACAGTGGCAGTCCAAGCTCATCACGCTCGGCGTTAATCTTATTGAAACTGTCGTGAGGCATGATGATTTCGCCGCGCATCTCCAAGAAATCGGGGAAGTCGCCATGCAGTTTCAGCGGCACTGAATGTATGGTCTTGATGTTTGCCGTTACCTCGTCGCCCTGTGTTCCGTCGCCTCGGGTGACTGCGCGTACCAGCACACCTTTTTCGTATGTCAGACTGATTGAAACGCCGTCGAATTTCAGCTCGCACACAAATTCCACTGGCTCTTCGATGGTTTTTTCTATGCGCTGGATAAACTCTATAATCTCGTCTCGATTATACGAATTTGCCAGCGAAAGCATTGGGTATCTGTGTTTTACGAGCGGAAACTCCTTGGTTATATCGCCGCCGACGCGTTGCGTCGGCGAGCTCGGCAACGCCAACTCCGGGAATTCTTTCTCAAGTGCAATCAGCTCGTTCATCAGCATGTCGAAATCATAGTCGCTGATGCTCGGCTGAGCCAAAACATAATACTTATAGTTGTGACTGTCAATCGTTTCGCTCAGTTCCGCAATCCGTTTTCTCGCCTCGTCAGTGGTCATAGTGGTCTACAAATAAGCAAATGAAAAAATTATCATGGCAGTGTTGAGCAACGCAAACAGTATGTAGCACGACAGCACCAACCATTTGTTTTTGGTCCAGAAAGCTGAATTTTTATAAAACTCTTTCCATCCGACATATCCTGCAATGATGTATGTGGGTATTGCCATCAGCAGAATATCAAAATCGTAGGTGAACAATGAACAGAGTATTATAATCAGCGTTGGGATCACCAATAGTATGTATTTGCGAAACACTCTGAAAAATCCGAATAACAGCAGCAGTGACATTGGCGGTACCATCACAAGCAGCAGGAAGAATTCTGCCCACATCGGGAAGAAAGTTTCGAACATGGGTTCGTTGAATAACGCTGTCATCGCTACGAAAGGCTTGTGGAACACAATCAAATCGACAACCGTCTGGGTTAAACCTACAGCCACAAGGTAGCCTATCAGCGTCATCAGAGCGCCTTTCCAGTTTTTGAGAATTAGGAGCGTCAGCAAGATACCTATATAATATATGAGACTAAGGTAGCATACCGCGAAGCCCAGTCCGAGAACAAATCCCGCGATGATGAAAGTGGTGCGGTGAAATTTTTCTGTTTCGTCGTTATCAAGTAAATGATGCTGTTTCAAAACAAGCAGGGTGCCATAAAGCAAAAAGGGTAACACCACAACCGACGGTATCGAATGCACGCTTGCATAAGGCATGCACCATAACAAAGCGCCAAATGTGGCAATCTCCAAAGCTGTCGTCTTGTCGGCGATAATCTTAGTGATTCTGTATGATAAAGTGATGATTAACAATGAGAATGCTCCAAATATCAGCCTTGCGATATAAACAACCCATGGATTTATCATCCAAGTTTCGGGTATATGATAATAATTGAATTCTGTTGAGGCGGTGATGGAGCCGTCTGTGAATATCAAAGCTAATAATCTTACTATGACAGCCAGCGACAATATGTACAGCAGCGGATGCTTCAAGCTGAAAAAAAACAGTTTCTCTTTCATATCAATATGATTTATATTCGCAATTAACACGGATGTTGAGGGTCTCGTTGTAATAAGTGTCCCATTCCTGACATTCCTTTTTTGAATAGGCGCTGTAGATGATATCTTGCGAACCGTCATCCAGGTAGGTGCACACGCATCTTCTTTCGCAAGACGATGCTCCAAGAGCCAATGCCGCTGCAATCACCAATAACATCAGAACTTTTTTCATGTTTTTTACAAGATGTTTAACTTGCAAAAATAAGAATTATTCGGGAAACTTCATAATATATTTTTCATAAAATTTTCGAATATTAAGGCTGCGGTTTGTAAAATTAATCTTAATTTTGTAGGTTATAAATATTGGTTCTATGAAAAGGAAATTGTTAGGAATATTTGGTGCCATGCTGCTGTCGCTGACAATGCAGGCGCAGCAATCGTTGGGACAATGGTGGAACGATGTGTCTGTTTGTCAGGTGAATAAGGTGCAGCCTCGCGCCAATGTGATGCCCGATTCGCCGTATTGCTCCAACCTCAACGGAGACTGGCAGTTTTATTATGTCGAAAGCCCCGACGAAAACATAGGTGATTTTTATCAAATCGGCTACGACAGCGGACATTGGACCACCATGCCTGTCCCGGGCAACTGGGAGTTGAAAGGCTATGGCAATCCGGTATATGTGAATGTGGCCAACGAGTTTGAATCAAATCCGCCGTATGCGCCTACCGAGTTTAATCCGGTTGGCCGTTATCGTCATGTGTTCAATGTGCCGAAGCAATGGAAAGGCCGTGAAATTTATATCAGTTTCGGAGCTGTGAAATCGGCGTTTTATCTTTGGGTAAACGGCCAATTTGTAGGCTATTCCGAAGATTCCAAGACGCCAGCT
This sequence comes from Bacteroidales bacterium, assembly GCA_017616735.1. GTDB lineage: Bacteria > Bacteroidota > Bacteroidia > Bacteroidales > F082 > Limimorpha. Next base: position 29,821 of record JAFZXP010000071.1, read on the forward strand.
GAGTTTGACCTGACTCCGTATGTCAAAGTTGGAAGCAATCTGCTGGCCATGGAAGTGTACCGTTTCAGCGACGGTTCTTACCTCGAAGCCCAGGATTTCTGGCGCATGAGCGGCATTACACGTGATGTGTTGCTTTATTCCAAACCCAAGACCAATATCTTCGACTATTATGTGAAAGCCGGACTTGATGAAAATTATGAGAACGGTACGTTTGAGTTGACTGCCGACATAAATTTCGACAAGGTTAAGGGTTTGCTGGCATTGGAGGCTGAAATTGTCGGTAAGGACAACATGGACCGCAATATCAACGCGATGTTCTTTAACGAGGTTGATAAGCAGGAACTGGAAGCGGTGAAAGACAGCCATCACTACACAATACACATACCTCTGAAGAGTATACCCGGCGTAAAACCTTGGTCGGCCGAAACGCCAAACCTCTATGATTTGACACTCAGGCTCAAAGACCGTAAGGGAAGGGTGATAGAGCAGCTGACCACCAAAATCGGTTTCCGTACAGTGGCAATTGACGACGGACAGCTGAAGGTGAATGGCAAGGCTATAATGATAAAAGGCGTAAACCGTCACGAGCACAGCGCATCAACAGGCCAATACGTTGATCGCGCCACCATGGAGCGTGACATTCAGCTAATGCTCGAGAATAACATAAATACTGTGCGCACCAGCCATTATCCTGACGACATCTATTGGTATGAACTCTGCGATAAATACGGCATTTATGTGATTGACGAAGCCAACAACGAGTCGCATCCGCAGGGCTATGGCGAGCGAAGCCTTGCCAAGAAAGAGGAATGGAAAGACGCTTTCCTGTACAGATGCAAAAACATGCTTGAACGTGACAAAAATCATCCTTCGGTCATTGTGTGGTCGGTGGGTAACGAATGCGGCAACGGCGTCTGCACCAAGGCATGCTACGATTGGATGAAACAACGCGACACCCGGCCTGTAATCTGTGAACGTGCCATCTACGACTACAACACCGATTACATCGGACTGATGTATGCCAGCGTTGACTATCTGAAGCATTTTGTTGAGGATCACTACGATACACTCAACCGTCCGTTTATCATGGTGGAATACTGCCATGCCATGGGCAATAGCTGCGGCGGCTTGCAGGATTACATGGAAGTGTTTGAGCAATATCCTCAGCTGCAAGGCGGCTGCATCTGGGATTTTGTCGATCAAACCATTGTGAAATACGACGAAAAGACAGGTACTAAATGGTATGCCGCAGGCGGCGACCTGGGCGACATCCCAGGCTGTGGCAACGATGACAGCTTCTGTGTCAACGGCTTGGTAACTGGCGACCGCATACCTCATCATCACATGGACGAGGTGAAGAAAGCCTATCAGAACATTAAGGTGGTGCCTGTGAATGCGGTGAACGGATTCTTCTCGATTGAAAATCATTACATATTCCGCAATCTCAGCGATTTCGTCTGCCAGTACGAGGTGCTCTCAAACGAGAAAACTTTGATGACAGGCGAGATGGAGATTGATTGCAAAGCAGGTGAGGCACAGACTGTCTACATTCCGATGCCTGAGTCGCTGCTGTTTACCGAGACACCCAACCTTGAGTTTTTCATCAACTTCTCGTTCAAGCTTAAGGAAGGCAACGAACTAATACCAGCAGGATATGAAGTGGCTTACGACCAGATTCGGTTTGATGTTCCGGTGGTTAGCCCGAAACCTTTGGATAATGTAGCCAAGCTTGACCTTACCGAAACCGACGACGCCATTATTCTCAGTAACGACAATTTCCGTTTCAAGATTGACAGAAATGAGGGCGTTCCGACTTCGATGGCGTACTACGGACAGGAATATCTGCTCAGCCCGCTTAAGCCTAATTTCTGGCGCGCTCCTACGCTTAACGACGATGTCGACGGCAATGGCCGACGCAGATGGGAGGCAGCCGGGCTTGACAATCTGACTATTGGCGATAACAAGACTTTCCAGGTGATTCGCATTGACGAAAGTCACGTCGCCGTCATGGTCGGCCTGGAGTTTATGGATAAAGACGAGGTGGTGTTGCGCACTGGCAATCTCTACGAAGTGGATGGCGACGGCGACGTGACGGTGACGCTCAACGTGCAGCCAACAGACAGGGTGACCACATTCCCCAAAATCGGCACACAGATGGCGCTGTCGATGCGATACGACAAGGTGAAATATTTCGGCAAAGACACTGAAAACTACCCTGACAGGGCGTTGTCCGGCAGGGTGGGAGTGTACGAAAGAGATGCCGCCGACTTCTTTGAGATGCACGAAGAGCCTCAGGAAAGCGGCAACCGCACCGACGTGCGCTGGGCTGCCATCACTAACGAAGCCGGCAACGGATTGTTTATCAGCGGCAAAGAGCATCTCAATTTCAGCATTTACCAATACGACGATAAAGAACTTACCAAGGCTGAACGTATCAACCAAATCAAACCTGCAGGCTATTGGACGGTGAACATCGACTGCAAGCAAGCTCCGTTGGGCACAGCCACATGCGGCCCTGACGCGCTCGACAAATATCTTGTCAAGAACGGCATCTATCAGTACACCTTCCGCATGAGACCGTTCAGCGGTAAGGAAATCACGCCCGAAAAGCTTTATCAACAGAATGCCTTCGACATGGCGAAACAATCGGCTATGCCTGTAATCACTACCGATTCAGATGTCTTCAACCATCAGATGAAGGTGACGCTGACAGCTTCTGACGATGCCGAGATACGTTACACCCTCGACGGCAGTGAGCCAACCGAAAAATCTATACTCTATAAAAAGCCTTTCGTGATTAATAAGTCGGTGACTGTCAAGGCAAAGGCTTTTGAGGATGAGGCATTGCCGTCGTTTACGGCAGTCAAGCGTTTCGAGCGTATGATAATCGCCAACACCACTTTCGCAAAAGGGCCGGCCGACAACTATTCGGCTGGCAAGGAGGTTGTTCTGATGGATAACAAACGTGGCGTTGTCGGTAATTGGAAAGAAGGTTGGCTGGGCTTTGACGGCGGCGACATGGACGCCACCATCGAGTTGACTGAGAAGACTGATGTCGAGAAGGTTTTTGTGGGCTTTGCCATCGCTCCCGACCAGTGGGTGCTTTGCCCGATGCAGATTATAGTTACAGTTTCAACTAACGGCACCGATTTCAGCATGCCTGTTATTGCCGAGATGCCTTTGTACGACGATGCCGAAGGCATAAGAGGCGAGGCGAGGGCCAAGATATCGGCCAAGGGGGTGAAGTTTGTAAGGGTGTTGGTCAGAAATGCGGGCACTCTACCGAACAACCATCCGTATGCCGGACAGAAAGCCTGGATTATGATTGATGAAGTGAGAATTGATAACAAAAAATAAATAAAACTATGTTTAAAGGTCATCCTAAAGGATTGTATGCCCTCGCGCTGGCCAACACCGGCGAGCGTTTTGGCTATTACACTATGCTTGCGATTTTCGTTTTGTTTCTGCAGGCAAAATTTGGTCTGACCGCACGCGCGGCCGGACAATTTTACGGTATCTTCCTGGCTGCCGTTTATTTCATGCCTATTCTTGGCGGTTTCATCGCCGATAAGTTCTGGGGCTACGGCAAGACAGTGGTTACAGGTATTCTGGTGATGTTTGCCGGCTATCTGTTGCTGTTTGCTCAGAAAGAAGCCGGAGGAAGTATGGCATTCACGATGATGATTATCGCTTTGCTTTGTATTGCTGTCGGAACAGGCTTGTTCAAGGGCAATCTGCAGGTGATGGTCGGCAATCTTTACGACGATGCCAAGTACGCTGCCAAGCGTGACGGCGGATTCAGTTTGTTTTACATGGCAATCAACATCGGCTCGATGTTCGCTCCGACCACTGCCACGGCAGTCACCAACCTCTTCCTGGGCAAGAGCGGCTTTAGCTACGACGCCAATATCCCGTCGCTGGCGCACCAATTCCTCGACGGCACTATCACATCCGACGGAATGACACGTTTGGAAGCCTTGGCATCGGCTCAGAGTAGTTTCAGCGGCGATATGACAGCCTTCTGCACCAATTATATCAACTCATTGTCAGAGGCTTACAGCTACGGCTTCGGCATAGCATGCATCTCGTTGATACTCTCAATCGCAATCTACTTTGGCTTCCGCAGGCTGTTCAAGCATGTCGACGTGCGCAAGGGTGAGCAGAAACATGAAGAGTCTGTGGTTGAGCTTACACCTAAGCAGACCAAAGACCGTATCGTGGCACTGTGCCTGGTGTTTGCAGTGGTTATCTTCTTCTGGATGGCATTCCAGCAGGCTGGCCTGACGCTGACATACTTCGCCCGCGACTACACTTCGTCGGTGGCTACGGGTTGGACCAGAATAGGCTTTGACGTGTTCACTTTGGCTATGATTGCCGTTGGCGTTTATGCTTTGTTCGGAGTGTTCCAAAGCGATACCAAAAAAGGCAAGACCTTATCGGGGCTTTTGCTTGCCGCATGTGCTGCCGGCGTTTGGTACAAGGCAGCCAATGTTGGAGAGCAGGTCAACCTTCTGCCGCAGATTTTCCAGCATTTCAACCCGTTCTTTGTGGTGGCTTTAACCCCGGTTTCGATGGCACTCTTCGGGGCTTTGGCCAAAAAAGGCAAAGAGCCGTCGGCTCCACGCAAGATAGCTTTGGGAATGCTTGTGGCCGCTTTGGGTTACTGTGTTATGGCGGCAGCCTCAATGGGACTTCCTTCGCCTAAAGAATTGTCTGAAACAGGCGGCGTGAGCAGTGTTTTGGTGTCTCCCAACTGGCTGATTTCCACTTATTTAGTGCTGACTTTCGGCGAGCTGTTGCTCAGCCCGATGGGAATATCGTTTGTGTCGAAGGTGGCTCCTCCAAAGCTGAAAGGCTTGATGATGGGACTCTGGTTTGGCGCAACGGCTATCGGCAACTATCTTACCTCGGTTATCAGCTCGATCTGGAATACCGGTTTGTCGTTGGTAATGATTTGGGGCGTTTTGATAATCCTCTGCGTGATATCAGCAGTCTTCATGTTCTCGATGATGAAGAAGCTGGAGTCGGCGACAGAGTAAAAAAGTCAGGGGCTTGGGTGCAACCCAAGCCCCTGACTTTTTATTAATAGCTAAACTTTCTCTCTAAGAAGCGGCATCGTCATGCATCGTGCGCCACCGCCACCTCGGCACAGCTCGTTGCCTTCGAACGCCACCACGCAGCGTTTGTAGTCGTTCGGGTTGAGTTTGCCTGATGCCACATCGGCGGCTTTCAACACTTCGAATCCGTTTTTGTTCAATGCCTCGATGGTATTGTAGTTTCTGGCGTAGCCCAAAACCTTTCCAGGAGCGAAAGCGAAGAAGTTGGCTCCGCTGTGCCACTGCTCGCGAGGTCCGGCGTAGTCGTCGCCGCCACCGCAAAACACCGGCTCCAGATCCATTCCAAGGTTGTTCAAGGCTTCGACCAGGTTCTTTTCTTCGGTCACTTTGGTGTATTCGTGACCGTTCACTTCGTAATGCACTGTCTTGTATGCACCGCTCATGATCACTGGTTTGTATGCCATGCAACGATCCTTGTCAAGCAGGGTGAACACCATGTCGAGGTGAATGAATGATTCGGGTTCGAATGGAAGCTCCTGCATGATGAGGTGACGTCGGCCACCCAGACTGCGCAGGTGCTCAAGCATGGCGTCGATGCCTTCACGGCTTGTGCGTGAGCCACAGCCACTCAGAATTATGTCGTGACGGGCTATCTCAACGTCGCCGCCTTCGATGCTGCCTTTGCCATTCATGCTGTAACGGGCTATCGGGCTGAAGGCCTCCACGTCTATAATCGACGAATGTTTGAAAATGGCGTCCCAAATAATGGTCTCACGATCGCGGACATCGGTTGCCATCTTGCTGATTATCACATTGTTGTACATTGTGATGGCAGCGTCGCGCATGAAGAACAGGTTTGGTATTGGAGGCAGCAGGTAACGCTCTTTGAAGTTGTCGTTCTCGTAGCCCTCGATAAGTGCTGTGGCCAGATGCTCGGCATCGAAGCCGTCAAGCAACTCTTTGAGATATTGCAGATTCTCGCGTTCCAGAATTCTGGTCAAGAGATCTTGCTTAATGTCTTCTTTTTTCAATACGTCAATCAACAAATCCTTGAATGTCAAAACATTGGTCACTTTGCGCAGGCTTCCCTCGAAGTCGCGGTAGTTGGCCATAGCTTCATGGTAGTTTAAGATGTCGCTAAAAAGGAATTTGTGGGCGTTTTCAGGAGTCATATGCTCGATTTCCGGTCCCGGAGCATGCAATATGACATAGTCTAATTTTCCAATTTCTGATTCAACACAAGGCTTTACACGTCGAAAATAATCCATAAAATCTTTATTTATTCAAAGTGCAAAAATACAAAATTTTTGTTAATCTCAAACAACTTTTAACTTTCAACTCTCAACTTTCAACTTTTAATATAGTTCTATGAACTCGTATCCGTTGCCCATGGCATCCAAAAACTTGATCAAATCCTTGGTTTTGATTACGCAGGTTCCGGTGTTGTCGTTAGGGTGGAAGCTGATGTACTCGCGGTCGAGAAGGTTTTTGTCGAGGTAGAGATACACATGGTGTTCCTCGTCGTTGATGATGCCGAAAGGCGAGACACTGCCGGGTTTCAGCCCAAGGTATTTATCCATGCGGGCTTCGGAGGCGAAGCTGAGTTTGCCTTGTTTGAGGCGGTGCTCCAAATCGTGTATGGCTAGCTGCTGCATACAGTCGAAAATCACCAGATAGTGGCGGTTGCCTTTGTGATTGCGGAAGAAGAGGTTCTTGCAATGTGTCCACTCGAATTGGCCCCAATACTGCAGCGCGTCTTCAATTGTCGGAAGCGCCGGATGAAATATCAATTTGAATGGAATCCCCAACTCATTAAGCTTGTCGACCACCTTTTTCTGCCGTTCCGATAATTCGTGATTTATCTCTGTCATAAACTCTGCACTTTATCATACGACTCCAAACTATGCAAAGCCTCACTTCAGGGTGAATCCTTGCGGCTTCACATTCGTGATGCCTTGCATAGTTTTTCGTCTTTAAAACATCAATACTTTTAACATTTACACTATTAAACTCTTCAGCTTTAAACTCGTTCAACTACTCTAAACTCTACACTCTAAACTTTAAACATTCTCTAATGACTTCAAACTATGCGAAAAGCCGCAGGCTAATTATTTCAGCTAACGCAATGCCTGCTATTTTTCGCATAGTTTTCCGTCTTTAGAACTTCAATACTTTAAACTTTAAACTTTAAACTTTAAACTTTCAACTTATAACTATTATCATTGACTTCAAACTATGCAAAGCCTCACTTCAGGGTGAATCCTTGCGGCTTCACATTCGTGATGCCTTGCATAGTTTTCCGTCTTTAAAACGTCAATACTTTTAACATTTACACTATTAAACTCTTCAACTTTAAACTCGTTCAACTACTCTAAACTCTAAACTTTCAACTCTAAACTTTTATTTAAAAATCTCTTTAATACCTCCGATGCTTCCAAGCAAGTTGGTTGCTTCGTATGGAATGTAAACTGTCTTGTTATCTTGACCGCTGGTCATTTCCTTCAAAGTCTCGATGTACTTGGTGGCAAGCAGATAAGTTGCGGGGTCGGTTTTGGTGGCCTTGATGGAGTCGGCAACCAGTTGTATGGCTTTGGCTTCGGCTTCGGCCTGCATGATTTTTGCTTTAGCCACACCTTCGGCTTCGAGCAATGTCGACTGCTTCACGGCTTCGGCTTTGTTGATGGCCGATGTCTTTTCGCCTTCGGAATTCAGGATTGCCGACTGTTTCTCGCCTTCAGCCTTAAGGATTTCGGCACGACGGTTACGCTCGGCCTGCATCTGCTTTTCCATGGCCTGACGCACTGTTTCTGGAGGTGTGATGTCTTGCAGCTCAACTCGGTTCACCTTGACGCCCCATTTGTTGGTGGCATCGTCCAACACGGCGCGCAGCTTGGCGTTGATGGTGTCGCGCGAGGTGAGGGTTTCGTCGAGTTCAAGCTCGCCAATCACGTTACGAAGCGTGGTTTGTGTGAGCTTCTCGATGGCGTTTGGCAGGTTGTCGATTTCGTACACCGACTTCACCGGGTCGACAATCTGGAAATACAGCAGGGCATTGATTTCGGTGGTGACGTTATCCTTGGTGATCACGTTCTGTTTCGGGAAATCGTACACCTGTTCGCGCAGGTCGATTTTGGCGGTCTCGCTCATCCTGACCACCTGACGGCCCTGATAGCCTTCCACCACACGGCGGGTGATGATGATTTTCGGGCGGTCGATGATAGGCCATATGATATTCAAGCCTGCCGGAAGCACTTTGTGGAACTTGCCGAGGCGTTCAATTACTCTGGTTTCCGACTGAGGAACAACTTTCAGTCCTGCCAATGCGAAAATTACAACTATCGCTGCGATGACGATTACTACGTAGATCATAATTACAGTTTTTTAACGGTTAATATTATACTTTCATAAGAAACGATGGTCACTTTTGCGCCTTTTTCGACAGCCGAGCCGTCTGCGGTTTGCGCTTTCCAGTCGTCGCCGTCAATCTTGACGCGACCGTAGCCGCCTTCCTCGATGCTCTCTGTGACCACGGCTGTTTTGCCAACGATATTGTCCATGTTGGTTCTAACTCCGTTGTCGTTGGTCTTTCGGTCGATTATTTTCATCACGAAAGGACGGATAAACAGAAATGCCAGGAAGGTGCCGATGGCGAATGCCACAACTTGCCATGTCAATGATAAATCGCAAGCCGCCAATATCGAGCCGAATACGCATCCAACCGAGAAACAAGCTACCGCGAATCCGCTGGTGAATATTTCAATCACCACGAAAACCGCTGCAATCAATAGCCAAATTTGCCAAATAGTCATAATTCAAAGATTTAAAATTTAAAGATTTATCACGGCAAAGATACGACTTTTAATTTGTTTTTCAAAAAATAATGTGGTATTTTTGCAAATTGATTTGAAATTAGCAAAGTATGAAGAGGTTTTTTCTTTTTTTGTCTTTATTTTTCACTGTGATATCAGCGTTTGCTCAGAGCTCGCCGCTAAAGATGGTGAATTTTCACAAGCTCCCCAATGAGATAGTCGACTTGAAGGCGTTGAAAGACGAGGTCGGCCGTGATACTGATTTGGACGGCAACAAGGCTGCGTTGGTCAGGGTGAAGGCACAGGGCTTCAGCGAGAAAACCATGCTCGACTTCAGCTGTTATACCCGAGGCGTTGAGATGATTGTTCAAAAGCATAAGAACGGTGAGTGGTGGTGGTATCTGGGTTCCAACACCCAGGGTTCTGTTATTATCAAATACATGGGAGAGTATGAGTTCAAACTCCCCAATAAGCTTGAGGCGAAAGCTGTCTACGAGTTGGTGTTGGGGATGGAGACGGCGACCTTGGTGATAAGAACGAATCCGAAAAATGCGGATATTTTCGTTGATAATGAAAAAATTGGAGCAGGATACGCCAGCAAAGCGGTGTCGTTGGGTGCGGAGCATAGATACAAGGTGCAATGCGATAACTATTGGCCTAAAGAGGGACTGGTTTATTTCGAAGAGAGAGAGGATAGGCAGATAGATATTGAACTTGAGCCAAATTTTGGGTATATAACCATAAAAACCGAGCCAAGCGGGGCTGACATTTATATCGACGGCAAGAAGGTCGGGACTACGCCCTATCTGTCGGAGATGATAGAGTTCGGCCGCAGGAGGGTGGAGCTGAAGAAAAGCGGCTACGAGCCATACGTGAAGGTGGTGACGATAAAGCCTGAGGAAGAGGAGAACATGCTGCTCTCCAGTGTGAAGCTCGAGGCTGTGAGGGTCCCGATGGGAAGCCTTGATTTGAGTTCAAATCCGACGGGTGCTGTGATAACCATCAACGGCCGTCAGTATGGGCAGACGCCTAAGACCTTGACCGACTTGGAGGTGGGAACCTACACTGTATATTTCTCGAAGGAAGGTTACCAAAACCTCTCGCAGACTGTGACGGTGAAAGATGGCCAGAAAGAGACTCTGGCGGTGACTATGACCAAGGTCAGCGTCCCGCAGCAACCGGTGCCGACGACGCCGGTGGCAGGTAATACAAATACTTCTGTGAATAATAATTCGTCCAATGGTGTCTTTTCTGTTGCATCAGGCAGAAAAGTGCAATTCTCCAAAGGCAACCTGCAATACCAAGCCTCCACAAGGACTTGGCGTTTCGCCGAGCACCAGTGGGATGTGATTGGCGATGCCAACAAAAACATCTCTTCAAGCTACAGCGGCTGGATAGACCTTTTCGGCTGGAGCACAAGCGGCTACAACGGCAAGAACCCGTGGATGATTAGCACCACAAGCACCGACTACGGCAACGGCGAGAGAGACATAGCGGGAACAAACTACGACTGGGGCGTTAACAACACCATATTGAACGGTGGTGGCAAGAGCTGG
>JAFZXP010000072.1 GCA_017616735.1 Bacteroidales bacterium
CCTATGGTGTGGACTCTGGGCTGATGAATACTATTATTATATTGTAGATTCCATAAGCATGGAGCATATTGGCGGTGTTGACAGGAAGATGTTATGGTTTGGATTGGAATATACTTGGTTTCACCCTACCGCTGCAGAGACTTGGATTGAAGGAATTGGCAGCGATTTGGGATTGCTTTATAGTGAAAGCGCAGGTATTTGTGGAGCATATTATTGTACATTATGCTTCCATCAAAACGATGAGCTTATCTGGCAAAATCCGAATTATGACGATTGCACTTTTGATGCGGTTGGGGAAAACATTGGAGTTAAAAAGGTCTTATATCCAAATCCGACAAGAGGCACGATAAAAATGGAAGCTGAAAACATCCGAAATGTCTCTATTTACAATAATCTCGGTGAGATAATATTTGAAACAGAGACATCGGGCAATACTTTTGAATACGATTTCCGCGATAAAAAATCAGGTCTATATATAATAAAAGTGCGAATGAACGACGGTGCGGAATTCACAGAGCGTATTGTTAAAGAATGAAACATCTCAGATTAATATTGTCAGTTGTTTTATTGCTGCTAGCTGCGTTTTGTTGTGTAAACAACGTTGTCGAAACGCAGCAGGCGGCAACGCCGGAGCCTTACATCAAGCCCGACTCCGCCTTCGTGAGCCAGTCGCTTGCATTCACCGAAGCCATGGGATTGTCTTTGAAAGTCAACCCTAACCCCGCAAACACATGGGTTACAGTTGACTACACCCTCCCCGAAGGCTTCAGCAACGCTGTCGTCACCCTCACCAACAATATGGGGTTGGAGGTTTACACACAAAATGTACATGGTGAACGTGGACAGCATGTAATCAACTTGCAGAAACTGCCTGTAGGTGTGTATATTCTGACAATAAAGTGCGAAGAACACCGTTTAACTGAAAAAGTAGTTGTAACAAGATAATCTATCGATAATTGGTCCACAGACATGAAAAGATATTTATTTCTAATACTATTGTTGTTTGTTCAAATAATCTCTTTCTGCCAATACAGAATTGACTGGCAAAACTGCTATGGAACAATTCATCAAGATTATGTAGCAGGCATTGTTGAAACTAACGATGGATTTCTTTTGGAAGGGACAATTATCAATACAGCTTATACTTGGTCAACCGGAATCTTGATTAAAATAAATAGTGAAGGCGACACAATTTGGCAGACAACTTATGATAAAATACTTGACCTTTGTCAAATACATAATAGTGATTATATAATAATGAATCCAGACACCTTACTATATCCCGGTACTCACTTCGGCAATATTGGACTTAGGAAAATTGATGCAGATAGAAACACCATTTGGGAGAAAGCTTACGGAAACGAGTTCGGAATGACAAAGGGAGATTTTATGGGGTGTGCGACTTCTGATGGGGGGTATGTAGGATGCAGTTCATACTGTTATGCAGGAGGCGATATATCTCACTATTGGGGAGGCTCTGCTGATGTTTGGGTGATAAGAGTTGACAATAATGGCGACATGGTATGGGAGACCAGTGTTGGAACAACAGGTTGCGAATTTGTTAGTAGTATTCAGCAAACAGACGATGGAGGTTTCTTGATGGCAATCACAAATATTGTCCCAGGCACAGGCAATATGATGTGCGAGGAGCACCAGAAAGTTAACGGCATCCCATATCTCGTCAAACTCGACCCTAATGGCAATGTGGAATGGAGTATCTGCTATGGAAGCGACCATTACTATACCAATATCAATGGTGTCATCGTATTGGAAGATGGATATCTTTTATATGGTGAAACAACGGCCGACGATGGGGACTTTGAAGGTGCTGGATACCATCTTGGGTACCACGCCGGTATGTCAACTCACCCACGACTGAGTGATGTTTATTTGATGAAGATAGACTTTGACTTTAACATCATTTGGTGCAGATGCTACGGAGGAAGAGGAGATGAATTCCCTACTAAAGTTTTCCAAAACGATGACGGTGGCTTCACTGTTTTCGCAGCCACAAAATCAATTGACGGTGATGTACAAAGTTATAATCGTCTTCCATACGACCCGCATTACTACATCGGCTTTGTCTCTTGTGTAAGTTGGATTTTCCGTGTTGACCATAACGGCGAGCTGTTATGGGAAAGAGTGACTGGTGGTAACTATGACTCTGCACAAACTTACCCACGCGATGTGATAAAGCATAACGACAAGGAATACACTGTCGCATCGCAAATGACATATTATGAACCCGGTTGGGAAACTTACGACATCAACTGCCCTTACAACGCAAATATGCCCGGCTCAGGCATCAATTTCTGGGTTTATCACATCACCGACACTTTCGACTACGACAATGTCGGAGAAGTTGAGGATAACGAAAATGTGGTTGGCTTGGAGATTCATCCAAACCCCGCCAGAGACATTTTGAATATCAGTTTTGCAGATGATAGTGAATGTCAATCTGTCGAAATCTATGCCATCGACGGCAGATTATTAAAAACACAAATTGATAATTTTGATAAAATCAACATTGCTGACCTCACTTCAGGTTTATACCTAATCAAAGTGCGAATGTCCGATGGTTCTGAGTTCACGGAACGTATTGTTAAAGAATGAAACATCTAAAATTAATATTATCAGTCGTTTCATTGCTGCTTGCTGCGTTTTGTTGTGTCAACATCGTTGTCGAAACGCAGCAGGCGGCAACGCCGGAGCCTTACATCAAGCCCGACTCCGCCTTCGTGAGCCAGTCACTGGCGTTCGCCGGAGAGCATCAATGGGTGTCGTTCCATCTAAGCGTGCTCCGGTTGGATGAATCCAACATGCTCCAAGACGGTCCGACCTACGATGTCATCATCAAATACGACGGAGATAACTCTATGGTGTTCTTCACCGACAACTTCAGCCATTATGTTGTCACAAAGGAGAATCCCGAAATCAAAAGCCTTCACTGGGATTGTCTCAGCATGGCTTGGTTTTACTTCCATCCCATTCCGTTTATCGACACCAAGCCCTATCTGAGGCAACTCACGTCTTGCAAAAAAGACATCGACGGCAACACTACGTTTTTCCGTTTCGAATCAGATTGGGCAATGGGGCAAGCCGACTTCATGGTGAACGCCGAAACCTTCACCCTGTACCGTGCCGGTCACCGCACCTACCTCTGGAACGAAGTCTATTGCTTCCACGACATTTCCTTCGAGGATAGGCTGCATTATATCGATTCAATAATGGCCAATGATTAAAACATGAGATTTTGGTACAATTGAGTATAAAAAAGCATTATATTTGCGGAAATAAATTTTTACTATGAAAAAGTTATTTCTCATTGCTTTTTTAAGCTGTATTCTTTGCTTCTCGTGTGGTAAAAAAGAAACCGATCCTGAAGCAATCGCTATGCGCGGATTGGTGAACCGTGTGGTTCCGGAATATTCAAAACATATTGTGCTTGAACGACTTAACGACACTGTTGATTGTTTTGATATTGAAACCGTGGGTAAAAACCTCGTGATTCGTGGCAACAACGCCAACAGCATGGCAGTGGGATTGAACCATTACCTTAAATATTATTGCAAGGCGCAATATTCGTGGTTCGAGACAGAAAAGCTTGAGATTCCTTCGGAGATGCCGAAAGTTGAGGGAAAAGTTCGCTTAAACGCCCGCGTTCCCGACCGTTTCTTCTTGAATTACTGCACCTTCGGCTACACCATGCCGTGGTGGAACTGGTCGCAATGGGAGCATTTCATCGACTGGATGGCGCTCAACGGCATTAATTTGCCTTTGGCAATCACCGGACAGGAGTCGGTTTGGTATGAGGTGTGGAGTGATTTTGGCTTGACAGACGAGGAAATCCGCAGCTATTTCACAGGTCCTGCACATTTGCCTTGGCACTGTATGCAGAATATCGACCGTTGGGGCGGTCCGCTGCCGATGGTGTGGCTTGAGAATCAAAAAGCGTTGCAGAAACAGATTGTAGCTCGTGAACGTGAACTCAATATGAAGCCTGTTTTGCCAGGTTTTGCAGGTCATGTGCCACCATGCATTACCCGTATCTATCCTGATGCGCCGTTGGCATCGTTGGGCGACTGGGCTGGCTTTGACAGCACATGCTGGTGCAAGTTCCTCGACCCGCTCGATCCGCTTTACACCGAGATACAGAAGAAATTCATTGCAAAACAGACAGAGTTCTACGGCACCGACCATATCTATGGCATAGATATCTTCAACGAGCTCATCCCGCCAAGCTGGGAGCCTGAATATTTGGCTCGCGTGAGCCGTCAGGTTTATGAATCGCTTGAGGCTGCCGACCCTGATGCAAAATGGCTTGAGATGGCTTGGCTATTCTGGAATGAGCGCCAATATTGGGAGGTCGATAACCGTATCGAAGCGTACATAACTTCAATGCCAATTGACCGTCATATCATGCTCGATTACTACTGTGAACGTCAGCCGGTGTGGGAACGCACCAACGCCTACTACGGCGTGCCTTACATCTGGTGCTACCTTGGCAACTTCGGCGGAAACTCAATGCTTGCCGGTAACTTGGATACTGTAAACGCCCGTATTGAACGCGCTTTCGAAAAAGGCGGCGACAACTTCGTGGGCATCGGCTCAACTCTTGAGGGCTTCGACTGCAACCCGTTCATGTATGAATATGTGTTTGAAAAAGCTTGGGACAACCCGCTCACGAAGAACGTGAAAGCATGGGTTGAATGCCTCGCCGACCAGCGTGCCGGTAAAGCCGACGAAAACTACCGCATCGCTTGGAAAATCCTTGCCGACGAGGTATATAATAAGGTATCGTCACCAGGACAATGCGTGCGCATCAACCAGCGCCCGACAACTGGAAACATCAAGGAATACAGGCAATATTACATCGCGCCTACGTATAAGTATAAAAACATAGTTCTTCTTGATGTTTTAGATAATCTATTAGCCTCTGATTGTAATACAAGAACTCGTCATTTTGACATCGTCAACGTCACTCGTCAGCTGCTTGGCAATTATTTCAGCGATTTGTATATCGATTATGTAAATGCTTATAAAGACAACGATTTCGCCAAGATGCAGGAAATTGAAAAGACAATGACATCAATTCTTGACGACACGGAAAAGATTCTTGCCACCGAACCAGCTTTCCTTGTCGGAAAATGGATTAAAGACGCGCGAGCCATTGGTAATACTGATGAAGAGAAGGATTATTTCGAGAGCAACGCACGTAATATCATCACAACTTGGGGTGAGGAAGATGCCTTGTTGAACGAATACGCCAGCCGTGCCTGGGCAGGACTCACCGAGACATACTACGCCTACCGCTGGAAAGAGTTCTTCAAAGATATGGACGCAGCCATCGCAGCCGGTGAAGACTTTGATGAGCGTGCCTATCACGATCGCATCTGCAAATACGAAGGTCAGTGGTGGCGTGAACGTCTTCACACTTTCAACGCTGAACCTCAAGGCGACGCAGTTGAAATCGCTACGGAGATTGCTGAAAAATATCGCGCAGAGTTAGAAAATAGGTACAGATAAAAAAATTATCGTATCTTTGCAGTGTTAAAACATAAAAAAATGAAAAAAATCACTCGTACGATTTGGGTCGGAATATTGTCAGCATTGGCATTCCTCGGCGCCTGCACCTCAACAAAAGGTTTGACAAAAGCTGAGAGAAATCAGCTTATTCAGGAGCGCGATTCTATCCAGACTATCATCAACAGCAGAGAAAGCGCCTGCGTTTACGGCTCACCTGAGGTTATTGAGGCTTATGGCAAGGAGACTCAACGTTTGCGCAATCAAGTAAAGGAAATTAACGCCCGTCTTGGCGAAGATGAGCCAAAGAAACAATAAACTCGGTTTTAACAAACGAGTAAGATTAGAGCTCAATCGTGTCAACCTCCAGCGACGTACTGAGGAACACGAGTTACACCAGCTTTTCTGGGAATGCACCCTGCGATGCAACATCAACTGCCGTCATTGTGGCAGCGACTGCCGTATGCTTTCCGAGCAAAACGACATGCCTCTCGCAGATTTTCTTAAGGTTTTAGATGAGATAAAACTACACGAAGACCCGTCGAATGTGATGGTCATCACCACCGGTGGCGAGCCAACCATGCGCCGTGATCTTGCTGAATGCGGCCATGAAATTTCAAAGCGCGGCTTCGTGTGGGGCATGGTCACCAACGGCATGCTTCTCACACCCGAAAGACTCAACGAATTTGTCGAAAACGGACTGAAATCCATCGCAATTAGCTTCGACGGCTTCGAGGACGACCACAACTGGATGCGCGGTAACTCATTGAGTTACAAGAATGTACTTGTTGCTGTGGAAGCCCTGAAACAGCATCCGAATCTGACTTGGGATGTTATAACATGCGTCAACCAACGAACCATAAAATATCTTCCTGAATTTCGTGATTTCCTGATTTCTTTAGGGATAAAAAGATGGCGTCTGTTTACTGTTTTTCCTTTCGGAAGAGCAGCCAACGAACCTGATTTGCAGCTTTCGAATGAACAGTTTGTGGAAATGCTCGAATTCATCAAACAGACTCGTCTCGAAGGCAAAATCCGTGCCGACTATGGTTGCGACGGTTTCCTTGGCAGATACGAAGGCGAGGTGCGAAACCATTATTATTCATGCAGCGCGGGCATCAACGTGGCATCAATTCTTGCCGACGGCTCCATCTCAGGATGCCTCAGCATTCGTGCCGACTACCATCAGGGAAACATCTACAAAGACAGTTTCTGGGACGTTTGGCAAAACCGTTTTGAAAAATACCGCGACCGCAAATGGATGAAAACCGACGACTGCGCCAAATGCAAGATGTGGCGCTACTGCCTCGGCAACGGCTTCCATCTCCGCGATGGCGAAGGCAAACTGCAGGTTTGTCAGTATAAAAAAATAGCGACGATTTAAATCGTCGCTATTTTCTTATTTTGTACCAAATCCTCCTAATGAGGAGTACAGGTTAATGAGCGCCTGAATCATCTCATATTGGTTTTGAACCAATGTGAATTCAGCCGATAGCAGCGACTCTTGCGCTGTGAGCACTTCCAAATAAGTGGTGCTGCCGTTATTCATCAACTCCGTTGTGGCTGTATAAGCTTCATGGAGCGCATTCACACGGATTTCGATGTGCTCGGCCTTCTCTTCAGCAGTCTGGCATTTATGTTGATATTGGTAGACCTCGCTGCCTGCTTTGTAGAGTGCCTGAACAAATTCCAACTCCGCCTTTTCCTGTTCTTTCTTGGCGTTTCTGACCTGAGCTCTTAGACGTCCGCCCTGGAAGATAGGCTGTGTCAACTCTCCAACCGCCTGTGCGATGAGGTCGAGAGCGTCGAAAGTGCCAGTATAACCGACCAAGCCGCTGATGGTGATGTTAGGATAGAAATCCTGTCGTGCCTGCTGTGTGCTATAGTAAGCAATCTCCATGTTGCGTTCTGCCATGCGGACATCCGGACGAGCGTCGAGAAGTCGTGCCGGCAAGCCGAGATGAATCTGCTCAGGCATCTGGAACTCTCCAAACTTGGCACGCTCGATATGATGTGGCGGCTCGGCAAGCAACAGACAAAGCGAAGCTTCGGTATTGATGATGGTGTTACGCAAGTCAACAATCTCGGTACGAATCTCCTCTAACGATGCTTCCATCTGAAACACTGCCGGACTCTTATAAATACCGGCATTATACAAGGCTTCCGTTGAGTTGTATGACTCTTCATAAAGTCCTTCGAAATATTCGGCAAGTTCCAGCTCATGGTCGAGCATTACCAACATGTAATAGGTATTGGCGACGTTTGCTGCCAAACTGACCTTCATAGCCTGTCGGTAATCCTGATAGTATGCAAGTTGCGACTTCGACTTTCTGATTTGACTTCTGGTCTGACCGAAAAGACCTATCTGCCAACTTGCTGTTACAGGAATCATAACGCTGTTGCTGGTGTTACCTGCAAGATTTGTAATAGTTGCCTGAGGAGCGAAAGCAAATGTTGGCGCATAACCCCATTTAGCGGCTTTCAATGTGTTCTGAGCCTGTTCAATGCTGAGTTGGGTCGTTCGCATGTCGGTGTTGTTTTCAAATGCGTCGTCGATAAGATTCTGAAGCAACGGATCAGTGAAGATGTCGCGCCAGTTGATATCGCCAATAGATGTTGTGTCTTGTGAATCAACGACATCACCCATTATTTTCTCGTCAACGGTGGCATCTGACTCATATTTCTTATAGAGGGAGCAGCTTGGTAAAAACAGCATCCCGACTAATAAAACAATTATATACCTTTTCATAGATACACCTTTCTTATTTAAATTAGTCTTCATCTTCATTATTATCTGGAGTTAGTCGCTCGTGAACTTTCTGGAATACTATATACAATGCCGGAGTGATGAACAAAATCGCTATTGTTCCGACAATCATACCGCCGACCACGCATATAGCAAGTGATTTATTGCCGATAGCACCCGCACCGCCTTCCACGATAAGCGGAATCATACCGATAATCATGGTAAGAACGGTCATGAGGATAGGACGCAGACGGTCCTTGCAAGCACCGATAGCAGCCTCGTATGGCGATAATCCTTCTTCGCGTTTCTGCATTGCGAACTCTGTGATGAGGATAGCTGTCTTGGCAACCAGACCCATCAACATAATGACACCGGTTTGCACGTAGATGTTGATGTTGATACCCAACGCTGCAAGCGGTCGCATTACGAAATATGCGCCGAACATACCGAACGGGATAGAGAGCAACACTGCCAACGGAATGAACAATGAGTTGTAGAGACATGCAAGGATGAGGTAAATGAGAAGCACTGCAATGCTATAGATGATAACAGTGTCGTTTGATTCAGCATTTGCCGCTTCCTCACGTGCCATACCGCCAAACTCGTAGCCGTAACCGTCAGGAAATACTTCAGCCATCAGCTCGTCAATAGCAATTCGCACGTCTGCTGTCGAATAACCTGAAGCTGGCATAACACACATGTTGTAACATGGGAAGAGGTTAAATCTGCGTTCCTGTGCCGGTCCCGTCGTCAAAGAGAGTGAGACAAACTCAGAGACAGGTGCCATTTCTTCGCCAACCTGTACGAAAATATTGTCCAAAGCACTCGGATCCAGACGATATTCGCTGTCGGCTTGCACCAACACTTGATAAACTTTTCCGTATTGTATGTAGTTTCCGATGTAACTTCCGGCAAGGTTGGTACCTATTGTGGAAACCACTGTCTTTGGTGAGATGCCTTTACGCTTGCATGCAGCAACATCAACAGTAAGACGATATTTAGGATAATCCGGTGAATAAGATGCCATTGCCGCAGATACCTCAGGACGTTGGTTAAGTTTTTGTGTGAACTCGGCAGCCATTGCGACAAAACCATCATTATCGCCTGTTCCTGAACGGTCCTGCAGGTTCAATTCCATCATTGAACCGGTACCGTAGCCTGGAATCTGAGGCATCTGGAATGGTGTGACATCGGCCTCCGGCATGTTAACTATTGCCCACATGTAGATTGACATCTGCATTTGTGCAATGCTGTAAAAATCACGCTCATCCCAGTTTTTCAGTCGTACCATCAGTGAAGCGTAGTTGGTTCCGGCACCACCATTCATAAGGGAGTATCCTGTGACTGCTCCAACGAGCTCGGTGTCGTCAAGAGAACGGATGTAATCCTCGAGTTTTTTGGTGGCTCCTTCTGTCTCGTTAAGATAAGTACCAGGAGCCATTGTCACGTCAACAAGCAAGAATCCCTGGTCTTCCTGAGGCACAAGGTCTTTTTGTGATGTGGTCATCAACCATACAAGACCTGCACTGAACACTACCAGTAAAATCCAAGAGAAAGCCGGACGTTTGATGAATTTACTAACGCCTCTGATGTATTTGTTCAACAATGCGTTAAATGCGGCATCGTAACCTTTTTTCACATAGTAATTGAGGCCTTTATGCACTTCCTCGTTAGGATTTTTAGGCTTGAACAAAAGGGCGCATAATGCAGGGCAGATAATCAGAGCGGACATGGTTGAGATAGCAACAGAACCAGCCATGATGAAACCGAACTGCTTGAAGAATGTGCCTTGTGTTCCCGACATGAAAGTGACAGGGATGAACACAGCCATAAACACCAATGTTGTTGAGATACAAGCGGCTGATACCTCGTTAAGAGCGTCGGTGGTGGCTGATGCAGCTGATTTGTATTTTCCTGTCTCCAGCTTCGACATCACAGCCTCAACGACCACGATGGCATCGTCCACGACAGTACCAATGGCAAGCACCAAACCGAACAATGTCAGCAAGTTCAGCGTGAAGCCCATGATATAAACTATGGAGAATGTGCCCACCAATGCGATGATGATTGAAATCGAAGGTATCAAAGTAGCCTTGAAATCCTGTAAGAACAGATAAACGACGAAAATCACCAATAAGATAGCAATGATGAGGGTCTCAATAACGCTGTGCATTGATGCGTTTAAGAAGTCGTCGGATGTCTCAAGTCTCTTGAATTCGAGTCCAGCCGGCAAAGTCTTTGCAATTTCGTCAAGAGTCTTGTTGATTTCCGCGTTGACTTGTGTTGCATTGGCGCCAGGTGCCTGGTTGATGATGAACATAGTTCCTGGATGCCCGTCGATATCGGTGCGGAAGTCGTATGACTTTGTTCCAAGTTCCACGTTTGCCACGTCCGACAGTCTGAGGATTTCGCCGTCAGGTGTTGCGCGCACAATGATTTGTTCGAATTCGCTCATATCGTTGAGCAGACCGAGAAATTCAATGTCGATTTTATCGATTGAGTTTTCGAATCTTCCTATAGGCGAAACGAGGTTCTGTTCGTTGATGGCATAGACTATTTCCTCTGGCGTGATGCCATATAAACCCATAACATCCGGTTTCATCCAGATACGCACGCCATATTTGTCTCCGATGAGCTGGATTCGTCCGACACCTGTGACACGGCTGATGGCAGGAACCACATTGATGTCAAGGAAGTTGGAGATAAATCTCTGGTCGAATTTATCATCGGTGCTTTCCAAGCTTAAAATTTGAAGAATGGAGTTTACACTCTTCGTCACGGTGACACCCTGCTGTGTTACCTCCGATGGAAGCAATCCCAGCGCCTGGTTGACACGGTTTTGCACGTTGACCGTAGCCTGGTCGGCATCTGTGCCTTGTTTGAAATAAACAGAGATTTCAGCGGTACCGTTGGAGTTGGCGGTTGAAGAGATATACATCATGTCTTCAACACCGTTTATCTGTTCCTCGATCGGCATGATGACCGATTTCATCACAGCATTGGCATCTGCTCCGCTGTAATAACCCGAAACAATCACCATCGGAGGAGCAATGTCAGGATACTGTTCTATAGGCAAAGTGAAAATGCTAACCCCACCGATGAGGCAGACAAGCACCCCGACGGCAAAAGCCGCCACCCAGTGCTTCACAAAGAATTTTTGTTTCTTAATTTTCTCCATGGCTATCTCACTTTAACACCGTTTGACAATTTGCGCACGCCGTTGGTAACCACCTCGTCGCCTGCGTTTAATCCTTGTATGATGTAATAATCTTTGCCATCGTTTGATGGAAGAGCCTCACAGATAACGCCTTCCACTGTTCCATCCGCTTTGACACGATAAAACATCAGCTGATCCTGAAGACGCACCGCTGCTGTTTGTGGCACACAAAGCATGTTGTCAATATTATACGGGATGATTAAAGTGGCAACCATGCCTGAACGTAACACTCCGTCAGGATTTGGGAACTCAGCCGTACATGGCACGGTGCCCGTTTGGGTGTTGACGATGGCACCAATCTTTGTCACAATGCCATCGTGATTATAATAGGAGCCGTCCTTGAGTTTGAGTTTCATATGTGGTACGATATCACCGATAAACTTACCTTGTGGCCCTGCCAGACCTTTGTTCGTCACGCGCAGTCCGTATTCTTTAACTGTTTCAAGCAGCTGTGTCTCTGTCAGTGAGAATTCAGCGTCAATGGTGCTGTTATCACTGATGGTGCAGAGGTATTGTGTGCGTGTTGCCATATCACCCTTTTCAAATCCTTTTGCATCGATGTAACCTGTCAAAGGAGCTGTAATAGTGCAATAGCCGAGGTTGGTTCTGGCTATGTTGAGCTGAGCTTCTGCCTGCAGCACAGTAGCTTTTGCCGAGTTAAACTCATTCAAACTGGTCTTCAGCACATATTCGCTGATGATATTCTTTTTATAAAGCTCCTGATTTGATTCATATTGGAGTTTTGTTGTTTCCATTCGGGCATTTGCGACAGCCAGGTTGGCTTCGGCAGCCTGAACATTGAGCTGTAACTCTGTCGGGTCGATGATAAAGATAGTCTGACCTTTTTCGACTTTCGTACCGGTGGTGACGTTTTTCGCCATGATGGTACCGTCCACCTGCGGATAAACCTTAATTTCTGTCGTTCCGCTTGTGGTGGCAGGGAATGACATGTTATATACTATCGATTGTGGCTGCAACACCTTTGTTTCATATTTCACTTGTAGATCGGGAGCCTGTTGCTCTTCACAAGACATAAAAATGCAGCTGGCCAATGCCAAAACTGAACTCATCAAAAATAATCGTTTCTTCATAGTTTATAAATTTAATTTGTTATTATTTTCTCACTATAACACTTCCACTGCCTTGATATGTGGCCAGAATAAGTACCTCGGCAATCTGCACATGCTCAGGTGCGTTGGCGGCATAAACAGCCACGTCGGCGATGTCGTCGCCTGTCAGTGGGTCGATACCTTTATATACCTTGGCGGCGCGTTCGGTGTCGCCGTGGAAACGCACGTTGCTGAAGTTTGTCTCCACCAGTCCCGGCTTGAGGTTGGTCACACGGATGTTGCTGTCGGCCACATCCAGGCGCAAGCCGTCGCTGAGTGTTTTCACAGCCGATTTTGTGGCGCAATAAACATTGCCGTTGGCGTAAGCCGCGTCGCCTGCCACCGAACCAACGTTGATGATATGTCCGCGGTTGCGTTCCATCATGCCCGGAACTATAAGTCTGGTCATGGTGAGCAATCCTTTGATATTTGTGTCGATCATTGTTTCCCAGTCTTCGAAATCGCCTTGATATTCAGGCTCGAGGCCTAGTGCCAGACCAGCGTTGTTAACCAAAACGTCGATATCTTTCCATTCTTTTGGAAGGTTTTCGATACATTCGGTAGCTTTTGCACGGTCACGGACATCGAATGCCAATGTCAAAACTTTTGTTCCCTTGGCTTCCAGTTCCTTGCGAATTTCTTCCAAACGTTGTTCGTTGCGGCCTGTTAAAATAAGCCTGTCGCCATTGGCGGCGAATTTGCGCGCGCACCCGAGTCCGATACCGCTCGTTGCGCCGGTTATCAACACTGTCTTGTTCATACAAATAAATAATTCAATATTTTGTTTGCAAAAATATAAAAATTGTTGCATTATTCAAAAAATAATTTGAACTTTGCAACCCTGAACTTAAAATTTTTGGAAATGAAAGCATTTAAACTTTTCACAATTATTGCAGCTACGGTCACTTTACTTTCATGCGGACATAAAAAAGCGCAAAAAGTGCTTGTTCTCTACTATTCGCAAACCGGCAACACGGAAATTGTCGCCAATGAGATTGCCCAACGTCTTCATGCCGATGTTGAGCGTATTGAAGCGGTGAATCCTTACGATAGCGATTTCAGACAAACCATTGAGCGTTGCATGAAAGAACGCGAAGAAGACGTTCTGCCTGATATTCAACCTGTTAAATCGGATATTTCGAACTATGATGTTGTTTTCATCGGCTATCCGGTTTGGTTTGGAACATACGCTCCGCCTGTCATCACTTACTTGAACAACACTGATTTCGGCGGAAAGAAAATAGTGCCATTCTGCACCTTCGGAAGCGGCGGTCTTGAGAGCAGTGTAGCCGATTTGAGAATGGCACAGCCTAATGCCGAAATCCTTGAAGGCTATGGTGTTCGCGCAGCCCGCATGGATGCCGTTCCACATGAAATAGACCAGTTTTTGAAAGCCAATGGCTTCATCAAAGGCGAATACATAAAGTTGGATGAGTTTTCCGATCAACATCCTGTCACTGAAGAAGAATCGGCCATTTTTGACGCCGCTGTAGGTGACTATCCGATGATGAAAAACGTCAAGGCGGCGACAGTGGCAACGCGCGTCATTGCCGGCGGCACAGAGTATTTGTTTGTCGCCTCCGACAAGCCCCGTGACCCTAAACCCGACATGCCTCCGGCGGGCGAACTCAAGGTTTATGTAACGGTCGCTAACGGTGAAGCTCCGGTTTTCACAAAAGTTGTGAGATAAAAAATCAAAAATTATGACAAAAACTAAAACGGTGTTTTTCTGCAAGGAATGTGGCAATGAATCGCCAAAATGGATCGGACATTGCCCCGGATGCGGAGCATGGAACAGTTATGTGGAAGAGACAGTGGTGACGGGAAAAGACAGCAAAACCGTTACAAAAGATGTTGATTTCAAGAATCTTAAAAGCAAACCGACACCTATACGTGAGGTGACGAGCGCACAGGAAGATCGTATCGATTTGGGCTACGACGAATTGAACCGCGTCCTCGGCGGAGGCCTCGTCCTCGGTTCGCTCATACTTCTGGGCGGCGAGCCGGGTATCGGCAAATCGACATTGTTGCTTCAAGTGGCACTGCATCTGAACGACAAAAAAGTGTTGTACGTGTCGGGTGAGGAAAGCCAGCAGCAGATAAAAATGCGCGCCGAACGCATCGGTATAAAAAACGACAACTGCCTGATACTCACTGAAACTGATACTCAGGAGATTCTTAAAAGTGTGAAAGATGTGATGCCCGACATCATGATTATCGACTCGATTCAAACCCTGGAATCACCGTCGGTTGAAGCCACTGCGGGCAGCATTAGCCAAATCCGCGAGACGGCCGCCGAGATGAATAAAATAGCGAAAGCGTTACAAATTCCGGTTTTCCTTATAGGTCATATCACCAAAGACGGCACTATAGCCGGACCTAAGATACTGGAGCATATAGTCGACACGGTGTTGCAATTTGAAGGCGACCGTCATTATGGTTTCAGGATTTTGCGCACCGTTAAAAACCGTTTCGGCTCTTCGTCGGAACTAGGCATCTTTGAAATGAACGCCGATGGTTTGCGTGAGGTTAAAAACCCCAGTGAAATATTGCTTTCGCAAAGGGAAACCGCTGTCAGCGGCATAGCTATAGCAGCAATGGTCGAGGGGATGCGCCCTATGCTTGTCGAGACTCAGGCTTTGGTGAGCTCGGCCGCCTACGGAACGCCTCAACGTTCATGCACTGGCTTCGATATCAGACGATTGAACATGCTTCTGGCTGTTCTTGAGAAACGCGCGGGTTTTCGCCTCGGAGCCAAAGACGTGTTTTTGAACATTGCCGGCGGCTTGCGTGTCGATGATCCGGCCATGGATCTGGCAGTTGTGGCAGCAGTATTGTCTTCGAGCGAAGATGTCGCCATCGACGGCCGTTGCGCTTTCGCTGCCGAAGTGGGCCTTTCGGGTGAAGTCAGAGCCGTCAATAGGGTGGAAGCACGCATAGCCGAGGCCGATAAACTCGGTTTTGACAAGATTTTCATCTCAAAATACAGCGCAAAAGGCCTTGACACCGGCAAATTCAAGATAAAAGTGGTGCCGATTACTACGATTGGGCAGTTATTTAAAGAGTTGTTTTAGTTGATAGTTGACAGTTAAATTGTCAACTGCAAACTGTAAACTGTCAACTGATAACTAGCCGAGCACTATTGCGAGGTTATTATCCACGTGTCCCGCCGGATAATCCCAAATGACGGGATAGCCGTATTCTTTCACTTTCTCGTAAATGATTTCCTTGGCTGTCATGCCAATCGGAAGCGAGCTTTCGTGCAAATCGCTGAATGCTCCCACGAGCAAAGCTTTCAGATGAGCGAGTTTCCCGGCGCGTTTCAGCCCCATCATCATACGGTCGATGTGGTAAAGATATTCGTCCAAATCCTCGATAAACAATATTTTTCCGTCTGTTTCGGGGAAAAGGTCGGAACCCAGCATCGAATACAAAACCGAAAGGTTTCCACCAACGATTGGAACCCCCTGTAGAGACGTTTCCTGAAACGTTTCTACCATGTGCCATTTTCCTGTCAGCGCATCATATAATGTTTCCAACGGTTCTTTATTATCACTTTCGAAATATTTCAACATTGCACCATGAATGCTTTGATAACCAAGTTGTTGCATCTTGGCGTGCAGCACTGTCACGTCGCTGAACCCCACAATCCATTTTGGGTGCCCGGCAAATTTTGTGAAGTCGAGTTTATCAATTATTCTGATTGTTCCGTAGCCACCGCGGGCGCAGAAGATGGCATCTATATCATCTCTGTCGAGATAATCTTGCAGCACACCGGCGCGAAAGTCGTCATCGCCAGCAAACTGGTTGCATTCAGCGAATAAACGATCGTCGTAAACAGCGACAAATCCTTTTTCTTCAATCCATTTCACGGCCGAGGTGATTTTGTCGGGAGTTACCTTCCATGCCGGTGCCACAAGTGCGATCTTCGAGCCTTTTTTCAAAAAATCAGGAGTTTTCATAGATGCAAAGATACTAATTTTTAAAATATCTTGCTAATTATTTAAAAATGATATAAATTTGCAATCTAAAATTATCTTCAATGAAAAAAATCATAGTTTTTATCTTCGTCATATTTTTGTCACTCAATGCTTTAGCTCAGCTTGAGGTGAAACATAACTCGTTCAAAGAAGTGCATGGCTTCGTGAATATTAACCTTGAAAAGCAGAACGACAGTTACGAAAAACCGTATGCGGTGTTGAAAATCAGAACGGAAAATATCGATGATCAACAACGTAATAAATTGAATTTCAAGGTGCAAGACAATGTTGATTATGAAGTTGAATATAAAGTTGGCGAGGTGTGGCTCTACATCAGCTATTTCGCCACATATCTTCAGATTTCGCATTCAGAACTTGGTTCTGCTGATATTTATTTTCCATTTGACATGATAGGCAAAAAAGGCTATGAACTGACGCTTGTCAACAAACAGAAAGACGCTACAGGTTCAGGAATACTTGTTATCACTACAAAACCGGAAGATGAGGCCACAATCACGCTTAACGGCAAAACTTTGAAAAAGAAAACCCCTTTCACCAACGATATGATTGCCGCCGGACATTATGAGGTGACTGTTTCGAAAGAGAATTTTCAAAATGTCACAAAAACATTTGAAATCTATGACGGAGATACAACTTATCTTGAAATAAAAATGCCTTATACTTTGTGTAAATTGAATATCAACTCCAACCCTGTGGGTGCAACGGTTTATATCGACGACAAAGATTGCGGTGTCACACCTTTGGCTTTGGAAAATGTCAATTTCGGCACTCATAATATCAGAATAGAAAAAAATGGCTGCAAAAATTATAAAAAAACAGTTACTCTGACAAATGAAGAGGTGTGTTTCGTTGTTAATATCAACAAATGTCCCGACAAAGCACTGCCAGGCGTGTTTTCTGTGAGTCCGAAGAAAAAAGTTCATTTTGCAGTAGGTGATTTGTGTCGTAATACTGAATATGATAAGAATAATAAAATAAAAGTTATTTTGGGTTTTGAACGTCCGCCGTACAAACAAGATGACGGTGTTAATATTTACGGCCATAATTTATTTGGCTGGGGTGAAAGTGACAATCCAAAGAAGGTGTCAAAATCTTTTTACGAATTGGGTAAAAATGTCGATGGCAACTGGCGAACTTTATCAATAAAGGAATGGGAATATGTTTTATTTGAAAGAAACACTCCTTCCGGAATAAGATATGTGCATGCCAATATTGGCGGAACTGATGGCATAATATTGCTTCCTGATGACTGGAGTGAAACTGACGCTATAGATAAGATAGACTGGAATGTGGAGATAGAGCAAAGCGGTGTCGTTTTTTTGCAAAATGGAGAGTATTGGAGCTCGACAGGAAAGGCATTCAAAGATGATGCAGGTGAAGGTGTCGATGCCAGGTGCATTATGATAAACAACAAAGAAGTGGTAAGTACCAGTGATTGGGTTTTCGGTGCTTCTTCTTTTGGAAAAAAATCTGTTCGTCTCGTTTGTCCCGCAAAATAAATTTAATATGAAAAAATTTATAATCCTTGTATTTGCAAGTTTTTTAGCGTTAAACGCATTGGCGCAGCTTGAGGTGAAAGAGGGCTCTTTCAGAATGGTGCCCGGTTTTGTCAACACCAACCCCGATCCCGATTATCAGACCGATGATAATTACTATCCTTTTGCGATTATCAAGATAAAAACAGAAGGTTTAGACGACAAACAGCGTCGTGAATTGTTGTTTCAAGGCAACGCGGCAACATATTTTATGCTCGAATACAAACAAGACGAGATATGGCTGTATCTTACAGCAAAATATGCCGATTATATAAAGTTTTCACATCGCGACCTCAGCACCTTGGAATACACTTTGCCAGAACAACTGAAGCCGAATCAGGGATACGAGCTGACTTTGGTAAACACCAACACCAAGGTTGCGAAATACGGAAGCATTACCGTTACAACAACACCCAAAGACCAAGCTGACATAACGTTAGACGGTAAGGTTTTGGAGCAAAAAACACCTTACACCAATGACGCTATTATTGTCGGACAACACGAAATCACTGTATCCAAATTTCCATACGCGCCAACAACGAAAATCGTGGATATCAAAGAAGGCGAACATCTCAATTTGGAAATTTTCATGCCATTTTCATACGGTACTTTGACAATAGAGACGACACCTCCCGGAGCCACAGTGATTATTGATAAAAAAGAGTATGGGACAACACCGATAACCATCGACACTTTAGTCGTCGGAAATCACTTTATCATGCTAAAGAAAGACGGTTTGAAGTTGATGACTGAAAAAATAAATCTTAACCACGACACGCCAATAAATATCAAAAAGACGTTCGAGACTTGCCCTGTGGGTGCCATCGACGGAGTGTTCTCGGTGAGCGACACTTCTCAAGTTTATTTCTCACAAGGAAACCTTCAATACCAACCTTCTACCAAGATATGGCGTTTTGCCGGTCATCAAGGTTATTTCATCGGCAAAGACAATAAAAAAGCTTCAGAAAAAAACAGCGGCTGGGTTGACTGGTTTGCATGGAACACCGCCAACAACCCTATGAGCAGGTCGAAAAATTCACAAGATTACAAAGGCGATAAATTTGTCGATTGGGGACACAACCCTATCTCAAACGGAGGCAATACTCCAGACATGTGGCGTACTCTCTCAAACGACGAATGGGATTATTTGTTTTTCAAAAGAAAAACTTCCTCAGTAATAAATAGCGCAATTGCGCTTGTAAACGGAATATACGGTATGATAATACTACCGGATAACTGGAATGTTGGTTTATATGATTTGAAAGGTTTTAAAGGAGGTGGTTTTTCAAGTTCTTATGGGCCGGGTGGCTATACAATTGAATCATCGATATCAAACCCAAAGGAAAACGTAATCAGTTTGTCAGACTGGAAAAACATTTTCGAGGCAAACGGAGCTGTTTTTTTGCCCGCGGCGGGTTACGACAATATAAATTTGAAAATGAAAGATGATTATATCGGAGCTTACTGGACAAGTCCAAGCCTTGATAATCAGTTACATTATGAAAAATATGTCCAGCCCGATAGGTTTAGCAAGGATAATAAATTCAGGGTTGGTTTTTGGTCATTGTATAGCGGTAGTGGTTTTGAGATTTATCCGGAAAACAGGCTGTCAGTCCGTCTTGTTCATTAAATTAATAAAACTTTTCAACCTTAGCCGCATAAAAGAAATTTTTCGTATCTTTGCAGATTAATTATTAGAGAATAATTAAAAACTGCATATTATGTCTAAAAACGAAAAATTTATCGAAGAAGGCTTGACCTACGATGACGTTCTTCTTATTCCCGCTTACAGTGACATCATTCCACGTGACGCTGATTTGCGAACCAATTTCTCACGCCGCATCAGGCTTAACATTCCTATCGTGACAGCTGGTATGGATACCGTTACCGAGGCTCCGATGGCCATCGCTATCGCTCAGGAAGGCGGCATCGGCGTTCTGCACAAAAACATGACAATCGAGCAGCAGGCCGCAGAGGTCACCAAGGTGAAACGCGCCGAAAACGGCATGATCATCAACCCGGTGACAATCAAAGAAGGCGCTTTGGTACGCGATGCCCTCAAAATCATGAACGAGTATCATATCGGCGGTATTCCGGTTGTGAACGACGACAACAAACTTGTGGGTATAGTCACCAACCGTGACCTCCGCTTCGAACGCAAGACCGATCGCCCGATTTCGGAAGTGATGACAAAAGACAACCTCATCACCACTACAGAATTCACCGATTTCACTACAGCTGAAGACATACTTCAGGAGCATAAAATCGAAAAGCTGCCTGTTGTCGACAAGCACAATCACCTTATCGGACTTATCACTTACAAAGATATTATCAAAATCAAGGCTCGCCCTAACGCTTCGAAAGACGAGCACGGCCGCCTGAGAGTGGCAGCCGCCGTGGGTATCACCTACAACACCATGGAACGCGCTCACGCCCTCGTCGACGCCGGCGTCGACGCCATAGTGGTCGATACAGCTCACGGTCACTCGAAGAACGTGTTCAATGTGACAAAAGAATTGCGCAAGGCATTCCCTAACATCGACCTCGTAATCGGCAATATCGCAACAGCCGAGGCGGCTCGTGACCTCGCCAAACTCGATGTCGACGCTATCAAAGTGGGTATCGGACCCGGCTCAATCTGCACCACACGTATCATCGCAGGCATAGGCGTTCCTCAGTTGACAGCTGTTTACAACGTGTCGGAGGCTCTTAAAGGCACAGGCATTCCGGTCATCGCCGACGGTGGTATCCGTTACACAGGTGACATAGTGAAGGCTATCGCGGCAGGCGCTTCAACCATCATGGCAGGCTCGTTGTTCGCAGGCGTTAACGAATCACCTGGTGAAACAATCATTTTCGAAGGCCGTAAATACAAGACATATCGTGGAATGGGCTCGCTCGAGGCCATGCAGCATGGCTCGAAAGACCGTTACTTCCAGGATATGGAGGACGACATCAAGAAACTCGTTCCTGAAGGCATCGTTGGCCGTGTTCCTTACAAAGGAAGCCTCTCGGAAGTGGTCTATCAGATGGTTGGCGGACTCCGCGCAGGTATGGGTTACACAGGCTCGCACACCATCGACGAGCTGCATAACGCACGCTTCATCAAGATTACGGCATCAGGCATGAACGAAAGCCACCCGCATGACATCACAATCACGCAGGAATCGCCAAATTATAGCCGCAAGGCATAATAAAGTTTGAAGTTAGAAGTTAGTAGTTAGAAGTTAGAAGTTAGAAGTTAAAAGTAGTGAAGATGAAAAAAGTATTAGTTCTTTTAGCAATGATGATGCCGGCTTTGCTTTTTGCGCAGGCTTGGAAAAACAAGACCTTGATTAAGATAGGCGAGAAATCCATTACCGCCCGCGAGTTTATGGATGTCTACGAGAAAAACAATGTTAAAAGCGATATTGTCGACAAGAAAGATGTTGACGATTATCTGAACATGTATGTCAATTTCAAGTTGAAGGTCGCTGAGGCTGAAGACATGAAAATGGACACCATGCCTAAGTTCATAAAAGAGTACGAAGGCTATCGCAAACAGCTGGCCAAGCCTTATTTTTCGAACGATGAGGTGACCGAGCAACTCGTTGAGGAAGCCTACGAGCGTATGCAATGGGATCTCAACGCCAGTCATATCCTTGTGAAATGCGATGCAAACGCTGTGCCGGCCGATTCGCTGGCAGCTTACAAGAAAGCTCTCGCAATTCGTGATAGAATTGTACGTGGCGAAGACTTCGGCGACGTGGCTGTCGAGACATCAGACGACCCGTCAGCTAAAGGTATGGAGGAGATTCCGGGCAAACAGCGCGCTATCAAGGGCAACCGCGGCAATCTCGGATATTTCACTGTTTTCGACATGGTTTATCCGTTTGAAAGCGGCGCCTACAGAACCAATGAAGGTGAAGTGTCGATGCCGATGCGTTCCGATTTCGGTTATCACATTATTACGGTCAATTCAAAGACACCGGCATGCGGTGTAGTGACAGCCGCGCATATCTTCCTCGTGGTTGACGAGAAAGATCCTTTGAAAGCCGACTCATTGGTTAAAGAAAGAGCCTTTAACATCTACAAAGAAATCAAACCCGACGGCAAAAACTGGGATGCCATTGTTCGTAAATACTCCGAAGACAAGGGCACAGCACAAAACGGCGGTATGCTTACTTCGTTCAAAGTGAGTCAGATAGTGCCTGAGTTTATCGATGTAGTGAAACAACTCAGTCCGGGTGAGTTCTCAGAGCCTGTGAAGACAAATTACGGCTATCATATTGTGAAACTCATCTCAACCAAAGGCGTTGGAAGTTTTGAGCAGGAAAAGGAAAATATCAAGAAACGTGTCGAAAAGGACATGCGCGCCAAGGCTTCAGACGAAATGGTCATGAAGCGTATCATGAAAGAGGACGGATTCAAGGAGTATACCAGAGTCAAGGACGAATTCATCGCCACAATCGACAGCACTCTCTCGCAGGGCAAATATGTGGTGGCCGAAGGTGTAGACCTCAACAAAGTTCTGTTCAGATTTGACGAAAAGAAATATACTGTCAACGATTTCGCTGAATATCTGAAAACCAAGACAACCAGCCAGCCGTTCATGTCGCCGGCATCGTACGCATACAAACTCTACGACGAGTATCTCAAGGCCGAAACATTCGCCTACGAGGATGCTCATCTCGAGGATAAATATCCTGATTTCAAGATGCTGGTCACCGAGTATCACGATGGAATATTGTTGTTTGACTTGATGGACAAGGAGGTTTGGAAAAAAGCCGAGAAAGACACAACAGGTTTGCGTAACTACTACGAAGAGCATAAAGACGAATACATGTGGGGCGTACGCCTGAAGACCATCTATGCCAACGATCCTACATCGGAGCATGTCGAGTTTGTCGCCGATCTTATGAAACAAGATCTTACAGTCGACTCGATCAGAAGTTCGCTTAAGGCTGCTGAAATCCGTGGCATCAGCGTCAGAACACAGTATTTCCAGCATGGTGACAATGTCGATATCGATGAGACAGAGTGGACCCCGGGTGTGTTGCGCACCATACCTTCAACAGTCGACAAATCGACCAAGATTGTGAAAGTTTTGGAAGTGCGTCAACCCGAGCCTAAGACCTACAGAGAGGCCAAGGGTCTGATAACATCGGCATATCAGACTAAGCTTGAGGACGACTGGGTGAATGAGCTCAGGGAGAAATACAATCCTCAGATCAATCAAAAAATCTTGAATAAGATAAAAAACAGCTATAAATGAGACGTTTTGTAATCGGGTTGATAATACTTCTGCCGCTTGTGTCGTGCCACAACAATAGCGTTAACGACAAGGCGATTGCCACCATATACGGTAAGAATTTATATCAATCCGATTTACAAAGTGTTATGTATGAAGGTATTAGCTATTCCGACAGCCTGGTCAGGGCAAAGGCCTTCATCGATGAATGGATTCACCGTCAGCTAATCATACATCAGGCCGAGGCGGCTTTGGGTGCCGACGAGCTTGATTTTTCGAAGCAACTCGAGGAGTATCGCAACTCATTGACAATCTACAAATACGAGACCAAGATAATAGAACAGCGTCTCGACACTGTAGTTTCGGATGAAGAAATCACAAGATATATAAACGGCGATCCCACACATGATTTTGACAGGGAAACCGTACGTCAGATCATCTTGAACAAGCGTAAGAAAGCCATTCTCGAAAAAATGAACAACAGCCTGTACAACAAGGCGGTGAAAGAAAAAATATTTGTAATCTACTAGCCATGAAGATAAACAAGCTTTTAGCTATTATAGTATTCGGAACAATCTGTGGTACCGCGGCTAATGCCCAGCAAGCACAGGTTATCGACAAAGTGGTGGCCGTAGTCGGCAAAAACATAATACTGCAGTCGGACATCGAGGAACAGTATACTCAATATCGTCTGCAAGGCGGCATCAAAGGAAGCGCCACCAGCATCCGTTGCGAGATTCTGGAAGATTTGCTTTTCCGCAAGCTGATGCTCAACCAGGCCGAACTTGACAGTATCACCGTCACCGACGAGCAGGTGGAGTCGGAGATGGACTATCGCGTCCGTTACTTTGTAAGCCAGCTTGGTTCGGAAGAAAAACTGGAGCAGTATTACAACAAGTCGATGTCGGAAATCAAGGATGAGCTGCGTACTATAATCAAAGATCAGAAGCTTATTGAAGAAGTGCAGCGCGGCATAGTGTCGGGAGTCAGTGCCACACCCAGCGACGTGCGTGAGTTTTATAACAGCATCCCTAAGGACTCCATTCCGATGGTCAGTGCGCAATACGAGATTGCCGAGCTTGTTAAGAAACCGCCAATCACCCTCGACGAGAAATTGGCTGTCAAGGATGAGCTTTACGAACTGCGTTCACGCATTCTGAAAGGTGAGCGTTTCTCAACAATTGCCCGTATTTACTCCGAAGACCCGGGCACTGCCAAAAAAGGCGGCGAGACCGGATTCCAAGGCAGGGGCGGTTTTGTGCCCGAGTTTGAAGCCGCGGCGTTCGCCCTCAAGGAAGGAGAAGTGTCGGAGGTGGTGGAGACGGAATATGGCTTTCATATCATACAACTCATCGAACGCCGCGGCGATTACGTCAACGTGCGCCACGTGCTTCGTACTCTGAAAGTGTCGCCCGAAGCTCTGCAGACGGCCTACGACCAACTCGACTCTATCGCAAATTTGATCCGCAACGACAGCATCACATTTGACGAGGCGGTGCGCAAGTTCAGTGATGAAGACGACAAGGTGAACGGCGGCTATCTCGTCAACGAGAATACAGGCAGCACGCTCTTTGCCGCCGAAGATCTCGACCAACAGGTGTCGGTGGTGGTCAACAAGTTGCAGGTGGGCGAGGTAAGCGATCCGGTGGCTATGAAGACGAAAAACGGCAAAGATGCCTACCGGCTTTTGATTATCAAGAAGAAAACCACGGCACACAAAGCCAATCTGAAAGACGACTACGCTTTGATACAGCAATGGACTATGCAGAAGAAACGCCAAGAGGCCATCAACAAATGGATTGACGACAAGTCGACCAAAGCATACGTCAACATCAGCGAGGAATACCGTGACTGCGATTTTCAATTCGATTGGAACAAATAAATAGTTGACAGTTAACAGTTATCAGTTAAAAGTTAAAACTGTCAACTGTCAACCGTCAACTGTCAACTGTCAACTGTCAACTGATAACTTATAAAAGGATGTACAATAACGATGTCGAAGGTGCGAAAGCGCTTGTAAATAAATACGAATCACTGAAAAAAGAAATAGGCAAGGTCATCATCGGGCAAAACGAGGTGATTCACGATACCATTTTGTCGATTTTTTGTCAGGGCCACGTGCTGCTGGTTGGTGTTCCCGGGCTTGCCAAAACATTGTTAATTAACACAATAGGACAAGCTTTGGGTTTAAGCTTCAACCGCATACAGTTCACTCCTGACCTTATGCCTTCAGATATTGTGGGAACTGAGATTTTGGACGAGTCGCGTCAGTTCAAATTCGTGAAAGGCCCTGTGTTTGCCAACATCATCCTGGCCGACGAAATCAACCGTACACCTCCTAAAACACAGGCGGCTTTGCTTGAGGCAATGCAGGAGAAAAACGTCACTGTTTCGGGCAAGACATACAAGCTGAGCGAGCCGTTCTTTGTGCTTGCCACACAGAATCCTATCGAGCAGGAAGGCACCTATCCGTTGCCTGAGGCTCAGCTCGACCGTTTCATGTTCAACCTCATGCTTGATTATCCTTCTTACGAAGAGGAGATAGCTGTGGTGAAGAACACCACCGCCGCTAATAATAATAAGGTGGAAGCGGTTATGAGTGCCGATGAGATTATGTATTTCCAGCAGTTGGTGCGTCGCGTGCCGGTGCCTGACAACGTCTATGAATATGCTGTAAATCTTGTTTCCAAAACCCGTCCCAACACCGAACGTGGCAGCGAGTTGGCAAATAAATATCTGAGCTGGGGTGCCGGTCCGCGTGCTTCGCAGTATCTTATAATCGGTGCCAAAGCCAATGCCCTGATGAGCGGCAAGTTCTCACCCGACATCGAGGACGTGAAAAAAGTGGCTGTGCCTGTTCTCAGACACCGCCTTGTTCGCAACTATACCGCTCAAGCTGAAGGAATTTCGATTGAGGAGATCATCAATCAGTTAGCGTAGAACTTTTAATCGTGAAAATAATAATGTAAAAAATTTATAATAATGTTCATAATATTTAACAAAAAGTATTATTTTTGCGCAGTATTTTGAACATTATAATATGAAGCGTCCATTATTACCAAAACACGAGAGAATGATGCGTGAGTTGGGAGAAAACTTCCATCTCGCGCGGCTTCGTCGTGATTTGTCATCCGAGCAGGTTGCCGAAAGGGCCGGTATTTCACGCAACACATTGATAAAAATCGAACATGGCGACGAAGGTGTTGCCATTGGATTGTATTTCAGGGTTCTGATAGTGTTAAGACTGGAAAATGATTTGCTAAATGTGGCAAAAGACGACATTCTTGGCCGCAAGCTTCAGGACATTGGATTGACAATAAACCAACGAGCCACCAAACGATAAAAGATAGTCGGGATTATGAATAAAGAAATATATGTATATTTTCACAATGAAAACACCGGGCATCTTTTGATGGTTGGTATTCTTTCGGCACAGCAGGTTCGCGGACGTGAAGTTTTTTCATTTGAATTTTCCGATGAATGGCTCACAAACTATCATTGCAAGTTACTTGATCCCGATTTACAATTGTTCAAAGGCAGACAATATCTTCCCGAACAAAAGAATAATTTCGCTTTGTTTTTAGATTCATCTCCCGACCGATGGGGACGTGTTTTGCTTGACAGACGTGAAAGCCTTCGGGCTAAAACCGAAAAGCGTCAGAGAAGGAATTTACAGGAAAGTGATTATCTTTTAGGTGTTTTCGATGAGAGTAGAATGGGAGCGTTACGAATGAAAACAGATCCTAACGGTGATTTTCTGGACAATGATCCTCTATACAGCACACCTCCTTTCACTTCGTTGAGAGAACTTGAAAACGCTGTATGGAAATTGGAGCAAGACGACGACGCTGATGTTGGCAGTTGGCTGCAGATGCTGTTAGCCCCGGGTTCTTCACTTGGCGGTGCCAGGCCTAAGGCCAACGTAAAAGACACTAAGGGAAATCTTTGGATAGCCAAGTTCCCCAGCCGTAACGACAGAAAAGACGTCGGAGCCTGGGAAGCGTTGACAATGAGTCTTGCAAAACAATGCAACATCCATGTAGCTCCTTTTGAGGTGAGAAAACTAAATGGTTTTTATTCGACGTTTTTAACAAAACGATTCGACCGCACCGAGAACAACCAACGTATTCATTTCACTTCGGCGATGACCATGCTGGGGTACAGCGATGGCTACACTGCCGGATGCAGCTATATGGAATTGTTTGAGTGGATTAGTGCTAATTGTATCGATGTTGAGGATAATCTTGCCGAAATGTGGCGTCGGATTGTTTTCAACATAGCTGTTTCAAATTGCGACGATCATTTGAGGAACCACGGTTTTTTGCTGACAAACAAAGGATGGACATTATCTCCTGCGTACGATTTAAATCCACAGGAATATGGAGATGGTTTAAGTTTAAATATCACTGTCAACGATAATTCCTTAGATTATTCTCTGGCTCTTGAGGTTGCAAAATACGCCGGTATTTCGACAGGTAAGGCCGAGATTTTTATACAACATACCAAAGAAACTGTTTCAAATTGGCGCAATTTGGCGAATCTTTATCACATTTCCCGCGATGAACAGGAAATAATGGCCAAAGCGTTTAAAACCAAGTAAACACAACTTTTGGTACATGCGGCCGTTCATGTTGATAAGGCCGAAGTCCCACAGGTGCTCGTGGCCGTAGGTGAAGGTGGCTGTCCTGCGATTATACTTATCCTTAGATCAATCTTGTTTAAAACAACGTTTTGACAAACACTATGACAACATTATATCCCTGTAAAATTATAAATAATTTTTTGAATATCAATGATATTTTAGGATGTATTTTTAGGGTTTTAGGGAAAAGATTAGTGTTTGACAATAATTTTTTCATATCCACACCCTTTTTCCGTTTTTATAGCTATATAATACATTCCGCACCTGCAATATTGGGATATTCTTATTCTCCACAGTTTGTCATTGTTCTCCATCAAGTATAAGCTCAATTCTCTGCCTGTAACATCATATATCCTGACATCTTTTATGGATGCTGGTGCCTCTATGGTTAGGGTTTCGCTATTTTGTAAAATATTCGGGCGAACCGAAAACAAATCATCTTCCAACTCATCGATTTGCCATGGATTATATCCGTAGCATCCATATTCAGGATGTTCATAAACATGTACATCATCCTTGTATTCACATAGCATTATTGACCATGATGCAGATTGCATTTCATAAAAAATACCACCAATTTCTGGAAGTGGCTCTTGCCATAATGGGTATTTTAGAGGGAATTGCCCTTCAACAAAAACATTCTCATACACTGCACCGTTAAGATAAATTGTTTTTTTACCATTCACCTCGATAATATCAAAAACAATAAAATCTCTTTCATTCAGACAATGTCCACTTGGCAGAACTATTGTATCGCCTAATTGCAACGACATATCACATATGAGTTTTTCCTGTTCTCCCTGTCCGAAATAATTTCTGTAGAATCTGTACAATCTGCCGGTTTCTGTTTCCTCCCTCAAAAACAACGTATCTTCTCTTGGAATATCAAAATCAATCTGAGGATTTGACACTGGCAAGCTCTGCTTAGGCGGGCTGTATAAATATAATTTGCAATTTATTCTGATAGTGTCACGGCTATAAATTTTTCCGGCTAAAATCAATGACCCATCATCCCAATCGCATGGCACATGTCCAATGGTAATAGTAGTTGAATCATTGCCAAAGTATGATAAATACCCATTTTTGGATGTATTTTGCCCATATATTCTAGATAAGAATCCTAAGCAAAACAAACATATACAAATAATTATATTTTTCATATTTTACCTTATTTAGCAATTGAAATAATTGTGTGCCACTCTTTGTTATCTGATTTTATTACAACCAAATAAACACCGTCAGGAAGTTTTGATATATCTATCGAGGTGTTGTTGTTCTCTACAAAGGTTCCAAATACTCTGCCACTGCTGAGCCTGCATTGTTATGCTCAACACGGCAAACAGTAGTAATAACTGTATTGTTATTGCAAACTTTTTCATGTCATAAGGTTTTAATAATCTTAACAAAACTACATGCTTTTGTATCAGTGGATACTTTGATTAAATAACAACCTTTTGATACATCATTTATATCAAATGACAAACGGTTTTCTCCTGATAGTAGAAGTCCATCATATAAGTTTTTAACTATAACACCTTGAAGGTTGCATAATGATATATAGGCTTTTTGATCCGTATCCGATAACAAGGTTAGTTTTAAAAAGCCTTCATTGGGATTGGGATAAACATTCAATAACATAGATTGATCTTCATGCTCTTCAATTGCAGCATGATGCCTTAATAAGGTCACACTCATAGGAAAAAAATCCAGAGCATATAATGCATTGAATATATTCCAATTGTATAAATCATTTTCGTCATAAGGTGGCTGAGGCCCGGTTGTTTCTTTGTAAAGTATATACCAACCGTAATAATCAAATATCCAATTACCATTCATGTCATGACTATGAGTATACTCATTTTCTATCATTGCATACAATATGGGATTGTTATTCCCAATAATAGTGTCAAATAAACTCCTATTCCAACTAATCGTAACTGGATATTCGCAATTGTCGGCATAGACCAGATTATGATAAAAACCGTTAGCGAAAGAATGGGTGTGTGTTTTCCATATTGTATCGCCGTGTTTCATTGTGTACACACAAAATGTCTCTCTTTGAGGATCCAGTATGGTGTATTTTGAATGTGCACAATCGTAATCAGCATTAGAGTCTTGTTGAATGAACCAAACAGTGTCAGACACTCCTGTGGCGTCAGTAAATGAAATCGGAAACTCCCATCTGGCTTGTGCGTCGACATCAACAAATGTCATTAAAACCAGGATTATCGATATCAAGGCGTTTTTTTTCATGGCATTAGTAATTAGTATTAATATTAATATTAATAACACGTATTATTCCCTGCAAAATTATAAATAATCTTTTGAATATCAATGATATTTTAGGAAGTATTTTTATGGTTTTAGGAAAAGGATTAGTGTTTGACAACAATTTTCACTGTCTGTTTTCCGCCCTTGGCGTCGGTCAGTTTGAGAAGATAGATGCCTGAAGGACGGTTTTCGAGGTCAACTGTAACCTCACCGGTTTCACCGGAGGTTTTCAGCACAGTTTGGCCGAGTATGTTGACGACTTCTATTGTTTGCAGATTATCTCCATTGATTGTCAGGATACCATCGGTCGGGTTGGGATAAACCTCAACTTTGCCGTTCCAGTCGGTTTCATCAACGCCTACATGGCTTTCATGTTGCCATTTCAGGATAGGGTAGCCGTCGTTGAGATAGCCGTAGGTGTCCATAAAGAACATTTCCTCATCTGTGTTGAGAAGGCTGACAAAGTCTTCCGACTTCATCTCGTCTTCCGATTTTGGGGTGCCATAGTCGTTGTCACTTGAAATGGTGTTGAGGTAGTAACAGTTGTCTACATCCAGTGTAACTTCGTAATCTGTTTTTGCTATTATACCACCGACATTCTCTGCTTCGATATTACCGTAGTTATAACATGACGTAATTGATACGGAATCTTGACCAATTAAATAAATACTACCGACAATGCCACCGGCATATGATTCATCGCATGCAACAGACAAATCTGTTGTGTTATAACAATATTGTGCTTTATTAAATAGTTGGCCACATATACCTCCGATGCAACAAAGATGGTGTATCTCGGAATCTATAGATATTTCCCCTTCATTGTATGATTCCTCGACTATGCCCGCATTTCCCGCTATACCACCTATTGTCAGATTGTTTATTCTTGATTCGGCAATAACCATCAATTTTCCGTGATTGCTGCATTTTCTAATAGTACCACAACAGCCGACAATACCTCCCATATCCCATGATAGAGAGTTATCCCCTTCATCATAATAGAGTATAACATTGCCATAGTTGTGGCAGTTTTCTATCAGTGGCACCCAGTTGGCTATGCCAGCAAAGACATTAACACCATATTGAACGACAATATCAGAATCCCTAATCGTCAAATTTTTAATGCAACCTGATTCAACGCAACTGAATAACGTTGTTGTTAGGTGATAGATTGTATGACCATTTCCGTCAAAACAGCCATGGAATGGTAAATAAGTCACAGAAGAATACCCTATCGGATACCAATCAATGTTGTTCAGGTCGATATCCGTCATAAGTTTAAAGTTTTTAAAAGGTCTTGTATGTCTTTGCAAGGATGCGAACTGTGCTGCGTTCTCAATAAGAATAGGGTCGTCTTCGGTCCCAGCATGAATTGTGTCAAAAGGTTCGTAACTTCCGTCCCACACCGAAACCTGTGCGTTGAGTGCCACGGCAAGAAGCGTCGCAAATGCTGTGAGTAAAATTTTTTTCATGGCTTTAAATGTTTAAACTTTTGCAAAGTTAAAAATAATCTTTTGAATATCAATGATATTTTATGAAGTATTTTTAGGGTTTTAGGAAAAAGATTAGTGTTTGACAACAATTTTCACTGTTCCCTTGTCATTTCCATCAGCTTGAATGCGGCATAAATAAACCCCGTCCGGCATATCATGTAGGTCCAGCTTATAACTGTTCAGGCCGCAATTATTTACACCTGTATAGATATGCTTTATCTCATTTCCGAGCATGTCAATAATACTTATTGCTACGTTTGAGTCACGATCTAGCGTGTACGACAAAGTAGCCAAGCCTTTTACGGGATTTGGAGAAAGGGTGATAGCATTATCAGATGAATAGTTCTCTGTCATAACATTACTAGAAGATATATGGTTTTGTCCGATATCATCTGGTAACAAAGACAGAAGGTAGTCTGTTCGCGCGGCATGCGCCTCTTTTGATACTGGAATGTATTCAGCCATCTTTCCCTGTATACCTCTATTGCCATTGTTGTTCATTTGAAGGTAA
Organism: Bacteroidales bacterium; assembly: GCA_017616735.1. GTDB lineage: Bacteria > Bacteroidota > Bacteroidia > Bacteroidales > F082 > Limimorpha. The sequence goes on from JAFZXP010000072.1 coordinate 32,279, forward strand.
AGATCTCCCAGGTCAATCTCCGCAAATATCCGTTCGGAATACGTTGTGTTGGGGTTGAGGATTTTATCCTCGAACCATTGGACAGCATCATAATAGTTTTCCATCTTAATGTCGCATAGATTGGCCAAATTGTCAGCGGTATTGCCAAGATTGTCATCCGACAAAAGGTCAAGATAATAATCCTTTAGTTCGGCGAAGTCACCGTTGTTCACAACTCCTATTGAGAAGAGGACTTTCAATGCTGCAATGGCTTCCTGACTGTTGGGGAAATCCGACACGAGTTGCATGTAGACCTCGGATGCACCGTCGTAATCGCCGTTTTCGGCCAAACCATTACCGACCGACAACATACGCTGCGGTGGTGCTTCAGGTATTGGCATGATTCTCGGTTCCCATATAGGCAAGTAAGTAAATGAGCCGTTACCATTAGTGTAAAGATGCGAGGATATATCACTTGATGCCAGTGGATACCAACAGTTTCTAATAGCATCGAAATTTGTATTCCCTTGTCCGGAAGATGACTCGAAATACAAAATGCTGTCATTGCTGAGTCCAACACCCTGCAGTACGTTGAAATGGAAATCAATCGGATAACTGTTGAGCGAAGAATAGATTTGGAATCTGCTGTTTTCCACGATTCTTTGGGTGTCGGTCATCGTCATTGCGGTACTGTCGCCTGTTACATATGGAGAACTGTAGTTGAGAGAAGACACCCCGCCTTTTCTGTTACGGTATATGTAATTGTTGTTTATTTTTGCGTTACTTTTATACAGCATCAATCCAACTTCTTCACAATCAATGATGGAGTTGCCAGTGAAAACATAATTGTAGTATGGATCGATAAGACCATATAAATAAATGCCATTATAACCAGACGTTATGATATTGTTGACGACTTTACATTGAGGAATTTCGTGCAGATATATACTACTGTTGTTAGCTGTGTTGTTAAAAGTATTTCCTATAATATCCACGCTATATGAATCTCTTGACGGATTGTCGGAATATGCATGGATAAATGTTTGGTTTAATGTGGATTGGCATAATGAAAAAGATGCTTCAAGATTTCTTATAAATCCGCAAGTGTCGAAAATGCAGTTCGATAACGTGAAATTGACACCTCTTTCGTTTACTAACCCCACATTTTTAAATCTCACCAGATTGTTGTTATATGCCGTGGTAAACGATCCATTGTTGAAGATGGTACGCCCATTACCTATAATCTCACATCCGTTATTGATTTTTAATGAAGCGTTTCTGTGTACCCCTACATCCCCATCAAGAAAGTATCTATGTCCTGCACTTGTTGATACGGTGTCGTTTATCAAACCTTTATAACCGTTTAGAGTTATTAGTTCTTTTGTAAAAGAGCTTTCGTATGCTGATTGAGGGTACTCAATATAAGCGTTGCTCTCAGCCGGATTATAATAACCGTTAATAGAGAAAGAATCTAGATTATCTGCAAATATAAAGGCTTCTTCCATAGAGACAATCCCATCATTATCCGTGTCAGGATTGATGTCATATAGTGTATGATTACAGGTGCTATTTTCATCAAAATATTCACTCCATACAAAGTGCCCAATTGTTGTATTATCGTATCGATACCAGGGTCCGGTTATGTGATCTCCATGTTTTTCCAATATTGGATAGTAACCCAGTGATGCAGCTGTCCAATAATAGACAAATTCATCAACAATTTGCCATTTTTCGATAGGCCTATTTCTTCTTGTTATATATTGTTCAACATATCCTTCATGTTCAAAATCCGTGCATGTGTGTACCGCTCTATTTTTACATATAGCCAATGCGTCGTTCATGAGGTCATCAATAAAACCGCCCGAATGGCAACAGTCTATCATAAACGTCATTTGTGAACATTTTATGTTTTGTACATAGTTTTTGAGGTCGTAGTCGTACAATTTGTTTAAATCACCATTTTCTTGATTTAACACAAAATAAGATTTGCCTTGTGCTTTACCACCATGCCCACATAAAAACACAAATAACTGATCATTTTCTGTCAGTTCGGGTATTTCATCATATGTATTTAATTCTCCTGAAAGGTTTTTGAATATATTTTCTATATTGGGCTTCGAATAATTAATATTTTGAAGAAAATCAAGACTGTCATAAAAAGTACCACTTTGATTTAAATCATGGAGATTCATAGTGAAATCATCACTATTTATCAATGTGGTTATTTTATCATGAGCAAGTACCATCAAGTGATTTACCTCTTCATCACATGTAGGTTCTTTAAAACCATATTTATTTACGAGCGCAGTATATACACAAGATAGATCATACCAAATCTTTAGAGGATAATGAGTCTTTGGATCTCCTCCAATAAGAACAGCATATAAGTGTCCATTAGAAGGAGCCTTTTGTGGAATAGTATAATTTGTATAAGGCCAATCCGAACCATATGAAACATTTCTTTCATAAAGTTTTATGAAGTTTTCATGGTTTTGGGGGCAAAAATGCTGATTTACTATGTCGTATAATCCATTTACAGAATTAACAAAGCAATACCTGCATGCATGTGCCCAATTGGCAGCAGGATTATCATCAATAAAATAGACGTAAGCATTGTCATATGGATTCACAACCTCTTCTCCGTCAGCAGTCATAATTATGGCATTCCTGCCAACACTACTACTCATGCTATACACCACACATAATGTATCATTTCCCAACATGTTCATAACAATGTTGTCAGCTGCCGATTTTGTGATTTGAGCACTAACAACCAATGAAACAAACATCAAACTGATGATTGTTAATGATTTGATAGCACTTAAGAATACTTGTCTTTTCATATAGTTAGCTTTAGAATGTGTTTTAATCAGTCACTGTGAATTCTCCATAATACTCGTCGCCGTTTGGTAAAGTGAATGTGACCACGTAGTCGCCGGTTGCGGATATGTAATATTGGCGTCCACTTGGCGTGTCCGTCTGGTCGGCGTCGACATGTACTCCGGCCGCAGTAGTGATCTCCACCTCAACATGCCCGAGATTTTCCAAGAAGACTATCGTCAGGAAATGACCTTCAATAGAAGCCGCAATTGAGGCCGATTTGTCTGCGCCACCGGAATAGTTGCCAGCACGGACAATGATGTTTTCATGGTCTTGAACGGTTGCCGCAAATGTACAACTCATTGCCAAAACCAAGCAGATAATTGAAAAAAGTCTTTTACACATAGTTGTAACGTTTAGTTTTGGCAAAACTAAGTGTAAGTGCTATTTAATGCAATAAAAAAAGTGTGCGGTTTTGTGCGGTTTGTTGTAATATGTTGATTATCAGTCTTGGAATCCTGTAAAAACGATTTCTCTAAGAAAGGTGTTGATTGAATAATCAATTCTGAAAATGCGTCGGAGTTTCTTGTTTCTGTCACAAACAGCCCTGTATGAGCGTTGCATTAATGCCGATATATCCGCATCTTTCAGCCCTAAAAGATAAAGGCAGCAGTAATTAATATCATCATCTGTTAAAACGGTATAATGCCTTTTCAAAAAATCTGTCAGATGATTGAAATGCACATCAACAGCATTGCGCAAAAGCCTCAACTGATCGACACCCAATTCATTGTCGGCGTATATTCTATAATCAATTTGAGCTTTGAAATGATGCTCTTTGACTAAATTCAAAATAAAGACACATATAGGTTCCTGTTCAAATGAATTGGCTTTAATCCTGGTATTCAAGTTTGTTATAACAGTGTCCTTTTTCTTATGCGTATACAAAGATATTAAAACCACGCAAATTATCAACAATACAACGGATAACAAAACAATGAAGAATACATGACGCCTTTGATTCAGTGTCTGCTGATGTTGTTTTTCCAGTTTGATCAAACTGTTCTTTTCATATAGCGACAACAAATCAACTTTAAATGTCGAATTTTCAACAAAAAGCTTAAGATTATCATGGTGTTTTAGCTTATAAACCTTTGCGTTGGCAGTGTCGCCTACTGCAAGATAGCAATCTATCAGCTTTTCTTCAGAAGCTGTTCGTGTGCTATAATTCTCACGTTCGACGCTCTGCTTGAAATAATATAAGGCAGAGTCATAACGGTGTTCATTCCAATATAACAAGCCGTAAGTGTAACATTGAACCAAGCGTTGGTCTTTGTTTGTTGTCAGCGACATAGACTTTTTGATCATAATGAAAGCACTGTCTATGAATCCCAAATCATAGTATATTGGAGCTGATTCCGACAACGAGGCGCTGTGAACAAAACTCTTTTGACCGTTTGTCATTAAAATCGCTTTTCTGTAATAATACAAAGCACTGTCTTGTCGGCTGTCAAGATAATATGATGCGCCTATATGCCTGTATGTGTTAGCCAAGCTGTAATAAGGCACCCTTTCGAAATAACGCAGTGCATTTTTATATGATTCAACGGCTATTTCTGCAAGATTATTGGTGTAATAAACTTCTCCCATACGAGTATAGGTCAACCCCATGAACTTCGCCCGATATCCTGTGATATCATTATCCTCAAAATGGTTTTCCATTATCTCCAAGGTGCGAAGATACTCTTTCAATGCGTCCACCACGCTGTCGTTCTCGTAATGCCCCACGCCGTTCATGTAATGCGAGCGGGCGGCAAACATGGCGAGCTCGTCGGTGTGATATATGGCATATATGCTGTCGAAATACTGCACAGCTGTCTGCACTTCGTCGCGGTTCGATTGGGCGTTGTCGGTTTTGTAGAGAGCCTCGGAGAGCAGTAACGATTGATAGTTGGCGTTGAATTGGGAGGGGATTTCTCCGCTCCCTTCAGTCGGTCGAAATGACGAGAAAGTATCGGTCGGTCGCAACAACAACAGCTGGGTCATGGCTGTTGAGGCGTCGTGCCGCATCACGCTGTCAATGCGCAAAAGGGTGTCGGAAAAGGCAAAAGGCAACGGCTGAGGCTCCACAACAGGCCCGGGCTTCCTGTTGCAAGCAAGAAGAAGAACAGGGAATAATATCAAAATAAACCTTTTCACATCGCAAAAATAATAAAAAAAGTTAACAATTGGTACCCACCAATTGCTAACTTTTAAACTATTAAGCTAATAGCTAATGGCTAACAGCTAATGGCTAGTAAACCTTCAGTTTATCGCCTGTCTGGTCGATAATCGCTTTATAGAATTCATCACTGTATTTCGGCTGCTTCACGCTTGGGGCGTAGTATTTGTAACCCTCGGGAATTTCGCGGGCTGTCTTCACGTTGCCGTCCATGTATTTCACAAAGAGGTACTGATAGAACATCTTCCAATCGGCGCAAAGCTTGGTGGCTTCGGTGCTTGAATAGTTGGTGAGGAATGCTACAGCCTCTTTCGGGTCGTTGGCATACAGCTCAGCAGCCTTGGCGTTGATGTTCTGCACCGACTTCACCCAGCCTTCCTCATATTCTTTCTGTTTGGCCTCAATTTCCGGATGGATGTAGTCGTACTTGGTATAAGCCCAGTTAGACACCTGATTGAAGATCCAGAATCCGGCTGTCTCGGAATACTCCATCATCGAGCCGTTACCCTCGCGATAGCAGAACGGAATGTCGGTCATGCAGGTGTACATCGGGCAGTAGACTGTGCTTGCAGCGTCGTCGACACCCCACCAGATGATACCGCCAATCTCAGGGATGCTGTTGGCGTTGCTCTGTGAAACAAACGAGAAGCCTGTCTGCTGTGTGGCTGTGGTTCTCTCGTGCTGGTACATCACGCCGTCCACCTCGAAATCCATCGGACGCCAGCGGTATGGGCAATGGAACGGGCCTGCGCCGAGGTCTAAGGCCATGTCGAGTTCGGTACCTTCAAGATGGTCGCGCATGAAGCTCATCATATCCAACACAGACACTTTTTTGTTAGGTGTTACCCACAAAGGCATTCTGTTGGTCGGGAAGTTCTCGACAGTCTGCGGTTCGCCTTTCACGTATGGCTTGGCACGTTTGATATCGCGGCCTGTGGCGTAATCAAAATATTGATCCATGCCGTCGGTCACTTTGTTGAACATGGCCCACACACGCATCTCACATCCGCGGGCGCCGCCGAAGTCGACAGGAGCATAGACGTCTGAGAATGAGAAGTCTTCGTCTTTACCGACGTAAAGGTTGTTTTTCTTTGCAAACGAAATCACGTCATCGGCATAAATGCAGTCTATGCTCATGTCTTTCATAAATTTCTTGAAATCTTTCGATGTGACGGAAGTCTTGTTTTTCTTGGCCAGCGGGAACTGGGTGATGCGTGCCTGGTTGGCGTGGCCGCAGACACATCCGTCAGGGATGCGGCGTGCCACCCACACCATGCCTTTCTCAAACTTTCCTTTGCCGATCATTTCCATAATCCAAACCTCTTCGGTGTCGGCAATCGAGAACGACTCGCCTTCACTGATGTAGCCATATTTTGCAGTGAGTTCGGCAATGTTACGTATGGCCTCGCGGGCTGTCTTGCAGCGCTGCAACGAGATGTAGATCAGGGTGCCGTAGTCCATAAGGCCTTCGCCTTCCCAAAGGCACTCCAGTCCGCCGTAAGTGGTTTCGCCAATGGCCAGCTGCCACTCGTTCATATTTCCGACCACGTTGTAGGTGTGGCGCACTTCAGGAATCTGTCCGAGATAACGGCCGCTGTCCCAGTCGTAAAGGTCGCGCATGGCGCCTTCCGGATAGTCAGCTGCCGGATAATGGTATAATTCACCGTAAAGCACATGAGAGTCAGCGGCATACGAAATCATGGTCGAGCCGTCGACAGAAGCGCCTTTGGTCACCAGAAAGTTGGTGCAGGCGCTAGCCTTGGTCATTCCCAAAAGGCAGATAATTGCTAATAATGTTAGGAATTTTTTCATGATAGTTTATTTAAAATATTTGTAATTGTCTGTTCGTCAATGTCAATCTGATGTTTTAAAGCCTCAAAATTATCAAATTTTTTGTCACCTCTCACAAAATCGACAAATCTTATACTGATTTCCTTGTCGTAAATGTCTTTGTCGTAGCCAATGATATGAGTTTCAATGCTTTGCGGGCGGTTATCCTGCATGGTCGGACGGTTGCCGATATATGTCATGGCTTGATAATCTTTGCCGTCAATCGAGGCTATGGTGGCGTAAACACCTGGTTTTTCAATGAGTTTAAACTCTTCGGCCACCTCCAGATTGGCAGTCGGATAACCTATTTTGTGTCCGACAGCCTGTCCGTGGACCACCTTGCCGGTATACGAATACTGGTGTCCGAGCAGCTTGTTGGCCTGGCGCACATTGCCTTCTGCCAGATATTGGCGTATCTTGGTCGAGCTTACAGCCACATTCTCCACGTCTTGCTCCCTAATTTTCTCGACTTTGAAATGATTTTTGGCGCCTAATTTATTGAGCATTTCAAAATCGCCGTCGCGGCCTTTGCCGAAATGATGGTCATAGCCGATAATCAGCACTTTAGGCTCGATGTTTTTCACCAGAATGTCGTTGATGAATACTTCCGACGGGATGTTGGCAAAGTCTTTTGTAAATTTTATAATAATCAGATTATCAATGCCTAAATCTTCTAAAAGTCGGATTTTTTCTTGTTGTGTGGTGATAAATTTTAGGCCTGAGTCGTGGGTGAGGACTTGGCGGGGATGCGGATAAAACGTCACAACCACGCTTTCGCCGCCCAATTCGACGGCTCGACGCACCAGGTTTCTCAGAATCTCCTGATGTCCGATGTGCACGCCGTCAAAAGTTCCGATGGTTACAACCGCATTCGGAACTCTTTTAAAATCTTCTATATTATAAAAAACTTTCAACTTTTAACTATCAACTTTCAACTCTAAACTTTTAACTAAATACTCTGCTATTTGCACGGCATTCGTTGCCGCTCCTTTTCTGATATTGTCGCTTACAACCCAGAAATTGAAGCCGTTAGCAATGCTATTGTCGCGCCGCATGCGTCCGACGAAAACCTCGTCTCTGTCGTAAGCCATCAAAGGCGTTGGATACAGATTCTCGCTTGGGTTGTCGGCGACTATCACGCCTGGTGTGTGCTCCAAAATACTTCTGATTTCTTGAATATCGTAAGGTTGCGCGAACTCGACATTTACCGATTCTGAATGGCCGCCGTAGACCGGAACACGTGCCACTGTGGCCGAAACAGCGATATTTGAATGCAGAATCTTGTTGGTTTCAAAAATGAGTTTTTCCTCTTCGGTGGTGTTGCCGTCTTCTAAAAACGAACCTCCGTGCGGAATAATATTCTCATGAATCTGATGCGGATAGGCTGGATTTTCGGCTTTTTCGCCGCGCTGCTCGCAGTGCAGCTGGTTCAAGCCTTTTATGCCGCTGCCGCTGACCGACTGGTAGGTTGACACCACTATGCGTTTGATGCCGTAACGGCGGTGCATCGGGGCTAAGGCCATCACCAGTCCTATTGTCGAGCAATTGGGGTTGGCGATGATATGTGTGTCGGCGGTTATGTCGCCGGCATTGATTTCCGGTACCACCAACGGAATTCCAACTTTTTTGCGCCATGCGGAGCTGTTATCAACAACATATGTGCCTTTGGCGGCAAAAAGCGGCGCATATTTCAGCGAAGCGTCGGCTCCTGCCGAGAATATGGCGATGTCGGGGCGCTGTTCGATGGCATCCTCAACCGAAATAAAAGTATGTTCCTTACCTTTGAACACTGTCTTTTTACCGATTGAACGTTCCGATGCAGCCACAATGAGTTCATCTATCGGCAAATTGTGCTCTGCCAACACCTGTAACATTTTCTGTCCAACCAGCCCTGAGGCTCCGATAACCGCTATTTTCATGGTTTTGCCCTCCGAAATTTTTCAAAAATTTTAAGATTATGTGCGAAAATCCGCACATTGTGTTAAAAAAAGTTAAAAACGAAACAACTAAAAATTATTCGTTTTACTTTTGTGCAAAATTAGTCAAAAAAATTAAAACATTTAATGTTATGGATGCAAAAATGTTATTGATTTCGGCATACCTATTATTAATAATGCCGTTAAAAACCATCTCACAGGTCTACGACGACTTTTCAGACGGTGATTTCACCGACAATCCGGCATGGCAGGGCGACGATTCATTGTTTATGGTCAACACCGGTCAGCAGCTGCAGCTTAATGCCGAAGGCGGAGGGCAGGCCAGTCTGTTCTGCTCGATGCCTTTTTCGACTGGTGAAGCTTCGCGTCATCCGCCGGCGGAATGGCGTTTCTGGCTTCGCGAGGCCTTTGCCCCGTCCACCAAAAACTTCTGCGACATAGTGCTTTGCGACAACTATTTCATTCGCTTCGGCCAAGCCGGCAGCAACGACGTGTTGGAACTGTTTCGCGACGACGGCTCGTCAAGCGTCAGCGTTTGTCAAGGCACCGACACTTTCATAGCTTCGGCTTTCTCGGCCTGTTTTAAGGTGACACGCGATGAGCAAGGCAACTGGAAGATTCTTGTCGACAAAGCCGCTAACGGCAACTATGTCGTTGACGCTCAATGTGTTGACAACACTTACCCAATCTCAGGTTACTTCGGAATAAAGGCTACTTTCACCTCGAGCAACGCCAAAAAGATTTATCTGGACGATGTTTATTTCGGCCCATTGATTGTGGATACCGAGCCGCCTGTGCTTGAAAATGTCACCGTTTTGAAATACAACAAGATACAACTTGATTTTAATGAGCCTCTGGATGAGATGTCGGCTTTGGATGCCGGCAATTACACCGTTGACAATCTGCTTGGCAACCCTATGTTTGCCGAGTTTTATGGCGACAACCACGCCTGTGTGGTGCTTTCTTTTTCAAACACAATTCATGAAGCGGTTTATTATACATTGACAATCAATCATATACAAGATTTGGAGGGCAATGTGGCAAATGGTATCAGTTATACATTTTTACATTATACAACTCACCAGAACGATATAGTTATCAACGAGATTATGGCCGACCCCGAGCCGGTGATTGGGCTGCCGCCATGCGAATACATTGAATTGTATAACACTACCGAGTTTCCAATCAACATTAAAGATTGGATTCTGGCAATAGGCACAAGCGAAAAAACGATTACCGAAGATGTTGAGATTCAACCTGACGGCTATCTGATTCTATGTAAAACCGATGCTGTATCCGAATTGGAGCCGTTTGGCGTTTGTCTAGGTTTTTCAAGCTTTACAATTGCCAATTCGGGTGTCGGCATAATTATTAAAGATGTCGAGCAAAAACTGATATCGTCTGTAAAATTCAATTTGGCATGGTATCACGACAGTGCAAAGATGGATGGAGGCTGGTCGATTGAACAAATCGACCCATCTTCGGCTTGTGCCGGGACCGACAACTGGCGTGCCAGCTGCAGCTGTCAGGGTGGAACGCCTGGAGCGATAAATTCTGTCGACGCCCCAAATTTGCTGGCACCCGAAATCGATTACATCGACGTGCTGTCGTCCAACAGTCTGGCGATGGTTTTCAACCAGAAGATGGATAAAAATTCTTTGGAAAACATCATGAATTTCATTGTAGTTGAGTTTGACAGCCATCCGATTGCGGCTGAATCAGCCGAAGACCAGACCGACAGGGTGGTTTTGACTTTCGAGCAAAGTTTTCAGTTTCATGACTTTTACAAAATCAAGGTGTCCAATCTTGACAATTGCTCGGGTGTCGCACTCGGTGACGACACTTGTTTCTGCTTTGGCATGCCCGACGAGGCTGAAGCTGACGATGTGATTATCAACGAGATTCTTTTCGATCCGATTGCGCCATCGGGCGATTATGTCGAATTATATAATAAATCTGATAAAGCATTGAATATCAGCGATTTTAAGTTGGGGGTGGTGAAAGAGTCGTTTCCGAATCCGCCCGACACCACTGTAAAGGCAATTTGTTCCGAACACAGGCAGATTTTGCCCGGACAATACGTGTTGCTGACCACCACACCCAACGAGACTGGCTCTCAATATGAATGTTCCACCGATAATTTTATCATGATGTCGGCTTTTCCGTCGTACCCCAACAGCGGAGCGGCGGCTCTATTGCTGTTTAAAGGCACGGTTATCGACGCAGTAAGCTATTCCGAAAGCCAGCACTATCCTTTACTCACGGTCACCAAGGGAGTAGCGTTGGAACGTGTCAGCCAGAGTGTCGCCTCCGACCAGCCCGACAACTGGCACTCCGCCGCCGCTCCGCTGTACGGAACCCCGGGCTATCAAAACTCGGTATTCGTTGAGAATCCTGAAGTTTCAGAGCATGTCGGCATTTTTCCGTCAACATTTTCACCCGACGGCGACGGCTTCGATGACGTCACCACCATCCATCTTAATGATTTCGACAATGACTATACTGTCAGAATCACCGTTTTCGACTCGCATGGAAAGTTTGTCAAAACACTTGTCAACAATCAAAATCTCGGCAATCAGAGCCAATTTGTGTGGAATGGTCTCGACGAAAACGGTTCGGTGGTACCTGTGGGAATTTATGTTATTTTTGTGGAAACGTTTGATATTCAAGGAGATATGAAAGTTTTTAAAAAAGCGGTTGTGGTTGCGGCCAAATAAAAACGAATAAAAAACGTCGGATTAAGAAAAATAGTTGTATCTTTGTAAGTTTTACTGGATATAACTATGGTATTTTTCCACGGCGCATTGATGGGGTTGACCCTCGCTACTATCTTCGGATTCGGCCCCGCGTTCTTTTTGCTGATACAGACAAGTATCAGCAAGGGCTTCAAGACTGCCATGCTGTTTGACAGCGGTGTCTTGTTGAGCGATATACTCGTGGTAATACTTATGATGATGACATCCATTCAGATTTCACTGGACGGCAGCCGCAATATGGTGGTGGCCGGAATCACAGCCGGGTTGATAATCATAGGGTTTGGCATCTTCACTTTCTACAGCAAGCCCGAAAAAATAGTGGCTCGTTCCGAGAAAAAGAGCGCCCAGCTTGAGGAGGTGGAGAAGAAATTTGAAAAGATAGACCAACGACTTGACAAGATAGACGAAAAGTTCGACATCAAACGCGAAGGCCCTAGGTGGTACGTGTATCTGTCGAAAGGTTTTGTGATGAATATCTTCAACCCGTTTGTTTGGGTGTTTTGGATGGGATCGGTGGCAACAGTCTCAGGCTCTGATGTTTACGATGGCAATGAGTATTTTGTCACTTTGTTTTTCATGGGCACCTTCGCCACTGTCCTGGCCCTTGACATCTTGAAAATATTAGGCGCTTACTCCCTGAAGCGCTTCTTTACCGAAAAAAGAATGAAACTTCTCAACCAAGGTACAGGCGTGGTGCTTGCCCTTTGCGGTCTTATCTTAATAATCAGGGTACTTTTTTGCAGTTAACAGTTGACAGTTGACAGTTGACAGTTAACAGTTGTAATTCTGCTAAGAATACCAAAAATCTATCACTAAGGTCTAAAGTCTAAGGTCTAAGGTCTAAAGTCTAAGGTCTAAAACTTGATGTCTTTGACGTTGAGTTGAAGAGATGTTTTTCCTTGCCAGAAGTTTTCTTCAATCTGATAGCACATAGTGAACGGCTCTTTTTCATGGATGCGGCCGTATAAATCGCCTTTTTGGAAAGCTATGCCCGAAAACACATGATCGGTGTCGCCCTGTTGCATCACGCTGAGTTTGAGGTGCTTGCGGTTGCCAACGGCACGCGAGAAACCTGCGTCTATCACGTTGGGTGTCAGAAACACCGGTGCCAGGTTGCCCGGTCCGAACGGGGCAAACTGCTTCAGTATGCGCACAAACTTAGGAGTGATGTCGGTGAAGTTCAACTGTATGTCGACATTCAGCTCTGGAGTCATGTCATTTTCCTCCAGGTGCTCCGACACATATTTCTCGAACCGCTCCGAAAATTCCTGCAGGTTCTCGGGTTTAAGCGAAAGCCCCGCCGCGTATTTATGTCCGCCGAAGTGTTCCAGTATGTCGGAGCACGAGTCGATGGCGTCGTAGATATCGAAATTCTTGATGGAACGGGCCGAGCCTGTCACCAGATTGCCCGAGCGTGTCAGCACTATGGTGGGGCGGTAGTAGCTGTCGGTGAGTCGCGACGCCACTATTCCGATAACTCCCTTATGCCAGTTTTCGTTGAAAATCACTGTGCTCTTGGCGTTGCGCATCTTCTGGTCGGCGTCTATCATCTGCAGAGCCTGTTCGGTGATGGCGTTGTCGAGCTCGCGACGGTGAGAGTTAAGGTCGTTGATGCCCGATGCCAGTTTTTCGGCATGATTGTAGTTGGTTGCCAACAACAGTCGCACCGAATCGCTCGCCTTTTCCAGACGGCCGGCCGCATTGATACGCGGACCGATCAAAAACACCAAATCGCTTATTGTGAGCTCTCTTTCCAAAACATTCTGCGAGTCGGCTTCCGATGAGGCATCCTCAGCGCGACGGTGAATGTTGGCATGACGCAGCACCGCCTCAATGCCCGGACGAGGGTTTTTGTTCAAAAGTTTCAGTCCGAAATAAGCCAGCACACGGTTTTCGCCTGTGATCGGCACAATGTCGGCGGCTATACTGACCGCAACATAATCAAGCAGCGCGTACACTTCCTCTATCGGACGGCCAAGGCGCATCGACAAGGCCGTGACAAGTTTGAATCCCACGCCGCAACCCGACAACTCGTTGTAGGGATATTCGCAATCGGGCCGCTTGCTGTCGAGCACTGCCACGGCGCGTGGTATCACTTCGTCGGGGCGGTGATGGTCGCAAATAATGAAATCGACGCCGCGCTCATTGGCATAGTCAATCTTTTCAACCGCCTTGATACCGCAGTCGAGCACTATTACCAAACCGAAACCGTTGTCGGCGGCGTAGTCAATGCCTTTGTATGAAATTCCGTAACCTTCTTCGTAGCGGTCGGGAATGTAAAACTCTATCTTCTTTTTGTTGACAAAATTCTTCAGGTAGGTGTAAATCAGAGCCACGGCAGTGGTGCCGTCAACATCATAGTCGCCGTAGATGAGTATTTTTTCACCGTCATTCATGGCGCGCTGCAAACGGTCGACAGCTTTGTCCATATCCTTCATCAGAAATGGGTCGTGAAGCTGTGAAAGCGACGGGCGGAAGAAATTTTTTGCCTCTTCGTAGTTGGTGATGCCACGCTGAATCAACAAAACGGCTAAATTCTCGTCGATGCCTAACGACTCCGACAAGCTCTTAACCAATTGTGTATCCACATTTTGTGCTAAAATCCAGCGCGTTTCCAATGCAAAAACTTTTTTAACTCGCAAAATTACAAAAAACATATGGTTTTTGCAAGAAAAAATATCAAAAAAATGCAAATGCCTGTTATTCATGACAGTTAGCATCCTAAAAAAATCTTTTAACTTTTAACCTTTATCTTTTATCTTTTTATTATATTTGCAACTTGATACTTTTACATCTTATGGAATCAAAAAAAATTAAAAGTTGCTTGATATCAGTCTTTTATAAGACGGATTTAGATAAAATAGTCGCTTTACTCAAACAAAATGGCGTTCAAATTTACGCCACTGGCGGAACTCTCGATTTTATCAAAAAACTTGACGACACAGTGCGTTCGGTCGAGTCGTTGACAGGCTATCCTTCAATTTTGGGCGGCCGAGTCAAGACATTGCATCCGAAAGTGTTCGGCGGCATACTCGGACGTCTCGACAACCAGTCGGATATTGAGGAAATGCGTCAATATGAGATACCGGCTCTTGACCTGGTGATTGTCGACCTTTATCCGTTTGAGGAAACGGTTCGTAACACCTCCGACCAATCACAAATCATCGAGAAAATCGATATCGGAGGCATCTCGCTCATCCGCGCTGGTGCCAAAAACTTCAACGACTGCCTCATAGTGCCTTCGTCCGACTACTACAAGGAATTCATGGAGATGTACGAGCGCCAGAACGGCTGCACCACGCTTGATGACCGCAGACGTTTCGCGCGCTATGCCTTCCAAACCAGTTCGCACTACGACACAGCCATTTTCAATTGGTTCTCGGGCAGCACCGACACACCTTTGCGCTACGGCGAAAACCCTCATCAGCAAGCTGTGTTCAAGGGCAATCTTGAAGAGGTGTTCGAGAAGTTGCACGGCAAAGATCTTTCATACAACAATTTGCTCGATTTGGAAGCAGGCCTTAATCTGATCCGCGAATTCGACGAGCCAACTTTTGCCATCTTGAAGCACAACAACCCTTGCGGCATAGCTTCACGGCCAACCATTGCCGAGGCTTACGACGCGGCTTTGGCCGGCGATCCGGTATCGGCCTTCGGCGGAGTGTTTGTCAGCAATCGCGTAATCGACCTAAAGACTGCCAAAGAGATGAACAAAATGTTCTTCGAAGTGTGCGTGGCTCCGGGCTATGAGGATGGCGTGCTCGACATTCTGTTCTCGAAGAAAAACCGTATAGTGCTTAAGCTGAAATCAAACGATTTCCCTAAAAAAGTCTACAAATCGGCACTTAATGGCATACTTGAGCAAGATCGCGACATGCATATGGAAACAGCTGCCGATTTCACTCCGGTCACTAATAAAACCATCAACAACCAGCAGGACATCGACGATTTGATTTTTGCCAACAAGATAGTGAAACACAGCCGTTCCAACGCCATTGTGCTGGCCAAAAACAAACAGCTTTACGCTTCGGGCATCGGACAGACATCGCGTGTTGACGCACTGAAACAGGCTATTGCCAAGGCCAACAGCTTTAACTTCAACCTCAACGGCGCAGTGTTGGCTTCAGACGCGTTTTTCCCGTTCTCCGACTGCGTTGAGATAGCTAGCGAGGCCGGCATCAAATCAATAGTTCAGCCGGGCGGCTCGGTGCGCGACCAAGAGTCGATCGACGCATGCAACAAGCTAGGAATAGCAATGGTATTCACAGGTTACAGACATTTCAAACACTAAAATAATATGGGATTATTTTCATTTTTCGATAAAGAACTGGCAATAGACCTCGGAACAGCCAACACCATCATCATGAACAACGACAAGGTGGTTGTCGACGAGCCTTCAATCGTTGCCATTCAGCGTGACACACAGCAGATTATGGCTGTGGGCAAGCGCGCCATGATGATGCATGGAAAAACACACGAGAACATTAAGACTATCAGGCCTTTGCGTGACGGCGTCATAGCCGACTTCCAGGCTGCTGAATATATGCTGCGTGAGATGATCAAGATGATCAATTTCCGCAGTTCAATCTTCCCTCCGGCGCTGAAAATGGTTATCTGCATACCTTCGGGTATCACCGAGGTGGAGGAGCGCGCTGTTAAAGACAGTGCCGAACAGGCCGGAGCCAAAGAAGTGCGTCTTATCCACGAGCCTATGGCAGCCGCTATCGGTATCGGCATAGACGTGCTCGAACCTATGGGCAATATGATTGTCGATATCGGAGGCGGTACTTCGGAAATCGCTGTCATAGCCTTGGGCGGCATAGTTACCAACAAGTCAATCCGTATAGCCGGTGACGACTTCAACGACGAGATTCTTGAATTCATGCGTAAAGAGCACAACCTGAACATTGGTGAGCGCACAGCCGAGCTTATCAAGATAGAAGTGGGCGCCGCCATTCAAGAACTCGACAATCCGCCTGAGGATTATGCCGTGCACGGTCGCGACATGCTTACAGGTATTCCTAAAGAAGTGAAAGTCAACTACAAGGAAATTGCTCACTGTCTTGACAAGAGCGTGTCGAAGATAGAGACAGCCGTGCTTAACACTCTTGAGACAACACCTCCTGAGCTTTCGGCCGATATCTACCGCACAGGTATTTACCTTACCGGTGGCGGCGCTTTGCTGCGCGGACTCGACAAACGTTTGCACGACCGCACACAGTTGCCGATACACGTGGCCGAAGACCCTCTGCGCGCCGTGGCACGCGGTACGGCTATCGCACTCAAAAACTTTGACGGTTTCCCGTTCCTTATCAAGTAAGGATGTACAACCTGCTGGTTTTTATAAGAAAATACAGCGCCACTATTGTGTTTGTGCTGCTTGAATTGCTGTGTCTTATCATGGTGATACAAAGCCTGCCTTACCATAACCGGAAAATGGCGGGTGTGGCCAACAGCATTTCAGGCTCGATACATACCACCACGTCCAACTGGGCCGATTACATGAGTCTCAAAAGCGAGAATGAACAGTTGGCCCGGCAAAACGCATTGTTGCTGAGCCGTCTGACCGATGTAAACACCGAACACGATACTCTGATAACCAACGATTTATACACATTCATGCCGGCTCATGTCATCAACAACAGCCTTGACCGATACAACAACTACATCCTGATTGACAAAGGCCGGGCCGATGGGGTGGAACCCGACATGGGTGTGATATGCGACCAAGGCGTGGTGGGCAAGGTGATCAACGTAACCACCAACTTTGCCTCGGTAATGAGCGTGCTCAACAGTTATTCTGTCATAAGCGGGCGATTCAAAGACAACCAATACGTTGCCAACGTGGTGTGGGACAATGTCAATTACCAGTACGGACAGGTGCGCGACATACCGTCACATCTGATTATCGAAAAAGGCGACACTTTGGTCACGAGCGGTTTTTCCAACTCATTCCCGCCCGAGATTCCGGTCGGCACCATAGAAGCAACCGACAACGACGACAACGACGCATTCATCACCGCCAAGCTGAGATTCACCACTAATTTCAGCACCTTGCGTCATGTTTACGTGGTAAAAAATAATTTTCAAACCGAAATAGATTCGCTATGTATACAAAATTGATACGTAACATATTATTGTTCTTCGGTTTGCTTGTCATGCAGCTGTTCATTTGCGATAATATCCGATTTGGCGGCTACGTGAAACCTTGTGTTTACATATTGTTTGTGATGCTTATGCCTTTCAGCAGTTCGCGCGTCAAGCTGATGTTCAACGGTTTTCTGATAGGAATGGCTGTAGATATCTATAATGGCACACCAGGGCTCAATGCCGCGGCCATGGTGCTGATAGCTTACCTGAGGCCATACATTATCTCTCTGATGACTCGCAAAAACGAACTCGAAGGCAAAACATATCCTTCAATCGCCGAAATGGAAATCAAGTGGTTTTCAATATATGCGGCTTTGCTGCTGATCATACACAACCTGACTCTGTTTTTGCTCGAGGCATTCAGTTTCAGGCTTTTCCATCAGGTATTGCTCGAAGTGCTTATTAGCGTGCCTGTATCCTTGATTTTGATAATTGTATTTTGTTACGTAATAAAACCTTTAAAATAATAACTTAATCATGAAAAAAGTATTAATCGCATTGTTGGTCATGATAGGATTGGTATCATGCAACGGGGGTAAAACCTTTAAAATCACTGTTAATCTTGAAAATTCAACCGGTAAGACCGTCACGTTGCAGAAATACGACGGATCAACGCTTATGACTCTTCAAAACGCTGTGGCTAAAAATAATACAGTAGTATTCAAGGTGGAAAAGAGCGTAATCTCTGACGGAATGCAGATTATAATTGACGGCTGGCGTCGCCCTGTGGTATTCTTCCCTGATAATCAGGATATTACAATCACCGGTGACTATCAAAAAGCCGGCGGTATAAAGGCAACTGGTTCGGCAATGCAGGCCAGCCTCAACAGTTTTGACGAGGAGTTCAACAAGCTTCAGGATGAGGAGGAAATGAAACTTTACGCCATAATGTATGTGAAGGAAAACATTGAGAACGCAACCGGAGCTTACGTCATGTATCGTTACAAGTGGGCTTTTTCAGAAAGGGATATGAAAGATTTGTGCAACGCCATGCCAATTGATATGAAATGCGGATACAAATCGCTTATCGCCGATTATTTGCAGGATTTGTCAAGAGTTAGCGCCGGACAGCCTTACACCAACATTATTCAGAACGATGTCAACGGCAATCCTATGGAGCTTGCTTCGGTGATTGGTACGGCCAAAGTCATTATCGTCGACTTCTGGGCATCATGGTGCCCCGACTGCCGTAAGGAAAATCCTGAACTTGTGAAGATTTACAACGAATACAAGAACAAAGGTGTGGATATCTTCAGCGTTTCGCTCGACACCGACCCAGCGGCATGGAAAAAAGCCATTGCCGACGATAATCTGGCTTGGCCGCATCATGTCAGCGACTTACAAGGCTGGAAAAATAAGGCTGCCGGCGATTACTGCATATCATTCATTCCGCAGAATGTCATTCTCGACCAAAATGGCGTTATTGTCAAGCGTAACGTGTCAATCAACGACCTGAGAGAGGCGATTGTCTCTGTTATTAATTAGTCTTTAGTCTTTAGTCTTTAGTCTTTAGTGATAAGGTTTTCTAACGACTAAAGACTAACGACTAGCGACTAAAAATGAAAAAATCGCAATTTTTTTCATTTTTTTCTTGCATGTAAAAAATATTTACTATTTTTGCAGTGTCTTAGATACGTAATACACTATGATAAAGCTTGAGAATATAAACAAGACTTATTTCGGAGCGCAGCCGTTGCACGTGCTAAAAGGCATCAACCTTGAGGTGGCCGAGGGCGAGCTGGTGTCGATTATGGGCGCGTCGGGTTCGGGTAAGTCCACCTTATTAAATATATTGGGTATCCTCGACAACTACGACGAAGGCGATTATTACCTGGCCGGTAAGTTGGTGAAGAATCTTTCCGAGAACCAGGCGGCGGAGTTCCGCAACAAGCTGATAGGCTTCATTTTCCAGTCGTTTAACCTGATTCCGTTCAAGACTGCACTCGAAAACGTGGCACTGCCTCTGTTTTATCAAGGTGTGAACCGTAAGAAGCGCAATATGATGGCGATGGAGTATCTCGAGCGCTTCGGCTTGAAAGACTGGGCCGACCATTATCCGAACGAGCTTTCGGGCGGTCAGAAACAGCGTGTGTCAATAGCCCGCGCTCTGGTAACTTCACCCAAGCTTATCCTTGCCGACGAACCGACCGGCGCTTTGGACAGCAAGACATCAGCCGAGGTGATGCAGATTTTGCGTGAGGTGAATGCTACTGGAATCACCATGGTGGTTGTCACTCACGAACGTGGAATAGCCAATCTTACAAAGAAAATTGTGCATCTCAAAGACGGTATCATAGAGTCGGTTGAGGAAAACGACCCTGATAAAATGGATTTCACAAAAGAGATAAAGTAATGTTCAACAGGGATTTTTGGTCGGAGATTTTCATGGCGCTCAAGCGTAACAAGCTGAGAACCATACTCACCGGATTTGCCATCTCGTGGGGTATCTTCATGTTGATTATCCTGCTTTCGGCCGGCAACGGACTGAAAAACGGTGTCACCGGCAACTTTGCCGACCGAATCAAAAACACATATTCAATATGGTCAAGCTCGACCGAGCTGCCTTACAAAGGACATAAGGCCGGCCGCTTTATCATGTTGACTAACAAAGATATACAACTCCTTGAATCGTTATACCAGGTCGAAGAAGTGTCGCCGACAGTGTCAAAGAGCGGCAATCTTATCTTCGGTGACAAGTCGAGAACGGTTGGCTTGGATGGAGTGAAACCTATTTATAAGAACATTGAAGGCATAAAAATTCTGGAAGGTCGTTTCATCAACGAGAACGACATGAAAACCAAATCGAAGGTGGTAGTGATAGATGTCGACTCGAACGATGAGTTGCTACGCACCACAGGTGAGACTACTTTAATAGGTAAGACGGTGTTTATCAATGGTTTGAGCTTTACGGTGGTGGGAGTCTGCAAGGCTCAGATGTGGGGCGAACGCGGTCTGGCTTATGCTCCTTACACCACCTTGCAGGCGATTTATAATGAGAATGAGTATTACCAGATTACTTTCACTACAAAAGGCCTTGACACTAAAGAGGATAACGAGATTTTCCAAACAGAGTTGAAGAGAAAAATCGCGGCGTTACACGAATTTTCTCCCGAAGACAAGCGTGGTGTGTGGATTGACAGTCAGATGGTCAACTCGTTGGAAACCATGAGAATTTTCAACACTATCAACATCTTTATCTGGGTTATTGGCATCGCAATGCTGATTTCGGGTGTTGTCGGTGTGAGCAACATCATGCGAATCACAGTGAAGGAGCGCACCAACGAGATAGGAATCCGTAAGGCTTTAGGTGCGAAACCGCGTTCGATTTTGCTTTCGATTGTGATGGAATCGTTAGTAATCACTACGATTTTCGGATATATCGGCATGATGTGCGGCATAGGAGTGACTGAGATTATTGGCTCGATAATGGAATCGTCAGGAGGCCTGAGCGACCCCAACGGAATGTCGGTGTTTGTCGATCCGACGGTTGATATCAGCATAGTTATTTCAGCGACATTGGTGTTGATTGTCAGTGGTGTGGCGGCAGGATTCGCTCCGGCCTGGAATTCAGTGAAGGTAAAACCTATAGAGGCAATGAACTATAGATAGTTAGGAGTTAGCAGTTAGTCAGGCGACCATAAGAATAAAAATATGTTCGATGTAGATAATATAAACGAGATTTGGCAGACTATAGCCCGCAACAAAACAAGGAGTTTGTTGACAGCCTTCGGTGTGTTCTGGGGCATCTTCATTCTGGTGATTCTGCTGGCATGCGGCAATGGTTTCGACAACGGTTTGCGCAGTAATATTCAGGGTTTCTCAACCAACTCGACGTTTTTGATTCCAAGCTATACCACCGAAGCGTATAAAGGTTACCAAAAAGGTCGTGACTGGGATTTCACCATGTCGGATTTTGATGCTGTCAAACAGAAAATCAAAGGAATAGATATGATTTCGCCAATATCGAGCGTGTATACTTACAACGGCGAAAACAACGTGTTTTACGGCATCAAAGGCGGCAATTTCGGCATGAAAGGAGTGCTACCTAATTACAATGAAATCGACAGAGGCAAGATTATTTACGGTCGTTTCATCAATGAAACCGATATAGCCGAAGCCCGAAAGGTTTGCGTATTGGGCAAGAAAGTCTACGAAGATGTGATTGGTGCCGACAAGAATCCTTTGGGTTTGATGATAAAAGCCAACGGCATCTATTACCAGGTGGTCGGAGTGATCGATCCTTACAACTCACAAGTCAATGTCGGCGGCTCGATGAATGAGACTGTTGTTCTGCCGCTGACAACCATGCAGGTGGCCTATCACACCGGCAACAAATTCGATTTTATGGTTTTTACCACCGCTAAAGGCCACGATACCAAGCAGTTGCAGGCTGAGGTCAAAAATTTGATGCGTGAGCGTCACGACATAGCTCCAACCGACGAAGGCGCTTTCATGTGCTTCGATTTTGAGGAATTGTTCAACATGTTTGAATATTTGTTTTTAGGAATTAAAATATTGATTTGGATTGTGGGAATAGGCACTCTGCTTTCTGGAGTGGTTGGCGTGAGCAACATCATGCTGGTCACCATCAAAGAGAGGACTCGCGAAATTGGTGTGCGGCGTGCCCTTGGCGCAAAACCAGGCCTTATCATCCGTCAGGTGATGGCTGAGAGCTTGCTGCTGACTATTTTAGCAGGTATCGTAGGTTTGGTTTTGGGTGTGGCGATAATGGCGATAGTGGCAGGATTTGTTGGCAATACGCCTACGGAAGACGTGATGTTCCTCGACCCGCAAATCGGTTTTGGAGCAGCAATCGCAGCAACGGTAATCATAGTGATGTCAGGTCTGCTTTCAGGAGTTTTGCCCGCTACCAGAGCGATACAAATCAAGGCTATTGATGCTATCAGAGAAGAATAGTTTAGAGTTGAAAGTTGACAGTTTAAAGTTGACAGTTTAAAATATTGAAGATATGAAGACGGAAAACTATGCAAAAAATAGCAGGCATTGCGTTAGCTGAAAAATTAAGCCTGCGGCTTTTTGCATAGTTTGGAGTCAAACTGTATGATGTAAAATATTGAAATTATGAAAGACGGAAAACTATGCGAAAGCATCACGAATGTAAGACCTCAAGGGCTTACCCTGAAGTGAGGCTTCGCATAGTTTGAAGTCAAACTGTATGATGTAAAATATTGAAGTATGAAAGACGAAAAAACTATACAAATAATCACGAATGTGAAGCCGCAAGGATTCACCCCTGAAGTGAGGATTTGTATAGTTTTGGAGTCAACTTGAATAGTTTAGAGTTTATAGTAGTTGAAAAAGTTGAAAGAATAAAGTTGAAAGTTTAATAATAAGAAATATGAAAAAAGTATTTAAAGCATTATTTTTCATTGCGTTAATCGCAGCAGTGGTATGGACATTCATTTATCTTTTCAAGAAATCCCAGCCACAGCAAAAAGAATACGAAACGGTTGAAGCCACCATCGGCACAATACAGAAAAAGACCGTCATCACCGGCCAAATCAACCCCCGTGACGAGGTCTCGATCAAACCTCAAGTGTCGGGAATTATCAGTCAGATATATAAAGAAGCCGGCCAGATGGTTAAGAAAGACGAGGTTATCGCCATGGTGAAAATCATCCCCGATGTGGCAAATTTAGCCGCCACCGAGTCGCAGGTGAAGCTTGCCAAACTCAATCTTGACAATGTGGAAAAGACATTTAATCGTCAGAAAGCATTGAAAGACAAAGGTTTGATTGCCGCCGAGGAGTTTGAGAAATCGCAGCTGGAGTACGAGCAGGCCAAAGAAAACTACGACAACGCCCTCGATCAGCTCAACATCGTCAAGGAAGGCATCTCGAAAAACGCCTCTGAATACACCAACACCTCAATAAAATCAACTATTAACGGTATGATTTTGGATATCCCTGTGAAGGTTGGAAACAGCGTCATCAACTCCAATACTTTCAACGACGGAACCACCATAGCCACCGTAGCCGACATGCACGACATGATTTTCGAAGGCAAGATGGACGAAACCGAGGTGGGTCGCATCAGTGAGGGTATGCCTATGCAAATCACTATCGGAGCCATGAACGACAGGGTTTTCGACGCTGTCTTGGAATACATCGCTCCAAAAGGCACTTCGGAGAACGGCGCGGTGTTCTTCCAGATGAAAGCTCGCCTGATCATCCCCGATGGCATCAATTTGCGTGCGGGCTACAGCGCCAACGGTGAAATAGTCATCGAGCAGGCAGTTGACGCCGTTACAGTGCCTGAAAGTTGCATAGTTTACAGCAACGACAGCACCTTTGTATATAAAGACGATGTGAAAACTCCGGTGAAAACAGGCTTGTCTGATGGTGTCAACATAGTCATCACCGAAGGATTGAGTGCCGGAGATGTTATTAGAGGTAATGAGATTTATAATTAATTTTCCACCCCGTCACTTCGACTGAAGCGAAGCAGAATGGAGAAGTCTCAAATAAATATTTAAATACTATGAAAAAAATAATATTTGTAATTTCAATAATAATATTATCTC
This sequence comes from Bacteroidales bacterium, assembly GCA_017616735.1. GTDB lineage: Bacteria > Bacteroidota > Bacteroidia > Bacteroidales > F082 > Limimorpha. Next base: position 56,516 of record JAFZXP010000072.1, read on the forward strand.
TTGCAAGTCAGGCGCAGAAGGTCTGGACCCTTGACGAATGTGTGGATTATGCGATGGAGCATAATGTCCAGATATTGCAAACCATACTGAGTCAGGACAATGCCGAATACCAATATAAGAAGTCGAAGAACGCATGGTTGCCGACAGTAAGCGCCGACGCCTCGCAAAACTTCGGTTTCGGACAGTCGCCGTCATCCAACGGAGTGTATGTTTCCGACAACTCGGCTTCAACATCGTTCGGAATATCAGTTGGAATGCCGCTTTTCAACGGTTTGAACCTTTACAATCAAACCAAATCCAGCGCTTTGGCCATGGAGGCGTCCAAAAAAGATCTGGAAGCCGCAAAGTTCGACCTGAAACTGTTGATTATGTCGTATTACATGCAGGTGGTGTACAACAAGGAAATCAAGGCTGTGGCCGAAAAGCAGCTTGCGCTCACCCAGGAGCAGCACAGCAAGACTCAGCAGCTGTACGAATTGGGTAAGGTTGCCGAATCCAATTTGTACGAAAGCGCAGCTCAGGTGTCGACAGCCCGATCAACACTTGTGCAGGCCGAAAACAATCTGATGCTCAGCATTTTGGATATAGTGCAGGCACTCGAGTTGGAGTCGGTTGAGGGCTTTGACGTGGTGTCGCCCGATACGTTCAGCGGTCAAGAGGCACCGACTATTCCTTCGCAGGACATGACCTATGAACATGCCGTCCAAAACCAGCCTAAAATGCAAGCCGCCAACCTGCGTCTGGAGCAAACTCATTTCGACGTGAAGGCCATAAAATCCTCATGGTATCCGTCGCTGAGCCTGTATGCCGGCTATTCCAACGGCTATTATAAATATTTCACCGACGGCTATCCCAACGCCTCGTTTTCCGATCAGATGAGCACCAATGGCCGCACAAGCGTGGGTTTGAGGCTGAGTATCCCTATTTTCAATGCGATGCAGACAAAATACAATGTTGAAATCTCCAAGCTCTCGATTCAAAATCAGGAACTGGCTATAACCAACGCCCAGAAAGATCTTAAAAAGGAGATTCAGCAGGCTTATTACAACGCCGTAGCCGCTAAACAGAAATACATTGCCGCCGATGAAACCTACCAGTCGGCCGATGTGGCATACCGCTATTCCAACGAAAGCTATGAGGCCGGAAAAGCCACTTTGCTCGAGCTGAACGAAAGTAAAAACCGCCTCTTCAAGTCGGAAAGCGAAATGCTTCAGGCCAAATACGAATATATTTATAGAATTAAAGTATTGAATTATTATAATCAATAATAAAACAATATAAGATTTAAAACTTTTGAAAATTTTTTGCGAAGTATGCAGCAAAAAGCGTATTTTTGCGTTCAAAATGTGTTAAAACTTTAAACAACATGAAAAAATTTACTTTAGCAGCTATCATGCTGTTCGCTACGGCGACAGTTTTCGCACAAAACGAGAAAACGACAGTGATTATTAAAGAGCATCAGGATGGTGACGAAAAAGTGACCGTTATCGAAAAATTCTTAAAGAATAAGCTCTGCGATCCTCTTCCGGGTATTTACTATGCCTACCTTGACATGAGATCGGGTGCTTTCGGCCCTGAGGCAAGCTTGCCGCTTCGTTCGTCATCATTCGAATGGGGTTTGTATAGCACCAAAGAAGTGGTGTGCTCAAAAGGAGGTCACTTTGGAATTTCGACAGGTCTCGGTATCAGCAACGCTTACAACTACTTCACACACGACAAAGTGTTGAATGTCGACGCCAATCGCAACGCTTTCATCCAATCTTTGCGTGAATATTCCGACCAGGAAGGCCATGGTCCGGGCAACGACTACGCACACAGATCATTCCTCCGTTATTGGAGCTTGCGTCTGCCTGTTATGATACAGTGCCAGTGGATGGTTTCAGACGACCCGATGGCTTTGGCAGTCGGTGCCGAACTTGAATGGCGTTTCGGTGTGCGTTCATTCGCCCGTTATGGCGGATCAAAGCACACAATCACCGACAATCTCGATTACAGCCCTGTAGGTTTCAATGCCTTGGTTTCACTGGCATTTGACGAGGCTGTCATCTTCTTCAGAATGGGCTTGACCGACATGTTCAAAATCAAAGATGCCAACAACGAACTTGGTGACGTCAACCAGATGGCCATAGGTTTCGGATTCAATTTCGATTAGCGGCCTATGGTAGACAATGAACATTTCGAAAATCAGAAACATGAGTGGGAGTCGGCCCTGCAGGTAACAGGCACCGACCAACCTGCTATTCAGGTCAACCCAAAGGCTTTGGAAAGGCTGATGGGCAGCCGCCAGAAGTTGTTGCCGTTGAAGGAATACGTCGACGGAATTCTGGCCGGTGACATCACGATTCTGAGCAAAGCCATCACTTTGGTTGAAAGTTCATTGCCTACACATCAGAAGTTGGCTCAGGAAATCATAGCGGAGTGCGTGCCATACAGTGGCAAGGCGCTCCGTCTTGGTATAACCGGCGTGCCCGGAGCCGGCAAAAGCACCTTCATCGAGGCACTCGGCATGGAGTTGTGCAAACAGGGCAAACGTTTGGCTGTGCTTGCGATCGATCCAAGCAGCCAGCGTTCGAAAGGTTCGATTCTTGGCGACAAAACCCGAATGGAGGAATTGTCGCAACAGCGCAACGCCTATATTCGACCTTCGGCTTCGGCGGGCACTCTCGGAGGCGTTGCGCGTAAAACCCGCGAAACCATAATTCTATGCGAAGCTGCCGGTTTTGACACCATTTTGGTTGAGACGGTGGGAGTGGGCCAAAGCGAGACCGCAGTGTATTCGATGGTCGACTACTTCCTGCTTGTGCTGATAGGCGGCGCCGGCGACGAACTGCAGGGCATTAAACGCGGCATTATGGAGATGGCCGACGGAATTGTGGTGAACAAAGCTGATGGCGACAATGTGCAGCGAGCCGAAAGAGCCGCCGCCGAAATCCGCAATGCGGTGCACCTTTTCCCTCCATCAGAGTCGGGACTGGAGGTGAAAGTCACGACATGTTCGGCCCTCACTCACTACAATGTGCCCGAAGTGTGGCAAATGGTGCTGCAACACGTCGAAAAGATACGTGAAACAGGCTATCTCGACGAAAAACGCGCCCGCCAGGACGTGCAGATGATGCTCGACACCATCGACCAAACCCTTAAGAACAATTTCTACGAAAACCAACTCATAAGCGACATGCTCAAACTCATAGAAAACGATGTCGAAAACAAGCGTATGAGTGCTTATGAAGGAGCGAGAAGGCTTTTGGAGCTGTATACTAGCCGTTAGTTGTTGAAAAAATGTTGAAAAAATTGTCGACCGAATAATTCTTTTCCCTATCTTTGCCAGTCCAAATTACATTGTAAAAATAATTTAAATAATATTTTGCAAAAATCATGGACGAAAGAATTCAAATGAATCCAAACCTGCTGGTTCGCTATCTTCAAAAACCGGCATCAGAGTTCACAAAACTGGACATCATCCGCTATTGCGAAGAAAATCAAGTTGAATTTATCAATTTCCACTATTGCGGATGGGACGGCCGACTCAAAACCCTCAATTTTGTAATCCACAGCTACGAACATCTCGACAACATTCTCTCGGCAGGAGAACGCGTTGACGGATCAAGCCTGTTCCCTTTCATCGAGGCCGGCAAATCCGACCTTTACGTCATGCCAAAGTTCAGGACAGCCTTCCGCAATCCGTTCACCGAGATACCGACTGTCGATATCCTGTGTTCGTTCTACAATCGCGACGGAGAGCCGTTCGAGAGCTCACCTGAATACATTCTCCACAAGGCACACCAAGTGTTCCAAAAGAGCACTGGCCTGAAAATGGAAACCATGGGCGAGCTTGAGTATTACATCATAGCCGACGACGAAGAGGTGTACGAAGTGCCCGATCAGCGCGGCTATCACGAGAGCGCTCCGTTCAACAAATTCACCGACTACCGTGTGGAAGCCATGCGCCTGATCGCGCAGGCCGGCGGCTTGATCAAATACGGCCATTCCGAGGTGGGCAACTTCACCAAAGACGGCAAGATTTATGAGCAAAACGAGATAGAATTTTTGCCTACCAACATCGAAGACGCAGCCGACCAACTCGTTGTGGCCAAATGGATTATGCGTCAGTTGGCTTATCAGTACGGCGTCACCATCACCTTTGCTCCGAAGATTACTGTGGGCAAGGCCGGCAGCGGTCTGCACGTGCACTGCAAATTCACCAAGAACGGCAAGAGTGTAATGGTACGTAACGGCGAGCTCACCGACTATGCAAAGAAAGCCATCGCAGGCTACATGATGGCAGGTACTTCATTGCCGGCATTCGGCAATCCTAACCCATTGTCATTCATGCGCTTGGTGCCTCATCAGGAAGCTCCGACATCGCTCTGCTGGTCGTTCTCAAACCGCAGCGCTTTGGTGCGTGTTCCGCTTGGCTGGATCAACAACGGAAAAGACATGCTTGCCAACGCCAACCCGATGGAAAAACCGTCAAACCGCGACTTCAGCGACAAACAGACATTTGAGTGGCGCGCTTCGGACGGTTGCGCCGACCTCTACCTGCTTATGGCAGCACTCTGCGCAGCGGCACGTTACGGTATGGAGCACCCCGATGCCCTTAAGGTGGCCGAAAAGACATATGTCGGCCTTGGAGTGAATATTCACGACGATAAAAACAAAAAAGTAGCCGAAAGTCTGGAACAGCTTCCCGACTCGTGTTTCAGAGCCGCCGAAGAGCTTGAAAAAGATCGTGCCATTTACACGGCAAAAGGTGTGTTCTCCGACAACATAATCGACTATCTTATCAAGTATCTCAAGGGATTCAACGATGCCAACCTTCGCGAGGAACTTGGCAACGATCAGGAAAAAATCATGGCCCTTGTGAAGAAAAATATTCATGTCGGATGATGCTTTTTTCGACTGAAACGTCAATAAAATTGCAGGTCTGTTGAAAAAAAAATTAAAAATTTTGCTCTCGCTAAATAAATTATGTGTATATTTGCGAGTTAAAAAGCAAAGTTTGAATTAAAATTTTAACGAAAATTATTAGTAAAAATCAACAATTATTAACAAAATCATTCAAAATTATGAGTAAAAAACTTATTCTCTTTTTGATGTTAGCTCTCTTCGGAAGCACAAGCTTCTTAAGAGCTGACGTGATTGAAATCGGTGACGGTACGGTCAGTTCGTACCAGGTCCCTTTCAATTCTCTCTATGGTTACTCGTTCACAGAGCAAGTGTTCCTTGCAAGTGAAATTGGAATGGCTGGAAACATCACTTCCATCAGTTTCAAGATTAACCAGGCCTACACTTCAGCTCAGACAAACGAATACACTGTCTGGATGAAGAATGTGGCAAGAGAAACATTCGAAAGCAATACGGATATTGAGGCCGTTACTGCTGCGGATGTGGTATTCGATGGCACATGGGAACTTCCAGTGTGCGAAGCAGGCGAGTGGATCACTCTTACGCTTGACACACCATTTGCCTATGATGGCACAAGCAACCTGCTGTTTGCTATGCATGAGAAAACCTCAGGCTACAGCACACGTTATTTTGTTTGCACATCAGTGACAAACTCAGGTATCAGCTACTATAGCGACAGCGTCAACCCTGATCCGTATGATTTGGGTTCTTACACTGGTTCAAAGGTTTTGCGCAGCAACCGTAACAACATCCAGCTCGACATCACAGCCGGTGGCGGCGGTGGCGGCCAAGCAGCTGAACTCACAGTTCATGATGGCACAGCAACAAACAGCTATGTTCCTGTTTACGGTTTCTATGGCGATGCTTACCTGAAGGCAGAAATGGTATATCCTGCCTCTGAATTGAGCGCTATGAATGGTGGTACTATCAATGGTATTACTTTCTATGCAAGCAGCCCTGCCGCTGAGGCATGGACTAGCACATGGCAAGTCTTCGTAGACGAAGTGGCCGATGCTACAATCAGCGATTTCGCTGGTCCTGGTACCGTGGTTTACGAAGGTACTCTCGACGGCACTGGCGAAGAGATGGCAATCGAATTCACCACTCCTTACCAGTACAACGGTGGCAACCTTCTTATCGGTGTTTACAACACAACAACCGGTAACTACAAGAGCGTAACATGGGCTGGTGAAACAGTTGAAGGCGCTTCAGTGCAAGGTTACAACTATGGCTCACTGTCAAGTATTTCAGCTACACAGCGCAACTTCCTGCCTAAGACCACTTTCGCTTACACAACAGGCGGTGACGAACCTACAACTCCTTGGGCTCCTGACTACGACGCCGATCTTGGCGAAGTTGTTATCGTTAACCCAGCCGACGGTGCACAGAACATGCCAAACAACACAACACTCCGTTGGACCAACGCTGAAAACGCAGCTCAGTACATGATTGAGTTCGGTACAGTTTACAACAACCTCGAGACAATCGTCGATTGGACAGACGCTGAAGGTTGGGACGGCAGCGTTTCACTCAGCAGCCTCGAAATCGCCCTCGAGCCTAACACACGTTACTTCTGGAGAGTTTACAACCAGAACAACACTGGCTATGTTTATGCACAGGGCGTGTTCACATCAGAATGCACAACAGCTACCAACGTGCGTGTGACAGCTGACAAAATCTTCGTTGGTGACAACACAATCGTGAAATGGAGCATCACAGGCGGTGCTATCGGTGAACTTCCTGAGACACATATCGGTACAGGCACAAGCACAAGCTCATACCTCCCGAGCTACTCGTTCTACAACTACTCACTCACACAGCAGATCTACACTCTCGATGAAATCGGTGCTCCTGGCATCATCAGCAGCATTTCATTCTACAATGCAGGTTCAGAAAAGACTCGTGAATACGACATGTACCTTGTCAACACCGACAAAGAATCATTCGCAGGCACAAGCGACTGGATTGCTGTTACAGCTGACGACCTCGTATTCACAGGCAGCGTGACAATGGCAGCCAACGCATGGACAACATTTGAACTTGACGATCCATTCATGTATGACGGCAGCAACCTTGCCATCATCATGGACGATAACACCGGTTCATACTCAAGCGGTATGTCATGCTACACATTCGCAGCCACAGCACAGGCTATCCGTGTGTACAACGACAACACCAACTACGATCCGGCCAACCCGAGCAGCTACAGCGGCACAGTTGAGAACGTAAAGAACCAGATTATTATTAATAAGGAAGGCAGAGACGGCAACCGCGACCTCGTCGGCTGCAACATTTACGTCGACAGCGTTAAGGTTAACGAAGCTCCTGTAACAGAAAGACAGTACACTCTCACAGGTCTTACATACAACATGGAAGGCCATGCAGTTAACGTAACTGGTGTTTACGACATCGGTGAGTCTAACTTCTCGAACACAGCTACAGTTTATGTGTCAGGTAATGGCAACATGATCGGTCTTGTGAAAGAAATGATGTCACAGGAAGTGATGGAAGGTGTGACAGTGAAACTCAACGGTAAAGACGAGCACCTCAACACAGTCGCTTACGAGACAACAACAACAGCTGCAGGCGCTTACACATTCACCGACATCAAGGCCGGTAATTACAAAGTGACAGCCAGCTACGCAGGAATGGAAAGCGTGGTCGTTGAAGGTGTTGTGGTCAATTATAATCAGACTACAATCAACGACGCTATCTACATGCACGAGACATATACTCCTGTATATAAGGTATATGCAGAAGAAGCTACACACATGGGCAACAATGTGGCAGACGTTATCTGGTCATTCAACAACTTCGTCAACCCGTCAAATGGCGGTGGCAATGGTGGCGGCCAGGGCAACGGCAGCACATTCTCAGTCAACTTCGACGATAGCCAGATTCCAGCTGGTTGGACAATGATTGACGGTGGTTCACCGGCAGGTTACGGTTGGTCACTCGTTAGCGCCAAGATAGGCACAGGCTACGGCCACAACGGATCAACAGACGCTATGATGTCACAGAGCTATGACAACAACTACGGTGTTGTCTATCCTGACAACTATCTCGTAACACCACAGGTTACACTCGCAGCAGGTTCAACATTCAGCTTCTACGCTTGCGCTCAGGACGCTTCATACGCAGCCGAGCACTATGGCGTCGCTGTGGCTGACAACGCTAACGGTCCTTGGACCATTGTTGATGAGTGGACAATGACAGCTAAGGAAGGTCCTAAGGGTGCCCGCGGCATGAACGCTCAGGGCAACTGGTATCAGAAGACCGTTGACCTCAGCGCATACGCAGGTCAGAAGTACATCGCTATCCGTCACTTCAACTGCTCAGACCAGTTCTATCTCCTGGTTGACGATATCACATTGTCAGCTGGCAGAGGCGGCAACCGCGAACTCGTGACAATTGGCGAAGGTGGCACAACAACAACAGGCTATCTCCCAACATACAACCTCTACAACTACTCATGCACCAACCAGATTTACACCAATGAAGAAATCGGTGGCGCCGGTACAATCAGCAGCATCGCATTCATGCCTGCTACAGTCAATACACCATCACGTAACCTCAACATCTACATGGTGAACACAGATAAGACCAGCTTCACTGGCGCAACAGACTGGGTGCCGGTAACAGCAGACGACCTCGTGTTTGCAGGTACAGTTAACTGGGTTGCCAACACATGGTGCACAATCGAGCTTACCGAGCCATTCAACTTCGACGGAACCAACCTCTGCGTCGTCGTCAACGACCTCACAGGTACATGGACATCATCGAACACTTATAAGACATTTGCCGCTCCATCACAGGCCCTCCGTATCTACAGAGACGCTTCAGCATACGATCCTACAAATCCAGGTTCAGGCACAGTGATGAACGAGAAGAACCAGATCCAGCTCGACATCACAGCTTCGGGCGGTTCATTCATCCCAACAGAAGACCACTACTTCATGGTTTACAGAAAGAACCTCATGAAGGAAGGCTTCGAGGAAGAAACAGTTGAACTTCTCGCTGACAACTATGGTATCGGATTCGCAGACACAATGTACACAGATAACATGTATGCTTCATTAGAGCCAGGTATGTACCAGTACGGTGTTTCAGCTGTCTATCCATGGGCTCAGAGAAGCGGTAACTTGACCGATCCAAAGTGGTCAAATACTCTTGAAAAAGACATGGCTACAACAGTTGTTGTGAAAGCTATCGCCAACTCAAGCGAATACATGGGAGCTACATTCACTCTCACCAACAACTGGGAAGATCTTGCTTACAACATCACACTCGAAGAGAACGATACAGACACAATCTACAACTTCCGTAAAGGTGAATACACCGTTACAGCTGAACTTGACGGTTACACATCAGATCTTACAGACGCTGTAATTAGCATTTGGAATGAAATGACAATCACTGCAAACTTCACAGAAATTCTTACTCCTTTGACAGGTGTTGCAGTTTCTGGTACAGGTTTCGCAAGATGGGCTGATGTTCTCCCTGCTATCGACTTCGCTCAGAGCTACTACCTCACATTGGACGGTGTGTTCATGGAAGAAGTTATCGAGAACAACTACCAGATCAATCCTGATATCCTCACAGTGGGTCAAACATATCAGTTTGGCGTTGCAGTTTACTACACAACAGGTTTAAGCGCATACGCAACAGCCAACTTCACATACATTGGCTGCGAAGGCGTTGAACCACAGGTTGAAGACCTCGAAGCTACAAACGAAATGGATGACCTCAACGTTCTCCTCACATGGGGTTCAGGTTCAGTTCCAACACCTCCAACACCTCCAACACCTCCAACAGGCGGCTGGACAGAAGGATTTGAAAGCGGCATGCCTACAGGTTGGACTGTTGTCGACGGTAACAACGACGGTTGGACATGGTGCTTGACAAGCGCAATCCCAACAACTTGGACATACTATGCAAGCTTGACACTTGACTGGTACAGAACCGGTACAAACGCTATCTGCAGCGGTTCATACATCAACGGTGTTGGCGCTCTCACACCTAACGAGTATCTCGTCATGGGTCAGCAGACAATCACAGCAGGTTCAACACTGTCATTCTGGGCAGCAGCAGCCGACGCTGGATATCCTGCCGATCACTTCGGAGTAGCAGTATCAGACGATGGCACCAACTGGACAATGGTTCAGGAGTGGACATTGACAGGTAAGGATGGCGGAATGAACGGCGGTCGCGCTTCACGCGACGGCAACGGCGCTAAACTTGGTTCATGGCATCAGTTCACAGCCGACCTCAGCGCATACGCTGGCACTAAGTACCTCGCTATCCGTCACTTCAACTGCAACGACCAGTACATCATGGTTGTTGATGATATCGAATTCACCACAGCCGACAAGAGCATCGCTTCAGCCGACAACTGCGGCATGAGCTATGCAGCTCCTGTTAACAGAGACATGTGGGATGTTTTGAAGACCTTCAATGCAGCTGAAGGTGGTCAGTACGGTGTCGTTACAGACGGTCAGTACATCTACACCAGCAACTGGGGTTACAGCTCAGCAGCTAACAACTTCTACAAGTATGATATGGACGGCAACGTGATTGAAGGCTTCAACATCAGCGGTTGCGGTACACTCCGTGGTATGACATTCGACGGTCAGTATATCTACGGTGTTGCCAACTCATCAACAGTCTACTGCGTTGACCTTAACAACCACACTTTGGTCAGCACATTCTCATCAGCTTACGGTGCAATGCGTTGCATCAGCTACGACCCACAGCGTGACGGCTTCTGGGTAGTCGGTAACTGGTCAGGCAACCTGACACTCATCGACCGTACAGGTGCTATCGTCCAGGTTGGTCCAGAGCCGACAAGCGCATCAGACGTTGCTTACTGGAAGGATGCTGACGGTGTTGAGCACGTCTACTGCTTCAACAACGGTGACAACGGTGTTTACGATTACAACATCACAACAGGCGTTCTTGGCGGACAGGTGTTCAACTTCTCAGCTGCTCCAGGCTTCCAGTCAGGTGCAAGCGCAGGTGGTTGCCATATCGCCAACTACGGTGACAAACTCGCATTCTACGGCGACGTTCAGCAGAGCCCGAACCTCATCGCTATCTATGAACTCGGTGCAGCTCAAGGCGGTGGCGGTGGCTCAACAACTATTGTTCCTAACAAGTACAACGTCTTCTTCGATGGTGAATTTGTTGGTGCAACAGCTGAAGAGTACATGTTTGTTGAAGCTCCTGACTTCCTGGAACACGACTACACAGTTGTCTGGATCGATGAAAACTACAACATCTCATGCGAAAACACAATCACATACGCAGCTATCTACGACGATGCTGTCAACGAGAACGGTGTAATCAAAGCTATGTATCCTAACCCAACCAACGGTGACATCCACGTCTACGCTCCGGCTATGAAACGTGTGAGCATCATCAACGCTCTGGGTCAGATGGTCTACGACCAGGCTGTCAGCTGCGACCAGATGGTCGTCGACATGAGCCAGTTCGAGGCCGGTGTCTACATGGTGAACGTTGTTACTGAAAACGGTTCAAGCGTAAAACGCGTAACAGTTACAAAGTAATAGAGAACACCTATTAATATAATAAGGAACGTCACCCTAAAAAGTGACGCTCCTTATTGGAGTTAAAAATGAAAAATTGAGAAATTAACATAATTATTAACTAAATTTTTCTATCATGAAAAAAGTATTTTTATTCTTAACGATGCTTTTGTTTGCCTTTGTAGGCACAATGAGAGCTGTCGAAGTGACTATTGGTGATCCTACAGCAACAACCACCAATTCTTATCTTCCGACTTACTCATTGTATGAGAAATCATTTACACAGCAGATTTACACAGCCGACGAAATCGGTATGGCTGGTACAATCAACACTCTTACGATGTGGCTGAAGAACTCTTCTTCATACGCTCGTAACCTTAATGTTTACATGAAGGAGATTGACGAAACCGAATTCGCAAGTAATTCAGCTTGGGTGAGCATGTCAAATGCTGACCTTGTCGGCTCATTCTCTTTGGCAAATGGTATTAGCAGTCCTGTCGAGACAGC